>JBGTSD010000017.1:0-41442 GCA_041940385.1 Phycisphaerales bacterium | reverse complement strand
CTCGTGGCTCATGTGCGCGAGGAATTGACTCTTCGCGAAGTTCGCGTCCTCCGCCGCCTGTCGCGCGGCCTCGGTGGCGGCCTCCGCCTTCGCCCAGGACACCACGCCGCGGCGCGCCATCCACCCGGACGTGCCCACGAGCACGGCGCCGAGGGCCCCGCCGATCGTCACGACCGCGAGCGCCGTCGCCGCGCTGTCTCTCGCGCGGATCGTCTGCACGTGCATCTCCTGTTCGCCCGCGTGCACGACCTCGTCCAGTGCCTGGCGCGCCCGCACCTTCGCCTGCTCCGCCTCGCCGCCGGCCACCATCGAGCGGACCGCGTCAAACCCCGCGCGCTCACGCGTCTCCACCCTCGCCGTGGACACGGCGACCGCGCTCCGGAGCGCTGCGTCGAGCTCGTCCACCTGCGCCGGCGTGACGACGCTGCCCTCGCACGACGCCCGCAGTGATTCGAGCGCAGCCGACACGCCGCCCGCCGACGCCCTGAACGATCCCAGAAAGTCCGCGCCGCCCGTGATGACGTACCCGCGCTCGCTGGCGCTCATCTGCTCGAGATCCGCGGCGACCTGCGCCGCGGCCGTCTGCAACTCCTGAAGCTGATCATTCAGATCGCTCATGAACATGAAGCGCCGCAGGCTCTGCACCGACGCGACGCCGACCAGCGCCATCGTCACCAGCGCCACCCCGAAGCCCGTCCGAATGTCGCGATCCAGCCGCGAACCCACCACCTCCGCCGCGTGCCGCTCCAGCGCCGCCGCCCGTCGCGCCGCGGCGCCGGCGATCGCCGCCCACACCGTGCTGAGCGACATGATGGTGAAGAGAACCGCCGTGTGCAGCGCCATCGGAATCGACCGGCCCATCTCCGAAAGAACGCCGATCCCCTTCATGTATCCGACCAGCGCCAGCAGGCCGACCAGGCCCGGAATGGCGCCGAAGATGATCGCGAGGGGACTCACCGTCCGGCGCTTCTGACAGATCAAGGTCAGCGCGACGCCCAGGAAGATGAACCCGAGGCCCGTGTTCGGCGCCATCCGGTTCGGGACGGCGCCCCCTTCGTCCAGACGCCCGGCAAACAGGATCCGGTCCACGACCGGGTCCCAGCCGGCGACATAGCCGCCCGTCCGCGCGACTCCGATCAGCGCCGCGGCGCCGGCGCACCAGATCGCGATCACCCGCCAGGATCGTCCGTGATGCTGACGAATCGCCGCGCCCAACGAGAGAGCGCAGAAGATGAACGCCACCGCCGTCGCCGGATTCATCGCGACATGCCCGGGCAGCACGCGCTTGAGTGACTCAACCTCGGTCGACCAGCCGATCAGGACGCCGATGGCGATCGCGGCGGTCAGCGTGGCGCCGATGGTCGGCGCGAACGCATGGACGAACGTGGAGCGAGAGGTGTCGCGCATGAGGACTTCCCCTTGGGACTGGTTCCGGGGGGAAGTTCGGCCGTTTTGGGGCTCGGGATAACGCCGGGTCCGGGGATTTACCCGCGAGCGGGCCAGGGTCGCGGAAGTTCTCGGACGTGTCCGGCGATGGCGTCACGGCGCGCCATCGCCGGCGACACGTCCTCAGGCCGCAAGCTCCCGCGGCCTGGTCTGCAGAGAAAGCGGTCGAAGCTCGGCGACCACCGCCGCGTGCGCGGCGACGGGCGGGAACGGGCTCATCGACACGAACTCGACGGCGACGATCGCAAGGTCGTCGTGCGCAAGCCGCGAGCGACGAACGACCGCCTTCTTCGGCGTGCGTCCGAGGCCGTCCATGTCTCGCTGCACCTCGAGGAGAAGGCCCGGCGCGGGCGTGGGGTGTCCGCGCAGCGCGAACGCCAGGCTTCGATCCGATTCCTCGAGCGCCACCGCCGTTCGAAACTCATCGCTGGACGATGGCCGCCAAAGCAGCAAGCCGTTGGTATGCCGTCGTGATTCCATCCGCTTCTCCAGCGGGCGTGGTCTGGGGTCCTGATACATCATTGTGGAACTCCGTGGTGAAGAGCGTGCGCATACGAACGCTGCCCCCGGTGTCCATGGCTCAGGGCCCGGGACCGATCGCGCCCCGAGATCCACCGGCACCCCAGGCGAACATGACCATCGCTCCGCGCCGAGCTGCGGACGACCCGGGCGCAGCGGGCCGAACGCACGTCCCTCAGCAGAAGTCGGACCGAATCCCCCGGACGCGGAGCATTCTCCTCCGCGACGACAACGCCGATGCCGGACTCGGACTGATCCTCGAGAATCGCGGGACGAAGAGACTCGCCCACACTCCGGGACCACGCGACGCGAACTCCGTCACGGTAGATGCGCTCGCATCTCCGCTGCGGATAGAACAAAGTGTTCGCTGACATACTGAAAGACTCCTCCGTCTGAAATTGGGACCTATGCAGCGCGCCGAGCCGCTGCGTGGAGACTCTCGGCCGCGTCGACGACCGATCGCTCGAAGTGACCGGCCGATTCCCCACGGATCGTGCGGATCGCGTCGGGAAGCGTGCGCGCGGCCGAGTACGGTCGATCGCTCGTCATGGCGTCGATCGCGTCCGCGACCGCCAGGACCTGTTGAGGCAGCGGCCTGGACCGCTCGCACATCGCCCCGGTCGGCCGGTGATGCGCCTCGACGATCGCCGCGGCGTCGTCGCCGACGTCGAGAGCCCGGAGCAGCTCGCCGCCGAACCGCGTGTGCTCGCTCACGAGCCGACGTTCGTCCCGGGTCAGACGCGCCGGCTTCGCCAGGATCGCCTCGGGCACGCCGACTTTGCCGATGTCGTGGTACAGCGCCGCCGTATCGAGCGTGTGCGACGCGTCGTCGCCAACGTGCAGCGCCGCCGCCAGTTTCTTCGAGAGCGACGCCACCCGGCGTCCGTGCTCGCCCGTGTGCTCGATCTGCGTCGGACCAAGATGCGGCTTCAGCCGCCCGAGCAGGCGCTGCGCACGATGATGGACGGAGAGCCCGCGTTCGGACTGCACCCGCTCCGCGGCCTCCATCGCGCTGGCCATGGTGTCCGTGCACACCCGATTCCGCCCGTGATCCTTCGCCAGGTACAGCGCTCGGTCCGCAAGCCGCATCGCGTACTCGGGCGACATGCTCGATGAGATCGTGGCGACGCCGAAACTCGCCGTGATCTCGATCGGCGTCCCGTCAATCACGACGGGCGTCGCGGCCAGGCGCCGGCGCAACGAATCCGCCCACATCCACGCCGCCTCCAGCGAGATCGCCGGCTTGAGCACCAGGAACTCTTCGCCGCCCCATCGGACGACGATGTCGGCGGACCCCGCCGAGCATCGCACCAGCTCGGTGACGTGAACGAGCGCCTTGTCGCCCGCATCGTGCCCGTGCAGGTCGTTGAGCGCCTTGAAGTGGTCCAGGTCGAGCATGACCGCCGTCGTCAGCGAGCGACGATCGTGCGAGTGCCGGTCCCAGTTCAGGATGCGCTCCGCATACCGGCGGTTGTACGCGCCGGTGAGCGGGTCCGTGTTGGCGAGCTTGCGCAGCGTGCGCAGCCGGCGGTTGGAACGCCGCCGCTCGGTGCGCTGCTGGATCGATCGCTCGATCGCCTCCTGCACCTTCATCAGAAGCTCGGTCCCCGCGAACGCATCCTGCTTGGGAACGAAGTCCAGGAGGCCCTTGCGCATACATTCGATCACGATCGATTGGTCCCGCCCGGAGGACACCACCACGATCGGCGTCGCCGGCGCCGTCCGGCGCACCAGATCGATCAGCTCCGGCGCCGAGTAGGGGGGGATCCAGTAGTCCAGCACCACGCAGTCGAAGCCGCCGCGCTGCAGTTCCTGAACGATCCGCGACGCGGATTCGGCGGTGACGACTTCGATCTCTGAGGCGGAGTTCGCCAGCGCATCCGCGAGTGACTGCCGGTGATCGGGATTGTCGTCCGCGAGCAGAACGCGAGTCATGTCTGGGCTCCTTGTCCGCGTGTTCCTCCCTGCAATCGGTCCCGCGATGCGCAAGAATCGCGGCACACTCAGCGGATCGGAGTTCTGGCGAACGCGCAAGCGGCGCGATCGATGCATTCGATCCCCCGTTTTGGGTCGTGCTCGATAAACCAATCGAATGACATCTCCAACCTCGAACGAGCCCCCCTCGCGGGGGGTTTTGCTCATTGCATGAGGCGAAACAACGCGCGACAATCCGATCTCAATACGTTGGAGGCATCGATGACCTTGGACTGCCCTCGTCAGTTTCAAGCAGCGCGTTCGCCCGAAAAAACACGAGCCACAGGATGGCCTCAGAATTCGTGGGAAGGCGCCGCCATCGCGGTCGCCGCTCTGTTCTATCTGTCGATCGCGCCGCCCAGCGCGATGGCCATGCGCATCGACGCGCCGCGCACCCTCCCCGACATGATCCCGAACTGGTCTGTCGACTGGACAAGCGCCGAAGGCGGCGCGCCCGTCGCGCTGTTGATCGCCGCAGCCACCCTCGCGTTCCTGGTGGCGCGCGGCCGCATGCTGCACGTATTGAGCGCCGCCGGACTCGTCGTCGTCCTGCTCGTCGCCGGGTTTGACGGCGCGACCGATGCGCCGCGCGGCTTCTCCGCGACGTTCGGCGCCATCGCCGGACTCGGCGCAGCCCTCGTCATCGCCTGCGCGTTCGCCGGAAACTCAACCGTCCCCGCGCCCATCGACGAACCACCTCCCGGCGATCCGCTGGCCGCCATCGGCGCGGCGATCGCCCGACACGGAAGCATCGTGTACGCCGACGAGGCCGGGCGCCTGACATCCGTCAGCGAACGAGCCGCCGAGCTCATCGGGCGGCCGCAGACGGCTCTGGTCGGCACGCGCGCCGTCCGACTGGTGCAGCTCCAGCATTGCGGCGAGGCGGTCCGGGCGCTCCGCGATGCGATCGATTCCGCCGGCGTCTGGAGCGGACGCCTGTGCCTCGGTGTTGAACGCTGGGAACGCACGCAGGTCTTCGCCATCGCCGCACGTCTGCCGGACCGCGAAGTTGCGATCCTGCTCGAGCCCGTGGCGAGAGATCGCGCCAAGTCGTCCACCGTATCGGGCGATGAGGCCGACGCTCGCCTCGGCGATCAGGAGTTCCTGACCGCCGCCGTCTCGCACGACCTCAAAGCGCCGCTCATGACCGTGCTCGCGCTGGCGCACAATCTGCTCCGGAACGAAGACATCGTCAGCGACCCGCAGACCCGCGGCGTCGTGGAGCGCATCCGCGCCGCGGCCGACCTGATGGAGGGTCGCGTCGAATCCCTGCTCGAGTTCACACGTATTGGACACGTCACGCCGCGCCGAGAAGTCGTTGATCTTCCCGCGGTCTGCAAGGAAGTGTTGACCATCGTGCGACTGCTCAGCGGCGAGACGAAGGTCGACATCAGCACCGACCTGCAGGTCCGCGAGATCTACGCGGATCGCGCCCGCCTCGTGCAGATCCTGCAGAACCTGCTCGACAACGCGCTGCGTCACGCCCAGTCCGTGCCTCATCCCACGGTCGAGCTGGGCTCGCGTCGCGTGCGGGGCGAGGTGCTCATCTACGTGCGCGACAACGGACCAGGCGTCCCCGAAAGTGAGCAAGAGGCGATCTTCCAGCTCTTCCAGCGGGGCGACGCCGACGCCCGCGGCCACGGCGTCGGGCTCGCGCTCGTCCGGCGGATCGCCTTCGCCCACGGCGGCCGAGCGTGGGTGGAGTCCAAACCCGGCCAGGGAGCGACCTTCTGGGTGTCCCTCGGGCATTCCAAGTAGCGACGACGCGCCCCCGCTCATCGGGCCGCTCCTGGCAGCCGATAAGCCCTCGGACGGATCCGCTTCTTGTCCGCCGTATACTTCTTCGTCATGGCGCAGCGACTCGCCATCCTGCTCGTCTCCTTCCTCGTCGCCGTCACCCATTGGGCGGGCGCGAGTGTGGGAGATGCGCTCATCTGTTTCGCGCCCTGTGCCGCCCAGAGCGCCGCCACCGACTGCTGCGCCCCGATCCCCGCCCCAACGCCCGACATCGATGACTGTTGCAACGCCGGCGCGCCGCCTGCCTGCGACAGCGATGATCGTGGCTCAACCGCTCCCGTCGTGACGCCCACCTGCTGCGTGCGCGTGCCGGGCCTGCCACTCGCCGATCCGACTGTCCTGAATCCCGAGCACGGACCGTCAAAGCTCCGGCCGGTCTTCGGCGCGATCCCCTTTGCAATCGCGCCTCGCCCATTCGATGCGGGCGACCTCATCACTCGAACAGCGCATCCGCCCGGTCCGCCCGGTCCGCCCGGCGCTGTGCGGAGCATGCTCCGTTCGACACGATTGATCGTCTAGCGAACTCCCGCAGAACGCGCGCCGCCTCGCCCCGTGGCCGTCGCCGCGCGCGTTCCGTCGTGATCACACCCCGTTGATCCAGCGACCCGCGGAGTTCCTCCATCGTGTTTCGATTGTGCACAACCACCCTGTGCGTGCTCGCGCTCGCGAGCTGCGCACGCTACGAGGCGCGCCCGCTCGATCCCGCCGCGCACTGGTCGCAGTGGCGGGAGCGGGATCCCGGCGCGATCCTGCCGCCCGCGCTCACGCCGGACACCTCGCCCGACGCCCCCTTCAGCGCCGACGACGGCCTAACCCTCAGCGAAGCCGAGCAGGTCGCGCTCGTCTTCAACCCCGAACTCCGCATCGCCCGCGCCCGCATCGGTGTGCGCGACGCCTTCGCCGAGCACGCCGGGCTCCTCCCCGACCCCGTGCTCACCGGCGATGTGGCCCGCATCATCGACAGCGTCCCCAACCCCTGGATGGGCGCGGGCGTGCTCGGCTTCTCCATCCCCATCAGCGGCCGGCTCGACGCCGCACGCACCCTCGCCGGCGCCGAACGCGACGAGGCGGCCCTCCGCGCCTTCGCCGACGAATGGCGAGTCCGCATCGAACTCCGTCGCGCCTGGGCCGAATGGACCCAGGCCCTCGCGCGCGAGCAGATCCTCGATAGCCTCGTCGCCCGCCTGAACGAGCTCGTCGGAATTGTGGACGCCATTGAACAAGCCGGCGAACTCGCGCGCGTCCAGGGACGCCTCTTCCACATCGAGCGCTCGACGCGCCGCGCGCAACTCGCCGTCGCGCACACCGACGCCGCTCGCGCCGCCGACGCCGTCCGGCGCATCATGGGCCTCGCACCCGGTGCGCCGATCGATCTCCTTCCCGAACTCCCGCGAGCAACCACAAAGCCATTCGGCGCGCCCGAAACCTGGATCGCGCCGAGCCACCCCGACATTCTCATCGCCGAGGCCGCGTACGAATCCGCCGAGCGCCGCCTCGACCTCGAAGTCCGCAGGCAATATCCCGACATCACCATCGGCCCCGGCTTCGGCCAGGAAGAAGGCAACAGCCGCGTCATCCTCGGCCTCTCGATGCCCATCCCGATCTTCAACGCCAACCGCCAGGCCGTCGCGACGGCGCACGCCGAGCGCGACCTCGCGCGCGTCGAGTACGAGTCCGTGCTCGAACGGCGCGAGGCCGACTACGCCGACGCGATCCACGCCCTGACCGCCGCGCAGACGCTCCGAATCTCGCTCGAGCAGGACATCGTCCCCCTCGCCGACCAGCAGTACGCCGAATCGCTGCGCATCGTCGAGTTCGGCGAGGTGGATACGCCGCTCCTCCTCGACACCCTCACGCGCCAGCACGACGCGCGCCTCGCCCTCGTGGACGCCGCGCTCCGCGAATCCCTCGCCGCGATCCGGATCGCCGAGCTCCTCGGCCCCGACGAGCCCGCTCTTCCTCCAACCGAGCCGACCCCATGAGCGACCTCTCGACCCTCAGCCGAACGCCGCCGCAAACGCACGCCATCCCGCGACCGCGCCGCCGCTGGCTCACGCGCCTCGCGATCCCGCTCCTCATCCTCGGCGCCGCGCTCGCCATGCTCGCCTACGCCGCGCGCTCGACCTTCCTCCCCGCGACCGAAGTCTGGGTCGCCCCCGTCGTCGCCGCGCCGCAGCGCGCCGACACCGCCGCCCCCGCGCGCGCCGACGCGCCCGTCGCGCAGGGCCCCGGTTGGGTCGAGCCCGATCCCTTCGCCATCGGCGTTCCCGCGCTCGCCGAGGGCGTCCTTTCCGAGTTGCTCGTGCTCGAAGGCCAGCGCGTCCGCGCTGGAGAGGTCATCGCCCGCCTCGTCCCGGACGACGCCCGCATCGCCTTCCGCCAATCCGAAGCCGCGCTCGCCGAAGCGCACGCCGCCGTCCGCCGCGCCACGGTCGACGCCTCCGCCGCAGAGGCCCGCGAGGCCGAATTCCTCGACGAACTCGATCGCAAGCGCCCGCTCCTCGACGCCGGCGGCGTCTCCGCGGGCGAATTGGCCCGTCTCGAACTCCGCTGGCGCGCCGCGCAGCAGTCCGCCGAGGCCGCGCGCATCGCCATCGCCGAATCCGAAGCCCGCGTCGCCCGCACCGAGGCCGACCTCGACGAAGCCCGACTGCGCATGGACCGCATGGAGATCCGCGCGCCCGCCGACGGCGTCGTCATGGACCTCGCCGTCGAGCCCGGCATGCGCGTGGGCATGACCGGCGCGCCCGGCGCCGACGACCGCGCCAACGTCGTCGTCCACCTCTACGACCCCGCGCGCCTCCAGGTCCGCGTCGATGTCCCCCTCGCCGACGCCGCAAAGGTCGCCGTCGGCGCCCGCGCCGAGATCCAGAGCGAACTCCTCCCCGATCGCACCTTCGAAGGCACGGTCACGCGCCTCGTCCACAAGGCGGACATCCAGCGCAACACCGTCGAGGCCAAAGTCTCCATCACCGACCCCTCGCCACTCCTCAAGCCCGACGTCCTCACGCGCGTCCGCTTCTTCGCGCCCTCGCTCTCCATATCCGAAAACGCCTCGTCTTCACCTCCGACCGCGCGCTCGGAGCTGCTCATTCCCCGCGCCGCCATCCACAACCACGCCGACGGCCGCGCCGAACTCTGGATCGCCCGGCGCGAGTCGCAAACCGCCGTCGCCGAGCATCGATCCGTCACCACCGCCGGCGATTCGGGCGAATTCGTCATCGTCACCTCCGGCCTCGCCGCCGGCGACCGCGTCATCGTCGAATCCAGCGCCGAACTCCGCGACGGCGCCCGCATCCGCATCGCCGGCGAGCGCACCCAGAACTAAGGACCAACCATGGCGCACATCGAGTGCCGAGGCATCACCAAGCAATACGAGAAAGCCGGCGCCGTCATCACGCCGCTCGAAGCGCTCGACCTCGACGTCCCCTCCGGAGAGTTCCTCGCCCTCATGGGCCCATCCGGCAGCGGCAAGACCACGCTCCTCAACCTCATCGCCGGCATCGACCGCCCCTCCGCCGGCGCACTGCGCATCGATAACGAAGACATCGCGCGCATGTCCCGTGGCCGTCTCGCCACCTGGCGCAGCGACCACGTCGGCTACATCTTCCAGCTCTACAACCTCGTCCCCGTCCTCACTGCCTACGAGAACGTCGAACTTCCGCTCCTCCTCCAGCGCCTGTCGCGCGCCGAGCGCCACCAGCGCGTCGCCGCCGCGCTCGAACTCGTCGGCATCGCCGACCGACACGACCACTACCCGCGCCAGCTCTCCGGCGGGCAGGAACAGCGCGTCGCCATCGCCCGCGCCATCGTCCACGATCCCCGCCTCATCGTCGCCGACGAACCCACCGGCGACCTCGACGCCGAATCCGCCGCCGCCATCATGCGCCTCCTCCGCCGCCTCTCCTCCGAACTCGGCAAGACGCTCGTCATGGTGACGCACGACGCCCGCACCGCCGCGTTCGCCGATCGCACGCTCCACCTCGACAAGGGCAGGCTCATCGAATCCGAAGCCCCCGCAGGAGCTGCGTCATGATCAGCCCGCGATTCCTCCCCGTCGCCGTCAAGCAAGTCCTCCGCCGGCCGACGCGCACCTCGCTCACCATCGCCGGCGTCGCCGTCGCCATGTTCCTCTTCGTCGTCGTCCAGACCATGCAGCGCGGCGTCGAAGCCAGCACCGGCGCCACCGCCGCCGACACCACCCTCGTCGTCTTCCGCGAGAACCGCTTCTGCCCCGCCACCAGCCGACTCCCCGAACGCTACTCGTCCACCATCCAGCGCATCGGCGGCGTCGTCAGCGTCGTCCCCGTCAAGATCGTCGTCAGCAACTGCGGCGCCTCGCTCGACGTCATCACCTACCGCGGCGTCCCCGTCGAAGACCTCCCCGATCTCTCCGCCAACTGGACGCTCCTCGAGGGCTCCCTCGACGAATGGCGCCGCCGCTCCGACGCCGCGCTCATCGGCGAGCGCCTCGCCATGCGTCGCAACTTCAAGCTCGGCGATTCCTTCGAATCCTCCGGCGTCAGCGTCGTCGTCGCCGGCATCTTCCGCTCCGACGCCGCGCAGGATCAGAACGTCGCCTACGTCCACCTCCCGTTTCTCCAGCAGGCCGCCGCGCGCGCCGGCCTTGGTGAAGTCACCCAGTTCCAGGTCACCGTCGCCGACCCCGCGCGCCTAGAAGAAGTCGCCGCCGCGATCGACGACGCCTTCCGTTCCGACGCCGAGCCGACCACCACGCGCCCCGAGAAGGCCTTCGTCGCCCAGGCCGCCGCCGACATCGTCGAGCTCGTCGCCTTCACCCGCTGGCTCGGCTGGGCGTGCCTCGCCGCCGTCCTCGCGCTGGTCGCCAACGCCATCGTCCTCAGCGTGCAGGACCGCGTGAAGGAGCACGCGATCCTCCAGACCCTCGGCTACCGCGCCAACCTCGTCGCTCGCCTCATCATCGTCGAGGGCCTCATCGTCGGTGTCGCCGGCGGCGTCATCGGCGCGCTCGGCGCCGCGCTCCTCGTGCACCTCGGCAACTTCTCTCTCTTCAACGAGGGCCTCACCATCAACATCACCACCGCGTGGGACGTCGTCGCGCTCGGCGTCCTCATCTCCGCCATCCTCAGCATTCTCGCGGGTCTCGTCCCCGGCTGGCGCGCCGGTCGACTCGAGATCGCCCAGTCCTTCCGAAGCGTCTAAGCCATGCGCTGGCTCCCCCTCGACTACGCCGTCCGCAACCTCGGCCGCTCACGCACGCGCCTTACGCTCGCCGTCCTCGGCAGCGCGCTCGTCGTGCTCCTCGCGCTCGCCGCGGCCTCGTTCGTCCGCGGCATGTCACTCGCCCTCGGCGCCAGCGGCGGCGAGCACAACGTCATGTTCATCGGCGTCGGCAGCGAAGACTCCCTCGAACGGAGCGAAGTCGCCCCGCGCTCCGCCGGCATCGTCGCCGCGAGTCTGCCGGGCATCCGCAGACACGCCGGCGCCGCGTTCGTCTCCCCCGAAGTCCACGTCCAACTCCCGCTCCGCGCCGGCGAAGCCGAGGCCGCCGGCTCCCTCGTCCTCGTCCGCGGCGTCACGCCCGCCGCGCTCCTCGTCCACGACCGCGTGCAGATCCTCGAGGGCCGCTTCCCCGCCGTCGGCGCCGATGAGGTCATGGTCGGACGCTACGCCCACGAGAAGCTCGGCGTGCCCGAGACCGATATCACGCTCGGCCGAACACTCCGCATCGACGACCGCGCTTGGACCATCGTCGGCCGCTTCGCCGCGCCGAGCACCGTCAGCGAGGCGGAAGTCTGGGTTCCTCTCAACGACCTCAAGGAAGCCACCAAGCGCGAGACCGACTCCGTTGTCATCGTCACGCTCGATCCCGCCATCGCGGAGTTTGGCGACGCCGACGCGCTCGCCCGAACCCGCCTCGACCTCGAACTCGCCGCGATGCGCGAGCAGGACTACTACGCCGGCCTCTCCCGCTTCTTCGGCCCCATCCGCGCCGTCGCGTGGATCACCGCGGGCCTTATCGGGCTCGGCGGCCTGTTCGGCGGCCTCAACACCATGCACGCCGCGTTCGCGTCTCGCGTGCGCGAACTCGGTGCGCTCCAGGTCTTCGGATTCCGCCGCCCCGCGATCATCGTGAGTCTCGTGCAGGAGTCCGTCCTTGCCACCGCCGCGGGCGCCATCATCGCCTGTCTCGTCGCCATGTTCGTGCTCGACGGCGTCGCCGTGCGCTTCTCCATGGGCGTCTTCGGCCTCATTGTGGATGCACAAGTCATCCTCATCGGGCTCCTCGCCGGCGCCCTTGTCGGCCTCATCGGCGCACTCCCGCCTGCATGGCAGGCGCTGCGCCTCCCCGTCTCGACCGCGCTCAAGTCTCTCTGAATCACCCGACCCAACACAAAGGAACCGCCCCATGCGAACCTCCATCACGCTCGCCCTCGCCGCGCTCACGCTCATCGGCTGCGCCAAGTCCGAAGACGCTTCGACCGCGACCGCGCCATCGACCGTCGTGATCCCCGCGTCGCTCCTCGCCGATGCGCAGCCCGAGGGCGCCGTCGCCGTCGCCGACGCCAAGCCGGGCGCCAAGGTCGGCGAACAAGTCGTCATTCGGGGCCGCATCGGCGGCTCCGCGGCGCCGTTCGCCTCCGACCGCGCCATGTTCACCATCGTCGGCGCCGCGCTGCCGACCTGCGCCGACAACCCCGAGGACTCCTGCACGACCCCCTGGGACTACTGCTGCGAAACCCGCGCCGACATCACCCACCACGCCGCGACCGTGCGCGTCGTGGACGACGGCGGCGCGCCGCTCCGCGCCACGATGAAGGGCTGGAGCAATCTGCACGAGCTCTCGGAGATCATCGTCGTCGGCGAGGTGCACCAGATCGATGGCGACGTGCTCGTCATCGACGCCCGCCAAATCTATCCCGTCGCGAACGCCGCGCACGGCTCATGACCCGCGCGTCGCCGACAACTCCTTGAAGAAGATCACCGTCCCGTGCCGGCCGCGCCCGTCCGGATCGATCGCGAACCGCGGAATCGTGCCCACCGCCGTCCACCCCGTCCTCCGGTACAGCCGCTCCGCGCCGCCGCCCTCCTTCGCGTCCAGCGTCAGCAGCGTGTAGCCCGCGCGCAGCGCCTCGTCCTCGATCGCCGCCATCAACCGAGCCCCGAGGCCGCGCCCTCGCGCCCGCGTCGCCACCATCAGCTTCACCACTTCGGCACGATGCGGCTGATTCGGCGCCCACGCCGGCTGCATCTGCACCGTGCCGACGATCGCCTCCTCTTCACGAGCGACCAGCACGATCGGCCCGCGCGCGCCGTGCGCCACGGCATTGCGCAGCGTCTTTTCCCACCACGCCCGCGCATCGTCGATCGACATCGGCGCCAGGAAGCTCACCGGGTGCCCCCCGTCCACCGTTTCGACCAGCAGCGCCGACAGCGCAGCCAGATCGGCCTCCCCGACCGGCGCATGCAATCGCGAGATGACGACCGGCTCGGCCACTCCGCCGCAGCATACCGGCGCGCCCGCGCCGAAAAAACGCCCGGATCTCCCGATCCGGGCGTCCCTCAACCCCCAACGAGAATCTCCCTCCCTCTCGCTACCGGCGCCGACCCACGGCGCCGACGCCCAGCATCGCCAGGAACGCCGCCGTCCCCGGCGCCGGGATGTACGCCGCCGCGGCGAACGTCCCGCTGCCCGTGAACGGCGAGGCCAGCGTCCCGAGAAGCTGCCCCGTCGCAACGTCATAGATGTAGAAACTCGACTGCGACGAATTCGGCCCGTCCGTCACGTAGTACGCGCGCCCGTTGAACACCGCGAGACCGTCGATGTCCGTCTCGTTCGCCGGATACGGCGCCTTGAACGTCGTCGTGGCGTTCGCGTCGTCGATCTCGTACAAGCCGCGTCCGCTGCCGCCCGTCGCCGAATCGTTCAGCCCGTACAGCAGATCCGTCGCGATGTCCACGTCCACGCCGCCGAAGTCGAACGCCGACGGATAGACGTACGTCTGCGTCGCCGCGAGCGTGTTCACGTTGATCGTGTACACCGCCTCGGTCGTGATGTTCCGCGTGCCGACCAGCGCCCCGTTGCGGAATCCGAGCCCGACGAAGTTCACGGTCGCCGAGTTGAACGTCATCGTTCCCAGCAGCGTCGGGGTCAGACTCATGCTGAACGGCGACGAGTAGAGACTCGATCCGTTGTTCCAATAGAGCGTGTTCGTCGACTTGTCGTACGCCATGCCCCAGGGCTTGGCCTCGCTCGTGGAGGCCGAGTAGATCGCCGTCGCGACCCCCGTCCCCACGTCGATGTGATAGATGCTCGCCACGCCGCTCTGGTCGTTCCCGACCACGAGCTGCGCCTGCGCGCTCGACGCCGCCAGCGCCAAAGCGCCCGCCACCAGTGCCACGATGCGCATCGTTCCCTCCTTGTGTTCTTCCCACCAACGAAGGACAACCCGCGCGAATCCTCGCGTCGCCCTTGGGCGTCAGAAACACAAGACCCCACATCGCGACGCCGGTGTTCGCCGTCCGATGGGCGCAAACCTACCGCGCCGGTGTCCGCGGTCAATGCCGAACGTTCTGCAACCACGGCGTGAAAGGACACGTTTGTGCGCACAGGCGCGACCCCGCGGAAGGCAAAAATCGAACAACGGAAAAAAAATCGCTTTGCCGCTCCCCATGCCGGATCCCGCGGATCGACCCCGCGCGCATGACCACGTTTGTGCGCACAGGAACGGTCCTTCGCGCCATGGGTGGAGACGTCGTCGGAAATCCGGATCGACCGCGCGAAGACGAGGGAAACCCACCGGCCCCTACACGCCGGAACTCCCCAGGATGGCCGCGCCACGATCCGGACTCCACGCCGCCTCCGTCGGATCCCGTTCCCGCCCTGCGCCGCTCCAACGCCCGCGGCGTCCAGCCATCCTCCGCTCTTGACCCCTACAAGAGCACGCGACGAACGCCCGGCACATCCCAGCGCCTCGAACCGCCCGGCGGTCGCCGCGCGCGTGACGGACCATCGCAGAGGGCCTCCTCACGCCGCGGCGCCGCCGGCGCTTTCACGTCCACAGTGCCCGATAACCGCTCAAGCCCCTGTCGAAAAACGACTTCCGAGCCCACCGGACCTTGCGTCGTCCATTGCCGACGCTATTCTCTCCCCGCACATTCGCCGCCGCGGCCTCCGCCGCGCCGGCGCACAGGAACAGGGAGAAGTCTCATATGTTCACCAAGCGCACCGCGTCCGCTGTCCTCTTCGCCATTGCCGCCGCCGCGCCGTCCCTCGGCGCGACGACGTGGCTCATCGATCAGCCCTGGGACTTCTACACCGCCAACCAGCCGCCGCAGACCCGCCTCGTCGGCTCCATCACCTTCGACTCCGCCATCTCCAACTACTACCCGGCGTCGTGGGAGTTCAATCTCGTGCACTTCGACCCCAACTTCGCCGGTCACTATCCGCTCACCATCTCCGGCGTCTATCCGAATGTCTCCGACGCCTCCGGCATCGCGTGGACCTTCTACCGCGATCCGTTCACAGCGATCCTCATCAGCTTCGGCGCCAGCTCGAGCATCGTGGACGTGCTCCAGAACGGCACGCAGAGCAGCGTCACCTTCGCCGCCAACGAATACGTCCAGTTCGGTCCGTTCAGCTCGCAGCGGCTGATCTACGCCGGCACGGCGACCCTCGTCCCGACCCCCGGCGCCGCGGCCCTGCTCGGCCTCGCCGCCATGACCGCCCTCCGCCGTCGACGCGCCTGACCGAACCACGCCGGGCGCGCCGGCGTACGTCGAGACATGCTGTTCATGATCATCGAGCGCTTCCGCTCCGGGAACCCGCGCGCCGTGGGCGAACGCTTCGCCGCCCTCGGCCGTCAGATCCCGGACGGCAGCGGTGTGGCCTACGTCTCGAGCTGGATGACCGACGACGGCGCCCGCTGCTTCCAGCTCATGGAAGCCCCGTCGGCGGATGCGCTCGGTGGCTGGCTCGAACGCTGGTCCGATCTGGTTGACTTCGAAATCATCCCCGTCGCGACATCCGCGGAATTCTGGGCGCGACAGAAGGCATAGCGCCGGATCTACTCGAGCGGCGCCTCGTCCTGCAGCAGGTTCTCGTCGCCGCTCGCCGCCTCCGTCTGGCGCGACAGGTCCTCGATGACCTCGTCGCGCGTGACCTCGTGCACCGGCGCCGCCGTCTTGGGCGCCTTCGGCCCCTCCGCGGGCGCATCGCCGGACTCGATGCGGACCTTGTACGCCGGCTCCGGCATGTCGATGTCCAGCCGGTCGTACTCCGCCTTCACTTGCTGCATCGCCGCGCTGCGCACCCGGCCGAAATCGTGCTTCGTCTGGTCCACCCAGCCGAAGAGCCGCAGCGTGATGCTCGAATCGCCGAGCTTCTGCACCAGCCCGAACGGCGCCGGATCGTCGAGCACGCCCGGCGTCCCCGCCAGCATCTCGGCGCCGACGTCGATCGCCCGCGCCAGGTCCACGTCGTACCCGACGCCGACGTCGAACTCGAACCGCCGGCGCGGGTCCGTCGAGTAGTTCACCAGCGCCGTCTTGAACACGATCGCGTTCGGAATGCGCACGATGTTCCCGTCGAACGTCGCGAGCACCGTCGAGCGCGTGTTCATCGCGCTCACCAGGCCCTCGCGTCCGTCGATCACCACGTGATCCCGCGGCCGGAACGGTTGCCGGATCGAGAGCAGCACGCTCGCGATGTAGTTCTCCACCAGGTCGCGGAAGGCAAACCCGATCGCGATGCCCGCTACCCCTGCCGCGCCGAGCACGCCCCCGACCAGCGCCATCGCGTCGAGGATCTCCAGCGCGAACAGCAATCCGATCAGCACCACCGCCGCCTGCGTCAGCTTTCGCGCGATGTCGCGCAGGAACGGATTGCGCGTCAGGCGCCGCCACGGCCAGCTCCACCGCCCGAGTAGCCAGGCGATCACCACGAACACCGCGAGCACGCCGATCGCCAGCGGGATCAGCGGCAGGTACGCGATCCAGCGCTCGAGCTTGTCGGCCAGCCGGTTCGTCGCGCCGCGCACGCGGTCATCGATCTCGAGCGACAGCGTCACCCGGTTGTCCACGTGCTCGGCGCCGGTGGCCTGCTGCACCGCCTCCGCGGCCCGGTCGATCACCGACCGATCGTCCGCCACGCCGCGGATGATCGCCGTGTCCCCATCGATCTCGACCTGCTCCTGCGTCAGCCCCTCGATCCGCTCGAGCGCTCGTTCGGCCGCGAGCTCGCGATCAATCGCCGGCTCCGGCGCGTCAACCGGTTGCGCGGCGGCGACCGACACCAGTGCTGCGAGGCAGCAGACGCGAAGCATCCACGAGATCAGCGGCTTGGCGCGCGGCATGACAAGCGACTAGGGATCGCGACGGGTGGCGGGCCCGCCCTGCGCGGGGTTGAAGTCCACGTGATGGCCGGGATTCTCCTTGGCCGCGGGCTTGGTGGGGGAGTGGGGCTGCGCCGGCGCGGTCGCGTCTCCCGGGGACTTCTTCTGCGGCGTGGCGCCGCAGCGGCAGTCCGCATGCTCGCAGCCGCGCCCCTCGGCGCAGGCGGACGAGCAGAACCATTGTCCGTTCACCACGACCCCGTCATGGCTCGACTTGCGGCAGCCGCACGAATCGTGGGCGCACGTTGCGTTGATCTGCTCCGACATGATGCACGCATTCTGCGCGCGTCACTGCGGGCTCGCCGTGAACGGCGCGTGAAACGACGTTCATATGTCGGTGTCAACGCATCAGAACTGGATATTGGCCCACGGGCTCGTCGACGCCGCGGCCGTGCCGATGGGTCCGACGTCGGTGCCGGCGACGATGTCGAAATTCATCGTGTTGCCGCTCGCACTATTGCGAATGATGACGTTGCCGGAAGCGTCTACATCAATGCCGCGCGGACTGTCCGTCACGAGATTGCCCTCGATGCGATTGTCGACCGACGTGACGTGGATGCCTGCGCCGCCGTTCGCATCCATCACACAGTCCGCGACGTACGCGTCGGTGGAAACCTCGATGCCGTCGCCTCCATTGGACGACGCCGCGCATCCGACGACCCGCGATCCCGACGCTGCGAGAACCCCGTCGCCATCGTTGAGCCGCGCAACGCAACTGCTCACCACGCTCCCGGAGTTCACACGAATGCCGATGCCGACATTGTCACGGGCCTCGCACCCTGTCACAACGGCGCCAGTTCCCACGTTGAAACCATCGAGAGCACAGTTCAGCGCCACGCTGTTGCTGATGACGCAGCTGCCGCCGGCGAGGAATCCGGTGCCATCCACGTTGTTGACGACGCAGTCCTTGATGATCGACGCTGCAATCGTGATCGATCCATCGAAAATCCTGACTCCCGCCCGCTGACTCTGTGGGGGGCCGCTGCCGCTGAGATTACGGATGACACAGCCCTCGACCCGCGAGCCGCCCATGACGGCGATGCCGTCGTCGCCGCCATCCACGAGCGCTCGTTCGACAATAGAGTTCGGACCGGCCTGAATCGCGGAACCTCCGTTGCCGAGGAAGACGCAATCCACAATGACGGCCGGCATGCGGCTGGGAATGGCCTGCGAGTCAGTGCGCAGGCCGCTGTTGTGAAAGTCCAGAGCGCAGTGGCGCACCGTGCAGCGAGCAATTCGCGCGGGCACGAGCAGGGGGTCGAGGAGCATGCCGTGGGAGCCGCAGTCCGAAACGATCACATCTTCAACCACGACGCTGTTGGCGCGGAGTCGAAGTCCGTACTCTCTCATTCCGGATATATGGCCGTTGCGGACGACCACCGATCGCACCTCGATGATCGAGCTCTCTGTTCGAATTCCTGTTTGAGCGTTGAACTGCCCACGGATTTCAAAGCCGTTCAGATCAATGGTCGCGGCGACATCGAAGCCGACGTCGATGCCGACCATCGACGCGGGGACCAGAAGGTCCTCGGTCAGGTAGTAGGAGCCAGACTCGGTGATTCTGTAGACCGCGTTCGATTGACCCGGCGTGGTCGTCGGGCCGATGGCGATCCGCGGCTCGACCTCGACGAGCGTCTTGTAGGTGGATGTCACCGGCCCGGGCGGGGGCGCGAGCGGGCCGGCGAGGGCGCAGGACGCGGCGACCAACGATCCGGCGAGGGCCGATCGAACCCGTCGAACACAACGCATGACGCACATTCGGATTTCCTTTCGGGCGGCGCGCCCGTTCCCGGGAGCGGCCGGATCGAGCATAACTCGACGCCCGCCGGGAGCAAGGGAATCAACGCCGATTCCGGTCGCTCGTTCGAAGTCGGTTAGGATGTTCGCATGGCCAAGTCCCGCGTCCCTTCCGATCCCCCGCTCGTCCCCCCGATCGACCTGCACGACTTCGAGCGCAAGCTCGTCGTCCGCCGGCTGCGCGAGGCCGACTACGACGCGCTCGTCGAGCTCCAGAAGCGCTGCTTCGGGGACATGCCGACGTGGACGAAGGACCAGATCGAAAGCCAGATCCGGACCTTCGCGGACGGCCAGATCTGCGTCGAGTACGACGGGCGCATCGTCGCGTCGTCCAGCAGTTTGATCGTGGACTTCGATCACTACGAGGACTGGCACAACTGGAAGGCGATCTCGGATTCCGGCTACATCCGGAACCACGACGAGAGCGGCGACACGCTGTACGGCATCGAGATCATGGTCGATCCGGGCTTCCGCGGCCTGAAGCTGGCCCGGCGTCTCTACGACGCGCGCAAGGACGTCATCAAGAACCGCAACCTGCGCCGCTGCATCATCGCGGGCCGCATCCCCGGCTACGGCAAGCACGCCGAGGACATGACCGCCACCGAGTACGTCGACCGCGTCATCGGCAAGAAGCTGTTCGACCCCGTGCTCACCGTGCAGCTCTCCAACGGGTTCTCCCTGCGCGGGCTCATTCCGAACTACCTGCCCGCGGACGCCGAATCGCGCGGCTACGCCACCTTCCTCGAGTGGGTGAACCTGGACCACGTGCGCGATCCGAAGCGCCGCTACCAGGCCGTGACGCGCGTGCGCATGTCGCTGGTGCAGTATTTCATGCGCCGCATCGAGAGCTTCGAGGAGTTCCGCAAGCAGTGCGCGTTCATCGTGGACGTGTGCTCGGACTACAAGAGCGACTTCGTCGTGTTCCCGGAGCTGTTCACGACGCAGCTCCTGTGCCTGATCGACGCGCCGCGCCCGGCGATCGCCGCGCGGAAGCTGGCGGAGTACACGCCACAGTACCTCGAGATGTTCAACGAGCTGGCGATCCGTTACAACGTGAACATCGTCGGCGGTTCGCAGTTCGCGGTGGAGGGCGAGGACCTCTACAACATCTCGTACCTTTTCCGGCGGGATGGGACGATCGGCAAACAGTACAAGATCCAGGTGACGCCCAACGAGGCGCGCTGGTGGGGCATCGCGCCGGGCAACCGCGTCGAGGTCTTCGACACCGACCGCGGCAAGGTGGCGATCCTGATCTGCTACGACTGCGAGTTCCCCGAGCTGGCGCGGATCGCGACGGCGAAGGGCGCGCAGATCATCTTCGTGCCGTACAACACGGACGAGCGGTACGCGTACCTGCGCGTGCGTCACTGTGCGCAGGCGCGGGCGATCGAGAACCAGGTGTACGTGGCGATCGCCGGCGCCGCGGGCATGCTGCCGTTCGTGGACAACGCGGACATGCACTACGCGCAGTGCGCGGTGCTGACGCCGTCGGACTTCCCGTTCGCGCGGGACGCGGTGGCGTCGGAGAGCATGCCGAACATCGAGACGATCGTGGTGCACGACGTGGACCTCGAGCTGCTCAAGCGCAACCGCGCCGACGGCACGGTGCGCCCGTGGACCGATCGGCGGAAGGACATGTACTCGGTCCGGTACAACGATCCGGACAACGGGATCCTCGAGATCTGAGCGGCGATGGGCGATGCTCCCACCAGTGGCGCGTGGCGGCGCCGGCTCGTGTTCGGCGCCCTGTACTTCAGCGAAGGCGCGCCGATCGGGTACGTCTGGTGGGCGCTGCCGACGCGTCTGCGCGCCGCGGGCATGCCCGTCGATGAGGTCGCTGCGCTCACCGCGCTGCTGACGCTGCCCTGGGCGCTGAAGTTCCTCTGGGCGCCGGCGGTGGACGCGCTGCGCGGCCGGCGGTGGGGGCTGCGCTGCTGGATCGTCGTTGCGCAGGCGGCGATGGCGCTCACGCTGCTGCCGCTCGCCGTCCTGCCACTCGATCAACTCATCGACGCCGCGGTGTGGATTCTGGTGCTGCACGCGGTCGCCGCGGCGACGCAGGATGTCTCGATCGATGCGCTGGCGATGAACACGCTGGCGCCGGAGGAACGCGGGCGCGTGACGGGCTGGATGCAGGCGGGTTACCTCCTGGCCCGCGCGCTCTTCGGCGGTCTGGCGTTGACGGCCGAACGCTGGATCAGCGGGCAGGCGGTGGTCGGCGTCATGATCGGCTGCGTGCTGGCGCTGATGGTCGTCGTGGCGTTCGCGCCCGCGGCGCCGGAGGCGGGCGAGGCGAGGATCGGCGAGCGAATGAGTCGATTCGCGCGCGCGATCGGGCGCATCCTGCTCCGGCGCGCCACGTACATCGGCCTCGGCATAGCGCTGACGGCCGGCGCGGGGTTCGAGGCGGTGGGCGGGCTCATGGGCTCGTTCCTGACGGACGCGGGCGTTGAGAAGGAGAGCGTCGGCGCGTTCCTCGCGTTGCCGGTGGTCGGTTGCATGATCGCCGGCGCGCTGGCGGGCGGATGGCTCGCGGACCGCTTCGGGCATCGATGGCTCGTGATCTCGGCGGTGGCCGCGATCGCGCTGTGGGTCGGCGTGCTCGCTGGGACGTACAGCGCTGCGCCGCGGAGCATCATGCTCCTGATGTCCGTCGCGGCGCCGATCTACCTGCTGCTCGGCACGCTGACTGCGTCGTCGTACGCGCTCTTCATGGACTTGACGGATCCGGACGCGGGCGGGACGCAGTTCAGTGCGTTCATGAGCGCAACGAACCTGTGCGAAGTCTGGGCCGTGGCGATGGCGGGAACGCTCGCCGCGCGATCGGGGTACGGCGCGGCGTTCCTGGCGGCGGCGGGAGTCTCGCTGCTGGCGATTCCGCTGGCGCTGTCGCTGGGCAAGGGGAATTCGACCAACGCGATTGCGGCGGGTGGCGCGGGCGGTTAGGGTGTTCTGCACGTGCATCGGCCGTGCGCCGAGGGGGCGGTCATTTGCTGGCCGCGCGGTGCGACGGGGGCACGAGGCGAGTCGTTCGTCGATCCGGGGGCCCGGCCCAGCACGACGAGCGGCGCAGGAGCATGCACATGCGACTTGTCAGAAGCCATGGCTGGGCGCTGGCCGCGGGATGCGCGGTGAGCGCGGGGTCGATTGCGCAACCGAACGGAGTTCGCATCGAAGAGGAGCTGCACCTGATCGGCGGCTGCGTGGTGGACATAGGGCCGATCGATCGGTCGCAGGTACTCGGGACGAACCCGGCGCCGTGGGCGACGATCGTGGACAACGGGCCTCCGGAGAATCGCGTGGACCTGGTGTTCGTGGGCGACGGGTATCTGCAGACGCAGCTCGGCGCGTACGCGACGCACGTGCAGAACGCGCTGGACGACCTGTTCACGCAGGAGCCGTTCGTTCGCTACGAGCCATACTTCAACGTGCATCGCGTGTCGGTGGTGTCGCCGCAGTCCGGAGTGGATCACGACCCGACGTTCCCGATCCTGCGCGACACGGCGCTGGACATGTACTTCTTCTGCGGCGGGACGGAGCGGCTGCTCTGCGTGAGCACCATCAAGGCGCTGAGCTACGCGGCGAACGCGCCGGACGTGGATCAGATCTTCGCGGTGGCCAACTCGACGAAGTACGGCGGCGCGGGCTATCCGTCGAACGATCTGAGCACGTACTCGGGCGGGAATGGTTCGTCGCCGGAGATCGCGATCCATGAGCTCGGGCACGCGCTCGGGAATCTTGCGGACGAGTACTGGACGACCGGCGTGACGTACAACGGGGCGGAGCGACCGGAAGCGAACGCGAGCATCCTCACGGCGGCGCAGATGGCGTCGATGCAGACCAAGTGGTGGCGATGGCTGAACGAGGAGTCGGCGTCGTTCGACGGGATCCACTCGACGTACCAGGGCGGCTACTACTCGCAGTTCGGCGTCTATCGCCCGACGCTCAACTCGAAGATGCGTAACCTGGGGCGGCCGTTCAACCTGATCGCGCTCGAGGCGCTGATCGCGAACATCTACGCGGAGGTCGATCCGATCGACGACGCGGCGCCGAACGACGAGCCGGTGTCGTCCACAACGACGCTGTGGGTCGATCCGATGGACCCGGTCGGGCAGCCGCTCAGCGTGCAGTGGCTGCTCGCCGGGGGACCGATCCCGGGCGCGACCGGCCTGACCTACAACCCGTCGTCGCTGCCCCTCTCGGGTTCGTGGACGATCTCCGTGCAGGTCGTGGACCAGACGCCGTGGGTGCGCGATCCGACGATCCGGGCGCAGCGGCTGACATCGACGCGATCGTGGACGGTGCTGTATCCGGTTCCGGGCGATGTGAACGGCGACGGCATGGTGAATTTCGCCGACATCAACATCGTGCTCGGTCAGTGGCTGCAGACCGGGCCGACGCTGAGCGCGGATCTGAACGATGACGGGATCGTGAACTTCGAGGATCTCAACATCGTGCTCGGCCACTTCAACACCTGAGAGCGCCGGATCAGCCCGAACGGGCGACCAGAAGCTCGAGGAGTCGATCGATGCTCGGCGCGGCGGCGGCGCTGGTTCGCGCCGCACCGCGCCCTCGGCGCGTGGCGGGGGGGAGGAATTCGCGCGTCAACGAGCGGACTTCGTCGGACTGCTCCGCGTGCAGAACGCGGAGCGACCAGCGGCGGAAGCAGCGCTCGTCGATCGGGGCGCGCTCGAGCGTCGTGACGGAGTCGTGGCGGGCGTCCGAGGCAATCTCGCCGAAGAGCGCGTCGAGCATTTCTTCGTGGCCTTCGAGCACCTGCACGAACGAGAAGCCGTCGAACCAGAGACAGCCGGTGACGTCGAGCCGGCGGTTCTTGGCCATGGCGGGGAAGACGAGATGATCCACGATGTCGGCGTCGGAGACGGTGTCGCGGCGCCGGCTGACGTACACAATGCGGGACTCGGTCAAATCAGATCGTTCCATGTGCGAGGAAGGAGCGGCACGGGCTCCAAGATGCGGCGCTGTGGGGTGGGCTGTGCGCCGCGTGACGGGGAAGCTGTACGCAAGTCGTATCGGAGAGATGCGTCCGCGCACCGCGAATGAAGCCGGCCTCAGGAACGACGCGATTCTGACCGCGCGGCGAGGGGCGATTCAGCGCGGCATGAAGTCGCGTTCATTGATTCATCGCACTCGACAGAATGGCGCCTGGTGTGGGAGAATTGCGGCGTGCCCACGGCGATGGTCATCGTGAATCAGAGCAGCGGCGGAGGCGCGGACGCCGAGGAACTGCTGTCGTTCGCGATGCAGACGTTCATGCGCGCCGGATGGTCGGTCGAGGGCGAGTCGTGCGCGGGCGCGGGCCTTGGCGCGGCGTTCGAGCGCGCGATCCGTGATCGACCGGATCGTTTGATCGTCGCGGGGGGAGACGGCACGATCCGGTCGGCGGCGCTCGCCGCGATGGCGTCGGGGAGTTCGCTCGGCATCATCTCGATGGGGACGATGAACCTGCTCGCGAAGGATCTGTCGCTGCCGCTGGATCCGTGGGACGCGGCGGAGATGATGGTGACGGCGACGGAGGCGGCGATCGATGTCGGCGAGGTGAACGGGTCGATCTTCCTGCATTCGTCGCTGATCGGCGTGTTTCCGCTGATCGGAGAGGAGCGTGAGCGGGCGCGGAAGATCGGCACGCCGCGGGCGTACTGGGAGTCGCTGCGGAACGCGGCGACGTCGACGTGGAACGCGCGGCCGATGGGGTTCGACATCGGCGCGAACGGGAGCGCCGAGCATGTGCGGACCTATGGTGTGATCGTGTCGAACAATCGACTGTTCGGGTATCCGGATGCGCCGTTCCGGCGGATGCGCCTCGACGCGTCGGAGCTGGGGATGTACGTGTCGCGGCACGCGGGGCGTTTGGGGCTGTTCCAGATGCTGGCGTGGATCGGGCTCGGGTGGTGGCGCTTCGATCGTGGGATCGAGGAGCGCGTCGCGCCGGAGGTGGTGATCGACGCGCGTCGGCCGGTGCGGGTGATGAACGACGGCGAGATCGAGGTGGCGCGTCCGCCGCTGCGGTACCGCGTGATGCCCAAGGCGCTGCGCGTGCTGGTGCGCGCGGCCGCGGCGCCGGAAGACGGGGGCGAGAGCGCGGGGTGATCACGATCGTGCACATCTCCGACCTGCACTTCGGGCGTGTCGAGGTTGGCGCGGTGGAGGCGCTGCGCCGAGCGATCGAGCGGATCGCGCCGGCGGTGGTGGTGGCGAGCGGGGATCTGACGATGCGGGCGCGGCGCCGGGAGTTCCGCGAGGCGGCGGCGTTCCTGGAGTCGCTGCCGGCGCCGGTGGTCGCGACGCCGGGGAATCATGACGTGCCGGCGTGGAACGTCGCGGAGCGGTTCGCGGCGCCGCTGCGGGCGTATCGGCGGGCGATCGATCCGGTTGCGAAGGATGCGCTGCGGGTGGATGGGCTGACGCTGGCGTCGATGAACTCCGCGCGATCGTGGGGGATGCACTGGAACTGGGCGCATGGACGGTTCTCGGGGAGACAGGTGGCGCGGGTGGAGTCGGTGTTCGGCGCCGCGGAGGAGGGGGACTGGCGCGGGCTGGTGACGCACCATCCGTTCGAGATTCCGGAGGAGATGCGCGGGTTCCGACCGGTGGGGCGCGGGGCGCCGATGCTCGAGGCGCTGACGCGGGCGAAGGTGGACTTTGTGCTCTGCGGCCACCTGCATCGGCGGTCGTGGGGGCTCGCGGCGCACGTGGAGCGGATCAAGGGCCGGTCGGTGCTGCTGGTGCAGGCGTCGACGGCGTTGTCGGACCGGCGGCGCGACGAGCCAAACTCGTTCAACGTGCTGGAGCTCGGCGAGGACCGGCTGACGGCGACGGTGTGGGAGCGCGGGGGTGAGACGTTCGAACCGGCGGCGAGCGAGGCGTACGAGTGGACGGCCGGGGGGCTGAAGCGCACGGAGTAGACGGGGCGCGAGTCGGCTATCGTTGCGGCCATGGCCGAGGAACGGGCGAAGGAACAGCATGGCGCGATCGGGGTGTGCTCATGGTCGTTGCGGCCGGAGTCGCCGGGCGATCTCGCGGCGAAAGTGCGCGCGTGCGGGCTGAAGGCGGTGCAGCTCGCGCTCGATCCGATCCGGCGGAACGAGTGGGACGAGGTCGAGGTGCGCGAAGCGCTCGATGAAGAGGGGATCGCCATCCTGTCGGGCATGATGGCGATGGAGGGGGAGGACTATTCGACGCTGGAGTCGATCCGCGCGACGGGGGGCGTGCGGCCGGCGGAGACGGCGGAGCGGAATCTCGAGGCGGCGAAGGAGAACGCGGCGATCGCGCAGCGGATGGGGCTGTCGCTCGTGACGTTCCACGCGGGGTGCGTGCCGGAGGATGCGGCGGATCCGCTGCACGATGCAATGCTGACGCGGCTGCGGGACATCTGCGGCGCCTTCGGGGATGAGGGCGTGAGTGTGGCGTTCGAGACGGGGCAGGATTCGCCGGCGACGCTGATCGGCGTGCTGGATGCGCTGGATGATCTCGGCGTCGGCGTGAACTTCGATCCGGCGAACATGCTGCTGTACGGCAGCGCGGACCCGATCGAGGCGCTGCGTCAGCTCGCCAAGTGGGTGAAGCAGGCGCACATCAAGGATGCGAAGCGATCGGCGGCGCCGGGGCAGTGGGGGGAGGAAGTGGCCGCGGGGAAGGGGGAGGTCGATTGGCCGCGGTTCTTCGAGGCGCTGCGCGAGCGGGCGCCGGGGGTTGACCTGGTGATCGAGCGCGAGTCGGGGGAGTCGCGCGTGGAGGATGTGGCGCTCGGGCTGCAACTTGTGCGTCGGCTGCGGTAGACTCCTGTATCGTGAAGCAGACGACCATCGGCGTCGGCGTGATCGGCATGGGGTTCATGGGTTGGCGCCACGTCGAGGCGTACCTCAAGGCGAAGGCGTCCGGACTGCCCTGCGAGATCGTCGCGGTGTGCGATCCCATGCATGGTCGGCGCCAGGGGCCGACGCACGCGGGGAACATCAAGTGCGGCGGCGGTTCGCTCGACCTCGAGCGGGTGGCGGAGTATCAGGACCCGTCGCACATGCTGTTCGATCCGAGCGTGCAACTGGTGAGCGTGTGCACACCGACGGACACGCACGCGTCGATCGCGATGGCGGCGCTCGAGAAGGGCAAGCATGTGCTCGTCGAGAAGCCGGTGGCGCTGTCGGCGGAGGACGTGCGGCCGGTGGCCGAAGCGGCGCGCCGGGCGGGGACGCTGTGCATGCCGGCGCACTGCATGCGGTTCTGGCCGGGTTGGACGTGGCTCCGCGATCGGATCGCGGACGGGGAGTTTGGAGCGCTGAAGCGCGCGTCGTTCCTTCGCGCGGGGAGCGCGCCGGCGTGGTCGAAGGAGTTCTACGGCGATTACGCGCGCAGCGGGGGCGCGCTCGGGGACTTTCATGTGCACGATGCGGACTTCGTGCTGTGGGCGATCGGGGCGCCGCGCAAGGTGAAGTGCGAGGGATCGCTGGCCCATCCGAAGACGACGTACAGATTCTCCGGCGGTGTCGAGGCGACGGCGGAGGCGGAGTGGTCGGATGATCCGAAGGCGCCGTTCCGGATGGAGTACACCGCCCAGTTCGAGCGCGGCGTCGCGACCTACAAGATGGGTCGCACGCCACTCGTTGAGTTCGAGGACGCGTCGGGGGCGCGCGAGATCAAGGTCGAGTCCGAGACGGGCTACGACGCGGAGGTGCGCCACATCGTTGAGGCGATCGCCGCCGGACGGCGCGAGCTGCGGGTGACGATGGACGATGCGCTGCGCGTGGCGGAGCTGCTCGATGCGGAGCGGCGGAGTCTTGAATCGGGCGAGTGGATCGCGCCGTTCGCCTAGTCGAGGCGGCGCACGCGGATGTTGCGGAACCAGACCTCGTCGCCGTGATCCTGGAGCGCGATGTGGCCCTTGCGGCGCGTGGCGAAGTCGGGCATCTGCGTCCACTTGCTGTTCGCGTGGGCCTTGCGGTACTCGTCGGAGTCGAGGCGGATGTCGACGACCTTGACGCCGTTGAGGAAGTGCTGGATGTGCGGGCCGCGGGCGATGATGCGGGCCTCGTTCCATGCACCGGCGGGTTTGACGACGTCTTCGCTGCAGGGGACGAGGTCGTAGAGCGCGCCGGCGCGGGTGTCGGGCTGGGAGCCGTCGCGGTGGGCGTGATCGTCGAGGATCTGCATCTCGAGGCCGGTTTCCCAGGAGGCGCCGCGGTCCTCGGTGCAGCGGTAGATGACGCCGCTGTTGCCGCCGGGCGTGACGAGCCACTCGCAGACGAACTCAAAGTCGGCGTACTGCTCGCGGGTGACGATGTCCCCGCCCCATTCGCCGGGGACGCGCCGGAGCGAGCCGTCGATCACGGCCCAGCCCTGCGCGGGGAACGCGTCGGCGCGGTAACCGCGGAAGTGTTCGGTCGAGGCGCCGTCGAAGAGGAGCGTCCAGCCCTCGGCGCGTTCTTCGGCGGTGAGGGTGTTCGGCTCGCGCGGCGTGGTGGACGCGAGGGCGACGAGCGCGGCGGCGGAAGTGATGGCGGCGATGGGCGTCATGGTGTGGTCTCGGTCTGCAGTTCGGCGCGGACGCGTTCGAGGAGCTTGATCGTCGCGGCGACGCCGGCGTGTTCGGGGAGGTTCGAGCCTTCGTACTCGACGCCGACGTGGCCCTGATAGTTCGCGGCGGCGACGATGCGGAGCATGCGGTGGTAGTCGGTGCGGGATTCTTCGCCGCGCTCGTTGAAGTCGTGCGACTTCGCGCTGACGGCGCGGGCGAGGGGCATCATGGCTTCGACGGCGGCGTAGCGGTCGGTTTCGGCGGGGAAGTTGCCGAAGTCGGGGAGTGTGCCGATGCGCGGATGATCGACGCGGCGCATGACGGCCATGAGCCACGCGGGATCGGAGGAGAGCCCCCAGTGATTCTCGACGATGACGTTGAGGTTGAAGGGATCGGCGAGCTCGCAGAGAGCGCGCAGGGCATCGGCGGCGAGGCGCTGCTGCTCGGCGGCGTCGCCCTTGCTCTCGGCGTTGACGCGGATGGAGTGGCAGCCGAGGGCCGCGGCGGCGTCGAGCCACTTGCGGTGGTTGTCGACGGCGACGCGCCGGGCGCGGTCACTGGGATCACCGAGCGCGCCCTCGCCGTCGACCATGATGAGGAGCGAGCGGACGCCGAGGTCGGCGCCGATCTGGCGGAGCGCGGTGGTCTCGCTCGGAAGGTTGGCGCCGGGGAAGAGAGTGCTGACGTATTCAACTGCGTCGACGCCGTGGGACTCGAGGCAAACGCGCGGGAAGTCAAAGACGGTCATCTCGCCGGACTGCACGGCGCGGTGGTAGGACCACTGGGCGATCGAGATGCGGAAGAGAGGATCGCGCGACTGGGGGCGGGCGGATGCGAGGCGCGGGATGGCGAGCGCGGCGGCGGCGGCGGCGAGGAACTCACGCCGGGAGGCATGGATCATGCCCGAGCTCCTTCGCGATCGCGCGCGGTTCGAGGGCGCCAGAGTTCGAGGAAGACCAATGCGAGGAGTGCCGCGAGGGAGGCGTTGTAGGCGAAGCCGGCGCCGACGATGACGCGGATCGCGGGCTCCCAATGCGGGGCAACGAGCCAGGACGCGAGGTCCGCGGCGAGGCCGAGGCCCGCGATGGCGATGAGGAGACCGACGAGAACACGAGGGAATGCGCTGGCGAGCGCGAGGGCGCCGATCACGACACCGAGCGCGGCCATGGTGAGCGCGTGGGCGTGCATGGAGGCGATGACGATCTCGCGCGGCGTGGGCGGGATGTTGCGCGCGAAGACGAGCTTCTGCACGTCGTCCCAGTAGTCGAGGGGAAGATCGACGGCCTTGATCTGATCGGGCGCAGGGCTCGCCGTGCGGCTGTGACAGGAGAGGCACTCGCGCGCGATGATCTCGGCGGGCGCGGCGTCGCCGAGCTCGAGCGCGTCGTACGTCTCGGTGATGCGGTCGGACGCCAGCCATTGGATGAGCGCATCGCGCTCGTCGTCGGAGAGGTTGTCGGGGTGGCCGCGTGCGAGCGCGCCGGAGAGGGGCGCGGGGGCGTCGATGCCGCGGTAGGCGGCGGTGATGTCGTCGAGCGTGAGGCCCGGCGCGCCGTCGCGTTTCTCGTAGTGATGCACGAGGTGCATGGCGGAGGCCCACAATCCCAGCGCGAAGGCGGCGATGAAGCCGGTCAGGCCGAGTCGCGCGAGGAACGGCAGGTTGCGCAGGCGGAGCGTGGGCACGGGTCAGATCTCGTAGAGCGCGGGGTCGATCGATTGCTCGGCGCCGGTCGCGGCGGCTTTCGCGGCGTGGATGGCGACGACGGTGGCGCGCAGGCCGTCGCCGGCGGTGCATGCTGGAGATGTGCCTGCGGCGGCGGACGCGAGGAAGTCGCCGAGCGCGTAGTAGAGCGGCGGGTTGGGCAGCCCGACGCCTTCCTTGAGCTTGCCCTGCGAGGCGAGCTTGGTCGCGTCGGCGATGAGCGTGATGCCTTCCTCGTTGTGGAAGACCTGCCGATTCGCGTAGACCTCCCAGCCCTGCGTGGGCGCATCGGCCTCCTTGAACATCCACGCGGCGGTCCACGCGAGCTTGATGGCGGCGTTCGAGCCGCGCAGGATCTCGTGGCGCTGCTGGAAGGAGTTGCAGATCGACGCCTGGTGGTGCATGCGCAGGCCGTCTTCGAAGCGGAGGGTGTTGTAGGTGGTGTCGGCCATGGTGCGGCCGTCGTGGTGCACACGGATGGCGCCGCCGCCAGAGACGGCGACGGGGAGACGATCGGTGAACCACAGCGCGACGTCGAACTGGTGCGCGCCCTTCTCGCCCGGGAGGCCGAGGGAGACTTCGGGGTCGAGTCGCCAATTCACTTCCTTCTCGCGATCGGGGCTCGATGCCGGGAATCGCCAGGAGGTCTTCTCGAAGTCCTGCGCTTCGATGGCGACGGCGTCGCGCACGGCGTCGGATCGGTAGAAGGATCGCGCGAGCTTGTAGATCGGGTTGGAGCGGGCCTCGAGGCCGCTGGCGAAGACGCAGTTGGGCGAACTCTTCGCGGCGGCGGCGATGGCCTTGGCGTCGTCGAGGGTGTGCGCGAGCGGCGCTTCGCAGTAGACGTGGCGGCCGGCGCTCAGGCAGTCCTGCACGATCGCGCGGTGCAGGTGCGTGGGTGTGGCGATGATGATGGCCTTGGCGTCGGGGAGCTGATCGAGGAGCGCGCGGTGATCGGCGAAGCCCTTGGCGCCCTGCACTCGGCGCAGGCCGGAGTTCAGGCGACCATCGTCGTTGTCGCAGACGGCGAGGACGCGCGCAGCGTCGAGCTTCTGGAGCTCGGCGAGGATCGCGCGGCCCTGACGACCCGCGCCGATGACGGCGACGCCCATCGGTGCGCCGCCCTGGCGCGCGAACGCGGGGATCGACGGGATGATCGCCATGGCCGTGAGGGCGCCGGCGCTCTGGATGAGGAAGTCGCGTCGAGAAGTGTCGGTCATGCGGCCTCCGGAATGGGAGTCAGGTGAAGGTCGGAGCGCGCCCAGCGCGCGCCGTCGTGGACGGCGGTGCGCAGATGGTCGGGTGAAATCAGATCAGGACGGACGACGAGGGCGGTGGCCCAGGCGTCGCACTCGGCGCACGAGGCGGCGCGGACGGCGGCGGTGTCGATCGTGGCGGCGGAGCGGCGCTGCGCCGGGTCCATGATATGCGAGGCGTGGTCGTTCGCGCGGCCTCGCGGCGCGGAGACGCAGAGGGATGCGTCGGTCAACTGCAATGCGTGCAATGCGCCGCCGGCGCGAATGGCGATGATGCGCGGCGTGTCGCCGATGGCGATGATCGCGCTCGTGCCGGCGTGAAGGAGGGCGGAGTGAATGGAGTGGTGACGAAGGATGGCCGCGGCTTGGTCGAGGGCGAAGCCCTTGGCGATCGCGCCGAGGTCGAGGCGGACGCCGGGCTCGGTGAAGTGGATCGTGCGCGAGGGCTCGTCGAGAATCACAAGGCGCGACCATCCGACGGGCGCCTCGACGCCGGGGTGCAGGCCGTGGCGCGACATCAGCCCGGCGACGGTGGGATCGAACGCGCCCCCGGAAGCGTCGTACACACTGGCGCAGAGCGAAAGAAGCGACCAGAGGTCCTCGTCGAGCGGCACGGGACGCTGTGCGGCCTCGCGGTTGATGTGGGAGAGGAAGGAGTGGGGCTGGAAGAGGGAGAGGCGGTCGTGCCAGAGGCGGAGTTCATCGATCGCCGCGTCGGCGACGGCGCGGAGCGCGGGGGTTTCCGGCGCGTCGATGAGCAGTTCGGCACGGGTTCCGAGGGCGTGGATGGCGGCGAGCACCGGCATCGGTGGTCAGGAACGGCGCGCGGTCATCGTGGAGGCGTCGAACGTCCAGGCGGCGCCGTCCCAGAGCGAGCGTGTGGCAAGATCGACCATGACCATGACCTTCGTGCCCTGCTCGATGTCGCTGTCGGGCTGGATGCGGTCGCGCACGCATTCGACGAACTTGAGGCGGTGCACGTCCTGATCGTTGCCGATGTCGGGGCAGTCGATGGTTTCTTCATCCACATCATCGAGGAAGATGCGCTCGGGGCGCATGACGCAGTTGCGGCCGCCGAGGTAGATGTTGCCCTTGTGGCCGCGGATCATGGTCTCGAGGCCGACCTCGTTGCAGGTGGAGCCGGCGATGATCATGGTCTGACCGGAGTCGAACTCGACGTTGATGTTGACCTGGTCGTGGTTCTCCATCGCCTTATCGACGTAGTGGCCGCCGGAGGCGACGACGCGCGTGGGCCAGCCGGGCTCGAGCGCGACGAGCATGGGCGTGACGACGTGAACGAGGAGGTCGCCGATGATGCCGGTGGAGTACTTCCTGTAGCGGCGCCAACGGGCGTAGACGAGCGGGTCCCACTTCGCGGGGCCGGACGGGCCGCACCATGCGTCCCAGTCGAGATTGACGCCGGGCTTCCACGCGGGGTCGAGGGCGTAGTAGTTCCACTCGCCGTCCTTGGAGTTGCGGCAGTAGGAGGTCTGGCTTGAGACGACCTTGCCGATGGCGCCGTCGGCGATCATCTGTCGCGCGGCGTGGAACTTCGGCATGTTGGTCATCTGCGTGCCGACCTGGAGGCGGAGGTCGGGGTTGGCGAGGACGATGCGCCGGAGACGGAGCGCTTCGTCGAGACGCAGCGTCATGGGCTTCTCGAGGTAGACGTCCTTGCCGGCGAGGAGCGCATCGGTCGCGTGCTTCTCGTGCCAGTGCTCGGGTGAGGCGACGAGGACGGCGTGGATGTCGTTGCGCGCGAGGATCTCGCGATAGTCGGTGACGGCCTGCACCTCGACGCCGGGCTGGGTCTCGCGGCACTTGGAGAGCGCGCTGTCGAGACGGGGCTGGCAGACGTCGGCGATCGCGACGATCTGCGTGTCTAGTTTTCCTTGTTTCGAAAGCGACGCGAACGCTTCGCAGTGGCCGGTCCCCATGCCGCCGGTCCCGATGACGGCCATGCGCACGGGCTCGCCGGGCGCGACGGGTGTGCGCGACTTGGCGCGCGGCGCCGGGCCGTTGCTCGGGACGTAGACGGCGTTGTTGGCGCCGCTCGAGGCGCAGCCGGAGAGGAGCGCGCCGGCGCCGGCGAGGCCCGCGGCGGCGGCGAGCATGAAGCTGCGCCGCGAGGTGTCGGCATCGTGCTCGGGGCGGATCGGTTGGTCGTTCATGGTCGCTCCTCCGAGGTTGCGGATGCGGGTCGATCAGGCGGTGGTCGCGGCGATCATGCCGCGGCGGGGGCTCTTGCGGGGATAGAAGACGAGCAGCGCGGCGAAGCAGGCGAGCGCGGCCCACATGGGGTAGGCGAAGAGGGTGGTGTAGTCGATGGCGCCGGCGTCGTCCATGGCGAGATTGGCGACATAGCCGGCGACCTTGCTGCCGACGATGATGCCGACGCCGAAGAGGATGAGACTGAAGAGACTCTGCGCGCTGGCGCGGACGTCGGGCGTGGTTTCCTCGTCCACCACCATGAAGGCGATGAAGACGAAGCAGCCGAAGCACAGGCCGTGCATCGCAACGCCGAGGATCAGTATCGCGACGGGATCGACGCCAGTGGCGGCGCTGATGGGCTCGACCCAGGCGAAGAGGGCCATGCGCGCGGCGTAGGCGAGGATGCCGATGCCGAGCAGCGATTTGCGCGAGAGCTTGACGGCGACGATGGGCATCGCGGCGAGGACGAGGATCTCGGCGATCTGGCCGATGGTCATGAGCCCGCCGCCGCCGACGCCGAAGACGGCGTTGATCTTCATCGCCGTGCCGGCCTGGTAGCGCCCGAGGAAGTCGGCGGTGTGGACGAAGTAGAACTGGTGGATGCAGGAGATGGGGATGGCGAGGAGGAAGAGGGTGATGAGGGGGTTGAAGCGGATCTGGCCGATGGCCTCGACCGTGGCGTTCTTCTTGGCGCCGCGCATCGGAGGCGTGTGCGGCAGCGTGAAGCAGTAGACACCCATGACCAGGCCGAGGATGGCCGAGAGCCGGAAGGCGTCGGCCTTGCCCGCGGCCTGTGCGGCCATGACGGTGTCGGCGTCGCCCCCGGGAGGCGTGTGATGGAGGAGGAGCCACTGACCGATGCCGATGCCGACGGCGATCCAGCCGATGGTGCCCCAGAGGCGCACTTTGCCGAAGTCGCGATCACGGTCGCGGAGGTTGTGGAAGGAGAGGGAGTTGGTGAGCGAGAGCGTGGGGGAGTAGATGAGGGAGTAGGCGAGGGAGAAGAGGAGGAAGGACTGGTACGTGGTGAGGGAGGCGAGCTGCCAGACGAGGATGGCGCCGAGGATGTGGCTGATGCCGAGGAACTTCTCGGTGGAGAACCAGCGGTCGGCGATCTGTCCGGCGACGAAGGGCGCGACGATGGAGCCCATGGCGCCGACGGCGAACATGTCGCCGATCTGATCGGGCTCGAAGCCGCGGTGTGTGCGGAGGAAGGACCAGAGGAGCGGGAGCCACGCGCCCCAGATGGCGTACTGGAGGAACATCATGACGGACAGGCGCGTGCGCACGAACGGCGGTTCGATGCGTGCGTCGGGCGACGAATGGGCCTGCGTCATGGGCCTCCTCGGCGGCGGGCTCGTCGCGGCGGCCCCGGCGCCGCGTGGTGAGGGGGGCAGTGTACAGTGGGGCGGCGCCGGCGCAAGCGCCTGATTCGGTGGATTGTGCCCGTCGCGAGGAGGCGTGTTGATGCAGCGACCCGTGACCCTGTTCACCGGCCAGTGGGCGGATCTTCCGCTGGCGAAGCTCGCGCCGATGGCGGAGGAGTGGGGCTACGACGGCCTGGAGCTGGCGTGCTGGGGCGATCACTTCGACGTCCGGCGCGCGCTGGCCGAGCCGGGGTATTGCGCCGAGCGGAAGAAGCTGCTGGAGGCGCACGGGCTGAAGGTGTGGGCGATCAGCAATCACCTTGTCGGTCAGTGCGTGTGCGATGTGATCGACGAGCGGCACAGGGCGATCGTGCCGGAGCATGTGTGGGGCGATGGGGATGGTGAAGGAGTGCGCCGGCGTGCGGCCCAGGAGATGATGGACACCGCGCGGGCCGCGGCGAAGCTGGGCGTAGAGGTGGTCAACGGCTTCACGGGCTCGTCAATCTGGCCCATGCTGTACTTCTTCCCGCCGACGCCGCCGGCGGTGATCGATCGCGGTTACCGGGACTTCGGCGAGCGCTGGGGGCCGATCCTCGACGTGTTCGGCAAGGAGGGCGTGCGGTTCGCGCTCGAGGTGCATCCTTCGGAGATCGCGTACGACGTCGCCACGGCGAAGCGCACGCTGGAGGCCGTGGGAAATCGGCGCGAGTTCGGGTTCAACTTTGACCCGTCGCACTTCGAGTGGCAGGGTGTGGACCCGGCGCGGTTCGTCGAGACATTCCCGGATCGGATCTATCACTGTCATATGAAGGATGCGGTGGTGCGTCAGGACGGGACGAATTCGATCCTGGGCGGGCACCTGCAGTTCGGGCATCCGGGGCGCGCGTGGGACTTCCGTTCGCCGGGGCGGGGCAGCGTGGACTTCGAGAGCGTGATCCGTGCGCTCAATCGCGCGGGGTACGCGGGGCCGTTGTCGGTGGAATGGGAGGACCCGGACATGGCGCGGGAGCACGGCGCCGCGGAAGCGGTGGACTTCGTGCGCTCGCTGCAGTTCCCCGCGGCCGGCCAGGCGTTCGACAGCGCGTTCGCGGAGTGAGCGCAGGAAGGAGTCGGATCGGTGAGCGAGCGCGTGCGATGGGGCATGGTGGGGGGCGGAGAGGGCGCGTTCATCGGGGCGGTGCACCGTGCCGCGGCGGCGCTGGACGGGATGTACGAACTGTGCGCCGGCGCATTGTCGAGCGAAGCGGGACGGGCGAAGTCGTCGGGCGCGGCGATCGGGCTGCCCCGGGTGTACGAGTCGTGGCGCGCAATGCTCGATGGCGAGCGGCGGCTGCCGCCGGGCGAGCGCATCGAGCTGGTGTCGATCGTGACGCCGAATCACACGCACTTTGAGATCGCAAAGGCGTTCGTCGAGGGCGGCTTCCACGTGCTGATCGACAAGCCGATGACGACGACCGTCGCCGATGGGCGGGCGCTGGTCGAGGCGGTGGATCGTGCGGGCGTGATCGGCGCGGTGTCGTACAACTATTCCACGTACCCGATGGTGCGTCACGCGGCGGAGATGATCCGCGCGGGCGCGATCGGGCCGATCCGGCGGGTGTACGTCGAGTATCACCAGGGCTGGCTGGCGACAGACCTCGAGTCCACCGGGCAGAAGCAGGCGGAGTGGAGGACGGACCCGGCGAAGGCGGGCGCGGGCGCGCTCGGCGACATCGGCACGCACGCGGAGCAATTGCTCCGCTTTGTGACGGGGCTTGAGATCGAGGCGGTGTGCGCGGAGGTGGTAACGGTGGTTCCGGGTCGGCGAGTGGATGACGAAGCGTCGGCGATGCTGCGGCTGTCGAACGGCGCGCGAGCGACGCTGACGCTCTCGCAGGTCTGCGTGGGCGATGAGAACGATCTATCGATCCGCGTGCACGGCGTGACGGGCTCGCTGCGCTGGCGCCAGGAGAATCCGAACGAGCTCGAGTATCGGCGGCTCGACGGCATGCGCCAGGTCGTGACGCGCGGCTCGCCGAGCAGCGGCGGCACGGCGCAGCGTGCGACCCGTTTGCCCCCCGGCCACCCGGAGGGCTTCATCGAGGCGTTCGCGACCCTCTATAAGGATGTGGCGGCGGCGGTGCTCGATCGACGGCGAGGGGCGAGCGGGCGCACGCTGCACCCGACCGTGCACGACGGGCTGGCCGGCGTGGAGTTCATCGAGTGGATGCGGGCGAGCGCGAAGGCGGGGGGGTGGGTTTCTCGTCCACCCGGCGCTTGATCACCCCGCGTGCGCGACGCTACGCTCTTTCCGGATGTTGCTCGCCACTGTCTGATCTTCGCTTTCCCGGGCCGATGGCCTGTCGCGGTGTGCGGCGGGTGGATCGGCGGGGTTGTCGTGCGCGCGTCCGGTCCTGAGGCGTGCGGCGGCGGCCGGCGGTGACGCCGCGGGATGGCGAGGGACGGATCGGGTCTCTGCGATTGTGTCAGAGCGCCGCCTGCGCGATGTTCGCCGGGCGAGCAGGAATCCGAACTTGAACAAGCATGGGTTTGATGGCCGCGATGCGGGCGGCTTTGTGTGCGTGCACTGCGGCAGCGCGGTGTCGGATGCGTCGTTCGGGACGAAGCATCGGAATCACTGTCCGCGTTGTCTGTGGTCGAGGCATCTCGACGAGACGCCGGGGGACCGGATGTCGGTCTGCCGCGCCGCCATGGCGCCGGCGGCGATCGAGGTGCGCGCAGGCGGCGAGTGGGCGATCATTCATCGATGCACATCGTGCGGCGCGCTCCGGCCGAACCGGATCGCGGGCGATGATGATGAACGGGCGCTCCTGGCGCTCGCGCTGCGGCCGCTGGCGCACCCGGCGTTTCCGCTGGATGACCTAAGGGGCTAGACGTTGACGAGCCGCCGCGCCGCGGCGCACGCGTCGTCGAGCGACGGTTCGTACGCGTCGGCGCCGATCTGCTTCCACAGCCCGGGCGACCCGGCGAAGGCGCGCCCGCCGACGAGGATTCTCGGCCGGCGCTTGTGCTGCTTCGCGATGGCGTCGACGGCCTCGCGCGCGGTGCGGAGCTGGCCGGGCATCATGGCGGAGATGGCCACGAGGTCGGCGCGGAAATCGCCGCAGGCGGCGACGAGATCGGGGATCGGGATGTCGGCGCCGAGGCAGATCGAGCGCCAGCCGTCCATCTCGAAGTAGTCCGCGGCGATGCGCACGGCGATGTCGTGCGTGTTGCCGGGCGCGGCGCAGACGATGGCGCACTTGCCGTGCGGCTTCGCGGCTTCGCATCGCGACGCGATGATGGCCATGACCGACTTGGTCGTGTCGGTGGCGAAGTGCTCCTCGGCGACGGAGGCCTCGCCCAGGTGCCACATGCGCCCGATCTCGACGAGCACGGGCACGAGCACCCGCGTGTAGACGGGGCGCATCGGCAGGCCGCCGTCCACGGCGTCGAGGATCGACCGGACGGCCTTGCGCCGATCGCCCTCGAGCAGGTGCGCGAGGTAGGCGAGGCCGAGCTTGCCCTCGCGCGTGGACGCGTCGAGGTCCGGCGTGCCGGGATGCGCGGGGCGCATGCTCGCGGCGAGCCCGGCGAGGAGGTAGGGCTCGGCGGCGTGGAAGCCGTCGTTGGATAGCTCGTCCTTGATGACGGCGTGCAGCGCCTGGATGGAGCTGTGCAGGAGTTGGCTCGGCACGCCGCGGGCGACGAACGCCTGGCCGAGCCACTCGATCTGAGCGGCGAAGACGCGCGGCTCCTCGACGCGCATGGCGGCGGCGAGGTCCATGATGAGCGAGGCGAACTGGTCCTGCCATGCGCGGAAGGCATTGGCGCCGAACGCCTTCTGCGCGGCGGGGGCGGATTCGACCAGGCGGGTCGCGGCGAACGACGCGAAGGCCCGGGCCCCGTTCTCCAGCATTTCGGCGGCAAATCCGCTGGTCAAGACGACGGCTCCTGCGGTTGGCGGGTGGATTGTACGGCGCTCGTCAATGGATGCTGAATTCGGCCCTCAGGCCGCCTGGATGCGTTGGCGCCGCGGTTCGGACGACGTAGTCTCTGGCGATGCCAGCCCGGTCACGTACACGAACGAGCGGGGAAGGTCCGCTGAAATCGGCCTCGGTCGCCGAGCACGCGAAGCACCACGCGCGGACGCGCAAGGCGCACGCGCAGGAACTGGCGGAAGACTATGTCGAGGCGGTCGCGGAGCTGATCGAGGAGACGGGGCGCGCCCGCGTCACGGATCTGGCGCGTCGGCTGGGCGTGACGCACGTGTCGATCGTGCGGACGGTGGCCCGGCTGCAGCGCGAGGGGCTTCTCGAGACCGAGCCGTATCGCTCGATCGCGCTGACGGCGCAGGGGGCGGCGCTGGCCGAGCGGGTGCGCCGGCGGCACGAGCTGGTGGTGCAGTTCCTGGTCGCACTGGGCGTCGACGCGGCGACGGCCCGGGCGGACGCGGAGGGGATCGAGCACCACGTGAGCGAGGCGACGCTGGCGGCCTTCGAGCGGTTCGTGGGGCGTTCGGCGGGGCCCGGGCCGGCCCGCAAACCGACGAAAAAGCGGAAGTCTTGATCCGCGGTGTAGCCCGGGCTACGGTTCCGCCGATGATTGTAACCATGGCTACAAATCAGGAGACGAACCGATGACGACGATGCGGCGATGCGTGGCGGCGGTGGTCGGGATGGCGTGGCTGTGCGCGGGCGCGCTGGGCGCCGGGCCGAAGGTGGTGGCGACGGTCGGCATGATCAGCGACGTCGCGGAGCGGATCGCCGGCGACGCCGCGAGCGTGTCGGGGCTGATGGGCGAGGGCGTGGACCCGCACCTCTACAAGCCCACGCGCACCGACATCGCGACGCTCATGGGCGCGGACCTGGTGCTCTACAACGGGCTGCTGCTCGAGGGCAAGATGTCCGATGCGCTGGTGCGCGTCGCGACCTCGGGCCGGCGGGTGATCGCGGTGACCGAATCGATCGACGAGGCGTATCTGCTCGAGCCCGAGGAGTTTCAGGGCCACTTCGATCCGCACGTCTGGATGGACCCTGGCGCGTGGGCGGAGGCGTCGGCGGTGATCACCGACGCGCTCGCCGCGGCGGCGCCGGAGCAGGCGGACGCGATCCGCTCGCGTGGGCGGAGCGTCGCCGAGGATCTGCGCCGGCTCGACGCGTGGGCGGAGCGCACCCTGGCGACCGTGCCGCAGGACCGGCGCGTGCTGGTCACGGCGCACGATGCGTTCAACTACTTCGGGCGTCGGTACGGCTTCGAGGTCGTGGGCATCCAGGGCCTGAGCACCGAGTCGGAGGCGGGTGTGCGCGACATCGAGCGGATCGTGGAGCTGCTGGTCGAGCGGAAGATCCCGGCGGTGTTCATGGAGAGCACGGTTTCGGACCGGAACGTCAAGGCGCTGATCGCCGGCGCGAAGGCGCGCGGGCACGCGGTGGCGCTGGGCGGGTCGCTGTTCTCGGATGCGATGGGCGCCGCGGGAACGCCGGAAGGAACGTACATGGGCATGATCGCGCACAACGTCCGGACTGTGACCGAAGCGCTCGGCGGGCGGGTGGACGAGCCGGCGCCGACGGAAGCGACGCCGTGAGCCTGCTGCATCGGACGAGCGCGGCGCCGCGGCGGCTGTCGGACCTGCCGGAGCACAGCGCGCAGAGCCCGCTGTCGGTGCACGCGCTGACGGTGGCGTATCGGCGCAAGCCGGTCCTGTGGGGGATCGACTACGACGCGCCGGAGCGCGCGCTGGTGGCGATCGTCGGTCCGAACGGCGCGGGCAAGAGCACGCTGATCAAGGCGTGCCTGGGCCTCGCGCCGGTCGCGGCGGGGCGCGTGGAGTTCTGGGGCGAGCCGCTGCGCGCGAATCGCCGGCGCGTGGCGTACGTGCCGCAGCGGGAGAGTGTGGACTGGGACTTCCCGGTGTCCGCGCTCGACGTGGTGTGCATGGGTCGGTACGGGCGGATCGGGTGGTGCCGGCCGGTGTCGAAGCGGCATCGGGACGCCGCGATGCGATGCCTGGAGCAGGTCGGCATCGCGGATCTTTCGCACCGGCAGATCAGCCAGCTCTCGGGCGGTCAGCAGCAGCGGGTGTTTCTGGCGCGGGCGCTGGCGCAGGAGGCGGACCTGTACCTGATGGACGAGCCCTTCGCCGGCGTGGACGCGGCGACGGAGCGGGCGATCGTCGAACTGCTGCGCGGACTGAAGCGCGACGGCAAGACGGTGCTGTGCGTGCATCACGACCTGCAGACGGTCCCGGAGTACTTCGATCATGCCCTGCTGCTGAACATGCGCATCGTCGCGGCCGGGCCGGTCGAGGATGTCTTCACGCGGGAGAATCTGCATCGCACCTACGGCGGGCGTCTGACGATGCTGGTCGAGGCGGGCGAGGCAATGGCGCGGGCGGGGGGCGCGTAGCGTGCTGGTGCTCGCGCAGTCGCTGACGGACGTGGGGTTCGACTGGCCGTCGTTCGGCGAGACGCTGCGCGTGCTGAGC
>JBGTSD010000016.1:0-42271 GCA_041940385.1 Phycisphaerales bacterium | reverse complement strand
TGCCGATGCCCGAGTCGTTGTTGGCGGAGATGGTCGCGACGTTCTGGATGTCGGCCTTTCCGCTGATGGGCTTGGCCTGCTTCTGGATGTCCGCGGCGACGGCCTCGACGGCCTTCTTCATGCCGCGGACCAGCGCGTTGGGATCACAGCCGGCGGTGATGTGCTTGAGGCCCTCGCGGAAAAGCGCTTCGGCGAGGACGGTGGCGGTGGTGGTGCCGTCGCCGGCGTCGTCGCCGGTCTTGGTCGCGGCCTGCTTGACGAGGAGGGCGCCCATGTTCTCCGCCTTGTCGCGGAGTTCGATCTCCTCGGCGACCGAGACGCCGTCCTTGGTGACGGTCGGGCCGCCCCAGGACTTGTCGAGCACGGCGTTGCGGCCGCGCGGGCCGAGGGTCGCCTTCACGGCGCGGGCGAGCTTCTCAACCCCGGCCAGCAGGGCTTGGCGGGCGTCGGTGTCGAAGGCGAGTTCCTTCACAGCCATGGGCGATGATCTCCAGAGGCGTCGAATAGGTCTTGGTCGTTCTCGATCCGGCGGGGCATGGATAGCCCCACAGGTGGGTTGTGGAGTGGCAACCCGGATGCCAGCGATCAGGTCGCGCGGCGCCGACCGGCGGGGCCGGATTCGGGGCTGAGGGGCGGGAATCGAAGGTCGGGGCAGGCGAAGCGGCAGGGCGAGGCACGCCGCGGCGTGATCGGGCTGCCAAGTCGGCAGGCGATCAGACGGCCGGCTGACGAGCGCCGAGGATCTGCCGGAGTCCGGGCGCGGGCCGGACGATGGCGCGGGCGATGCGGACCGAGTCGAGGAGCGACCCGATGGCGCCGCCTGCGAAGAGGATCGAGCTGATGGCGATGATGACGGTGCCGCCGTCGCGCAGGAGTTGCTGGGTGGCGCCCTGGAAGCTGAGGGACGCCAGGCGGGCGGCGTCCCCCACCGCCGCGAGGCCGACGACCAGCGCCATCGCGAGCAGGGTCTGTCGATCCACGCGTCCGAGGCGGAGCGCCATGCACCGGTGCACGAGCATGCGCGCGCAGGGTCGGATGCAGAGGATGATCACGAGCAGGCACGCGGCGAGCCCGGCGCGATGCGCGAGGCGATCGGGGTCGGGGGCGGCGACGAAATACCGCGGCGCCGCGTGGCGGTCCATGAGCGCCAGGCGCAGCAGGATCCAGCACAGCGGCACGTACGCGAGAACGGCGAGGATCGCGAGCACGCAGTTTCGTCGCGCGGCGCCGAGCGTGGGGCGGATCATGCCGATCGCGCCGATCCCGGACACCGCGGCGAAGCCGGCCGTCAACGGGCCCAGCCACGTCGGTGAGCGGTAGTCCACGGAGAGCGGCATGAGATACTCGAGGAAGTCCCCGACATGCGGCGCCCAGCAGAGGAGCGTGGCGATTACGCCACCGAACGACCAGAGGAGCAGGCCGAGCGCGGTGACTCGGGGCCAGGGCATGGGGCGGAGTTCTTCCGCGTTGGGATCGACCGTGTGAAGGATCGTGGCCCGGACGCGCGTGCCGCACTCGGGGCATACACCGCGGACGGAGAGCCCCTGAAGCTCGTACCCGCAGCCGACACAGGGGAGGCTGCCGAGCAGGGACAGGCCGAGGCGATCGGGATCGGAGCGTCCTGCGGCGCCCAAGGATGGGGCCGGATCGCTCCGCAGCTTCTCCGTGTGCGTCGGTTCGTCCTGTCGGCTCTGGTCCACTATCCTCCTCAGTCTACTGTCAACCGCGGACGTGCCCGGGCCGTACAGCAAGAAGACTCATGCTCGAACCCATCCGGCGATTGCGGGAGAACGTTCAGAAGGTCTACTTCGGCAACGCCGACGCGGTCGATCGCGTGGTGTGCTGCCTGCTGGCGCGGGGCCATGTCCTGATCGAGGACGTGCCGGGCGTGGGCAAGACGGTGCTGGCGACGGCGCTGGCCCGGTCGATCGACTGCACGTTCAGCCGCATCCAGCTCACCCCCGACCTCCTGCCGAGCGATGTGCTGGGCGTGTCGATCTTCGATCGGGAGACCGGGCAGTTCCAGCTCAAGCACGGGCCGATCTTCGCGAACATCGTGCTGGCGGACGAGATCAACCGCACGACGCCGCGGACCCAGTCGGCGATGCTCGAGGCGATGAGCGAGGGGAGCGTGTCGATCGAGGGCCGCGCGATCGAGCTCGATCCGCCGTTCATGGTCGTCGCCACCCAGAACCCGCACGAGTTCGAGGGCACGTACCCGCTGCCCGAGAGCCAGCTCGACCGCTTCCTGATGCGCGTCCACCTGGGCTACCCCGGCGCCGAGGACGAGGCCCGCGTGCTCCAGCTCCGACCGGGCCTCAATCCTCACGCCACCGACCCCGAGCCGCATCATGAGGGCAACGGGCACATCGGCGCGCTCCGCCGGCTGGGTCCGGTGATGAACCGCGACGAGGTCGTTGCGCTGCAGCATCGCGTGGACGAGGTGCGCATCGACCGGGCGCTGATCGACTACATCATCGACATCGCGAACAAGACGCGCGATCACGACGAGATCGAGATCGGCGTCTCGCCGCGCGGCACGCTCGCGCTGGCTCAGTCCGCCCGGGCGACCGCGCTCATGGACGGGCGCGACTACTGCATCCCCGAGGACATCACGTCCAACGTCGTCGCGGTGTGCGCACATCGCATCGTGCCCCGCAGCTTTGCGGCGGACGGCCGCTTCGGCGGGCGCGAGGGCGCCGCGGGACGCATCGTCCAGACGATCCTCGAGACCGTCGAGAGCCCGGCCTGAATCGGAGGGAGGCGTCGCGATGCCCCGACTCGTGCGATTCACCGCGAAGGGCCCGATCAAGGTCGAGCCGCAGGACAAGCCTGTGTGGGTCTGCGCCTGCGGCCTGTCGAAGACGTTTCCCATCTGCGACAAGTCCCACAAGGCCTGCGCGGCGGAGCGCGACGACCATCTATACCGCTACGCCCCCGACGGCGCCGTCATCGACGAGAAGCCCGATCCGGGCTGATCGCTTGAGCCCCGCGCGGGCGCAGGCCGATACTGCGGCGGACGCATGACCACCGCTGATCTTCCCACGACGAGTCTGATCCGACGCTTGCGCCTCCACGCGCTGGCCGCGCTGCTGCTCGGGCTACTCTGCTTCATCGCCTTCTCGCCCGCGCTCGACGGCGACTTCATCTACGACGATGCGCGCCAGATCCTCGACAACCCGCTCGTGCTCGAGCCGGGGCGCGAGTGGGAAGCACTGACCAGCGGCGTCTGGGCGTTCACCGACCCGAGCGAGCAGATCCTCGCCAACTACTGGCGCCCGGTGTTCACGGGCTGGACGATCGTGAACGCACGCCTGTTCGATGTGGACGACACCACACGCTGGCACATCGCCAACATCGCGCTGCATGTCATCGCCACGCTGCTTGCGTACGCGCTGCTCGTGCGGCTGGGCCTGCACCGCGCGATCGCGTTCGCGGGCGGCGCGCTGTTCGCCGTGCATCCGACACGCGTGGAGTCCGTCGCGTGGGTGTCGGGCTCGCCCGATCCGCTGCTGGCGATCGGCATTCTCGGGTCGCTGTGCTGCATCGTCGGGCTTGCGCGGAATCCAAAGAGCGTTCCGCTCTGGATCGGCGCCGTGCTGCTCTACCTCTTCGCGCAGGGCGCGAAGGAGGCGGCGATCGTGCACTTCGGACTTGTTGCCGCGACGGTCTGGGCGGCGGCGCCGGGCGAGATGGCGTGCGGCGCGAAGCTCCGGCGGGCCGCGCTCCTCGCGGCGCCGTTTGTCGCGCTGGGCGTGGTCTACTTCATCGTCCGCGCGCAGGTCCTCGGCTCGGTGGCGGAACGGCTCGACGAGGCGCCGGGTCTGACGGAGATGCTTCTGACCACGCCCGCGATCGGCGCGTTCTATCTGAAGCAGGCGTTCGCACCCATGCTGCTCGGCCCGTCGTATCCGCTGCGCGCGGTGACGACGGACGCCATGAGCGCCGCGAACTTCTACATCCCGCTCGCGATCGTGCTTCTCGCCGGCGTGGCGATGCTGCTGCTCGCGTGGCGCCGGCCGCTGGCGGTCGTCGGCCTCGCGCTCTTCGCGCTGCTCTTGGCGCCGTCGCTGAACATCGGTGTGTTCCTGAGCGAGCGCATCGTGCAGGATCGGTACCTGTACCTGCCGCTGCTCGGCCTGGTGCTGATGGTCATCGAGGCGGCGCGCTGGGCGTTCAAGATGGCACGGTCCACCTCGCCGCTGCCTCCTGTGATGATCGCGGGCTTCCTCGGCGTCCTGGCGATCGTCTGCACGATCGCGACTCGCTCCTATGCACCCGTCTGGACGAGCGAGAAGGCGCTCTGGACCCGCGCCGTGCGGACCGACCCGACCTCCGCGATGAATCGCGCGCTGCTCGGCGCGGCGCTGATGCGCGAGGGCGATGTCGCCGGCGCGAAGAAGGCGCTCGACGAGGCCCTGGCCATCGGCCCGGTCACCTCGGCGCTCCTCGACCGCGCCGAGATCGCCATCGGCGAGCAGCGACCCGCGGACGCCGAGCCGGACCTGCGGCGTGTCCTCGCCAACTTCCCCGACAACCCCCGCGCCTGGGAGTTCCTCGGCACATCGCTCGCGCAGCAGGGCCGGCTCGACGAGGCGATCGAGGCATTGCGGCAAGGACGGGAGCAGACACAGGGCTACACGGCCGCGTTCACCGGCAAGATCGCCGTGTATCTCTACTACGCCGGGCGCAAGAACGAGGTGCTCGCCGAGCTCGAAGCGGCGCGCGCGCAAGCGGACGTCGAGGGCACATCCCCCGCCGCCCTTGTCTACTTCCATCTCGGCAATCTCTACGTCGAGCTCGACCGCACCACCGACGCCCGCGCCGCCTTCGAGCGGTATCTCGAACTCTCCGTGCCGTTCAACGATCCGCAGACCGTGTCCTCGCGCGAGCACGCGACGAGCGAGCTGCGCCGGCTGCCGCGCTAGGGCTGGTCCTTCTCGCGGATCGGCGCCGCGGGCTCAAGGGCCTTGCCGGTCTGCACCCGAACCGCCGCCTTGACCACGTCGCGGAGCATGCGGATCGATTCGCGTCCGGCGCTGATGGTCGATTCCTCCGGGTTGTCCCAGTCGATCGGCACTTCTCTGATCCGCAGCCCCAGCCGGCGCGCGAGCAGCAGCAGTTCGACGTCGAAGGCGAAGCCCTCGATGCGCTGGCGCGGGAACAGTTCGTGGACGGCGCTGCGCCGGAAGAGCTTGAAGCCGCACTGCGTGTCCCGGACGCCCGTCGGCGCGATCATGTTGACCAGCGTCGGGAACGCCCTGCCCATGAGGCGGCGGGATGCGGGCCGCGGCGTGACGATGTTGGACTCGGGCATGAGGCGCGAGGCGATGATCACGTCCGCCGAGTCCGCGTGTGCCGCGAACCGTTCGAGGTGCTCGATCGACGTGGAGTTGTCGGCGTCGGTGAAGACGGCCCAGTCCTTCGTGGAGGCCAGCATGCCGCGACGGACGGAGTAGCCCTTGCCGTGGTTGGTCGCATTGGCGAGGAGCATGACGCCCCGCCCGCGGCTGCGCACGATCTCCGCCGTTCGATCGGGGCTGGCGTCGGAAACAACGATGACCTCGTGGTCGATGCCGACCGATTCCAGGTAGCCCTGCACGAGGTCCAGCGTGTGCGCGATGCACCCTTCCGCCCGGTACGCGGGAACGACGACGGTCACGGAGCCGAGTCGGTGGATGTTGGCGCTCACGCGGGGGTTTCCTCGACGCGAGAGCGTATCGGCGCGCGCCATTGTGGGAATCCAGACGCCGATCTGGTAGTCTTCCCGCGTTCCGCGAGGAACGCCCCTTCACCGGGGGCTTCGGAAGACGGTCGATGTTCCTCGTGGGCGAACCCCCAGCCGATTCGGAGACGCCGCGGCCATGAGCGACGCCAAGCCACCTCTCGAACCACGCGAACCGATCCACCGCCCGGAGATGCAGGAGGCCGTGCAGCGAGCGCTCGCGGACGACCCGATGCGTCCGTGGCTGCTCGGCCACCCCAAGGGACTCTTTGTCCTCTTCTTCGTCGAGATGTGGGAGCGGTTCTCCTACTACGGCATGCGCGCGCTGCTGGTGCTCTACTTAATCCAGAGCATCACGCCCGAGCCGAGCCCGGGCCTCCTTGAAGACGAGATCGTCAACCCCGGACGCGGCTGGACCGAGCCCTCGGCATATCTGCTCTACGGCTGGTACACCGGCCTTGCGTACCTCCTGCCGATCTTCGGTGGCTTCCTTGCGGACAAGGTCCTTGGAACACATCGATCGATGCTGCTCGGCGGCATCACGATCGCCATCGGCCACGTCGTGCTCGCCGTCTCCGGCATGGGGCAATTCGAGCACAGCAACGCGGGCATGGCGCTCTTCATCGCCGGTCTCGCGGTGATCATCCTCGGCACCGGATACTTCAAGCCCACAGTGTCCGTGATGGTCGGCCAGCTCTACCCGCCGGGCGATGCGCGGCGCGACGGCGGGTTCTCGATCTTCTACATGGGCATCAATCTCGGCGCGTTCATCTGCGCGTTTGTCTGCGGCACGCTCGGCGAGCAGGTGGGCTGGCACTACGGCTTCGGCGCCGCGGCGGTCGGCATGATCGCGGGCCTCGTCATGTACGTCGCCTTCAAGCCCGTTGCGCTCAAGGGCGTGGGCGACCCGCCTCCCGGCAAGCCGAACCTGGTCGTCCCGCTGCTGATCGGCACGCTGGGGCTCTCCGCGCTCGCCGGCTGGTTCTTCTACATCGGCGGCTTCACGCAGATCGGCAACGCATTCTCGGCGATGCTGAGCCACTCGATCGGCGGACCGCTGATCAAGTTCGGCCTGCCGCTCGCGGTCGTCGCGTTTGTCGCGTGGTTCACGGCCATCCAGGCGCCGGGCGACAAGGGACCGGTGTTCTGCATCTTCATCTTCATCCTGTTCAACGCCTTCTTCTGGCTGGCGTTCGAACAGGCCGGTTCGACGCTGAACGTGTTCGCGCTCGAGAGCACGGACCGCGTCATCGGCGGCTGGGAGATGCCGGCCTCGTGGTTCCAGTCGTTCAACGCCGGCTTCATCATCCTCTTCGCGCCGGTCTTCGCGTGGATGTGGGGCTGGCTCGGCCGTCGCCGGCTGAATCCGAACCAGCCGATCAAGATCTCGCTGGGCCTGATCCTGCTCGGCCTGGGCTACGTCGTCATGGTCTTCGGCGCCGAGGGCGCCGCGACGGGCGCCAAGGTCGGCATCTGGGTGCTCACCGCGACGTACTTCCTGCACACGATGGGCGAGCTGTGCCTTTCCCCCACCGGTCTTTCCTTCGTGACGAAGGCGGCGCCGGTGAAGTTCGTGTCGTTCCTGATGGGCTTCTGGTTCCTGTCGTCGTTCGTCGCGAACCTCGGCGGCGGGCTGATCGCCTCGTACGTGCCGCGGATCCAGAGCGGCGAGATCCAGCTCCCCTGGACGGACTGGTTCGAGGCCGGCAGCCGCGCGCCGTTCTTCATGCTGTTCGTGGTGTCGTCGATCGGCGCGGGCGTGGTGATCCTCGTCCTGACGCCGGTGCTGACGAAGCTGCTCGGAGGCCGCGGATAAGTCCCGTCACATCGCCGCGGCCAGCGCGCCGGCGAGGCGCGCGTTGGCGCGGACCAGCTCGATGTTGGCGCGCAGCGTCGCGCCCTTCGAGAGCCGGTGCAGCGCGTCCAGCACGCGCGGCGTGACGTCGCGACCGCCCGCCCCCGCCGCCTCGGCTTGCGCCTGCGCCAGCCAGCGGTCCCAGTCCGCCCGCGCGATCTCGTGCTCGGGCGCGATGGGATTGACGATCAGCACGCCGCGGCCCGAGCGCTGGAGCTCGGCCTTCGCGAACACCGCGAGCTCCGCCGCGTCGTCGAAGCGGGCGTCCACGCGGGCGGCGCTCTCTCGCAGATAGAACGCCGGGAACGAGTCGGTGCGATACCCGATGACCGGCACGCCGAGCGTCTCCAGCATCTCCCGGGTGGACTCGACGTCGAGGATCGCCTTCACACCGCTGCTGATGACGGCGACGGGGAATCGCGCGAAGGCGCCGATGTCCGCGCTGATGTCGAGCGGCCCCTTGCCGACGTGGTGCACGCCGCCGAGCCCGCCGGTGGCGAAGACGCGCACGCCCGCCGCCGTGGCAAGCTCCATCGTGGCGCTCACCGTCGTCGCGCCGCTCAACGCCCGATGCATCGCCACGCCCAGATTCGCCGTGTTGACCTTCATGACGGCCTTGCCGTCGGCGAGGAGCGTGCGGAGGTCTTCGTCCGTCATGCCGACGATCGGCCGCCCGCGCAGGACGCCGACCAGCGCGGGCACACCGCCCCCGGAACGGACATCGGCGGAGAGATCCGCTTGCAGCGGCAGCGCGGCGTCCGCGGGCACCCCGTGCGCCAGGAGCGTGGTCTCGAGCGCAACGCTGCGCGAGCCGGAACGGTTGATCAGGTTCACGCGTCCGATGCTACCGGAGCCCGCGTTTGCCGGGGCGCGCCGCTTCGGCGACACTTCCCGCCCGTCGCCCGAGCCATCATCCCCGGAGCCGCCGCATGCACCGTTGTCTCTCGCTCCTCGCCGGACTGATCGCCGCCTCGACGTGCCTCGGACAGATGTCCGGTCCCGCGACCCAGTCGCGCCTCGAGGCCACCCCGCTCGACGGGCTGCACGATCAGGGCGAGTTCTTCCCCGGCGCGGCGTACGATGGCGAAGTCCCCACCGTGCAGTCGATCATCGGCTTCGGCGCCGGCGATCGCGCGGCCACGCACGCCGAGATTCTCGCCTGCTTCCGCGCGTGGGACGGCAAAGGCGCCGGCGGCCGGGCGAGGGCACGCCTCTTCGAGCAGGGACAGACCTGGGAGGGTCGCACGCTCGTCCACATGGTGATCGCATCACCGGACAACCTCGCGCGCCTCGACGCGATCCAGGCGGACATCGAGAAGCTCGCCGATCCGCGCGACCTGTCGAATGGTGAGCGCGATCGGCTGCTCGGCGCGCTTCCGGCCGTCGCGTGGCTCTCCTACTCGATCCACGGCGACGAAACGAGCGGCGCCGATGCGGCCCTCGCGGTGGCGCATCACCTGATCGCCGCGACCGATCAGGCCACAACCGATCTTCTGCGCGACGTCATCGTCATCGTCGATCCGCTGATGAACCCCGACGGACGCGATCGATTCCTCCAGATGCTGACCGAACATCGCGCGGCGAATCCGAACGTGGACAGCCAGTCGCTCCTGCACGACGGCTACTGGCCCTGGGGGCGGACGAACCACTACATGTTCGACCTGAACCGTGACTGGATCTTCGGCGTGCATCCGGAGACGCGAGGGCGCATCCAGGCGGTGCGCCGCTGGCGGCCGCAGCTCTTTCTCGACGCGCACGAGATGCACTCGCATGACACGTTCCTGTTCAGTCCGCCCCGTGCGCCGTTCAATCCATTCCATCCGAAGACGCGGCTCGGCTCGATGACGATGATGTCGCGCGCGATCGCGGAAGCGTTCGACGCCAACGGCTGGCGCTACTACACGGGTGAATGGAACGAGGGCTGGTACCCCGGCTACTCCGACGCGTGGGCGGCATTCGGCGGGGCGATCGGCATCCTGTTCGAGCAGGCGCGGATCGCCGAGGACGGCGTCCTGCGTGACGAAGGAACGATCGAGCCGTACCGCCTGAGCGTGCGCAAGCAGGCGACGGCCAGTCTCGCGCTCGTGCGCACGGTCGCCGCGAACAAGGCCGACATCATGCAGGCGTTCGCCGACGAACGCGCCGCGGCGGCGCGGGGTGAGGGCTTCGTCAGCGCCGAGGCGTGGGTGGTCCCCGTCGGCGGCGACGAAGCACGTGTGCATCGGCTCATCGACACGCTCCGCTTGCAGGGCGTCGAAGTCGAACGCGCGACCCGCGCCTTTCGTGCCAACGGCGTCGATCGATTCGGTCACGATTTCGAGGATCGTGAATTCACCGAGGGCGCGTTCATCGTGCGCCGCGCACAGCCCGACGGGCATCTCGCGGCGGCGCTGCTGGAATTCGATCCGCGCATGGATCGTGAGTTCCTCGAGAAGGAGCGGCGCGAGATCCTGCGCTTTGACCGCTCGCTGCTCTACGACACGACGTCGTGGAACCTGCCGATGATGTTCGATGTGGACGCCGTCGCGCTGAGCGCCGCGCCGCCCGCGGGCGAGCGCTTCACCGGCTGGCCGGACGCGGCGCGCGAGGCGCTTGACCGGACGACGAGCATCGGCTGGGTCGCCCCGACGGCGGATGATCGGACGGTGGCGCTCGCCGCACGCCTGATGGAGCGCGGCGTGCGCGTGCGCATCGCTGAGAAGGCCTTCCCGCTCGGTGAATCGACCGCCGCGCGCGGCAGCGTGCTGGTGCTCCGGGTGGACAATCGGCTCGCCGGCGCGGCCCTCGAGGACATTATCGCCGAGGAATCGCTGGCGCTGCACGTCCTGCTCCGCCCGCTGCAGTCCGGCATGGGCGCCGGCGACGAGCCGGACCTGGGCGGCGAGCACTTCGACCTGCTCGACCGGCCGCGCATCGCTATCCTGTCGCGCTCGATGCTTGATCACTACTCCGTCGGCGAGTGTTGGCTCGCGATCGACCAGTGGCTGGGCGTCCGGGCCAGCATGCTCAACGCGGAGACCGTGCAGTACAGCGACCTGCGCCGCTACAACGTGCTGATCGTGCCGAACTCGTGGGGCGCGAGCCCGATCTCGTCGCTCGGCGACGACTTGGTCCAGTGGGTGAAGGGTGGCGGCACGTTGATCGCGATCGGCTCCTCCGCGGCCGCGGCGGCGCACGATCCCGGCGACGACGAGAACAACCTCTCGTCCGTGCGTCTGCTCTCCGACGTGCTGGATGATCTTGCCCCGTACGAGCAGCAGGTGCTGCGCGAGTGGGCCGGACGTCAGGAGGCGGTGGACGAGGCGGTTGAAACATCCGTCTGGTCGAGCGCCGTTCCCGAAGCGCTGAGTTATCCGTGGGACGGCGTTGATTCCCACGCCGATTCTGAGGAGCTGGAGAAGCGCGACGCGTGGCAGGCGATGTTCATGCCGCAGGGCGCATTCGTCGCCGCTCGAACCGACGATCACCATTGGCTCACCTTCGGCGCGAGCGATCCGATGCCGGTGCTCACGATGGGCGGCACGGTGCTGATGGCCGGCGAGGGCGTCGAGGCGCCGGTGCGCCTCGGCGTGCTCGAAGCGAGCGCGACGGATGATGAAGAGCCGGCCGCCGATGCTGAGGGCGATGAATCCCGCCCGCGGTTCGGGTGGAGCGCGATCCCGGCCGATCACGAGCTGCGCCTTCGCATGTCCGGCCTGCTGTGGCCCGAGGCCGCGGCGCGCATCGCGAACTCCGCCTACCTCACGCGCGAACGGCTCGGGAACGGGCAGGTCATCCTCTTCGCCAGCACGCCGACATTCCGCGGCGCCACGATGGGCACGACACGCTTGTTCCTCAATGCCGTTGTCTACGGCCCCGGCTGCGGCGCCGATCCGGCGATCCTGCCCTGAGCAATCTCAGCCGATGGTCGCGGGCTCGGCGGCGCGGGCCGCGGCGGGAACGAACACCACCGGTCGCGACGGCGCATCGCTTGGCGACGTCTCGGCTCGCTTCTCGCGCCGACCGGCCAGCAGCGTGTACATCGATGGCACGAAGAAGAGCGTGAAGAACGTCGAGATGAGCATGCCGCTGACCAGCACGATGCCGATGCTGTTACGCGCCAAGGCCCCAGCGCCGGTCACCAGCACCAGCGGGAAGTGACCGACGACGGTCGCGACGCTGGTCATCAGGATCGGGCGGAACCGCGTCACCGCGGCCTCGCGCGCCGCGTCCCGGCGCGAGAGCCCCTGCTCCTGCAGATGGTTCGCAAACTCCACGATCAGGATGCCGTTCTTCGCCACCAGGCCCACGAGCGTGATCAGCCCGACCTGCGAGTAGATGTTGATCGTCGTCAGCCCGAGGAACGTGAACACGAGTGATCCGGAGATCGCGAGCGGCACGGAGCCCAGCAGCACGATCAGCGGGTCGCGGAAACTGCCGAACTGCGCCGCCAGCACGAGGTAGATCAGCCCGAGCGCGAAGCCCAGCGTCACCGCGAGGGACGAGCCCTCCTGCCGGAGCTGGCGCGATTCGCCCGCGTAGTCGATGGCGTACCCGGCCGGAAGAATCGCCCGTGCCTCGCGCTCCAGCGCCGCCAGCGCCTGCGCCTTGGTCACGCCCGGCGCCACGCCGCCGTTGATGCGGAAGGCGTTGCGCTGCTGGAACCGGTTGAGGGAGCGCGGCGCCGCGGTAGTCTCCAGTCGCACGAACGACCGCACGCTCACCAGCCCGCCGTCCGCGGCGCGCACCTTGAGCTGCAGCACATCCTCCGGCGTTGCGCGATCCGCGTCCGCCACCTGCGGGATCACGCGGTAGCTGCGCCCCCCGTGATTGAAGCGATTGACGTACCCGCCCGAGAGCATCACGGCCAGGTCGCGGCCGACCGCGGCGACGTCGAGGCCGAGATCCGCCACGCGCTCGCGATCGATGATGATCTTGGTCTGCGGCAGGTCGATCTTGAGGTCGGTGTCCGCGAAGAGGAACTTGCCGCTCCCGAACGCCGCGCCCACGAGCTGACCGGCGAACTCCGCCATCCTCTCCGGTGGATCGCTGCTGGTGACGATCAGTTCGACGTCGTACTGGCCCGCGCCGGGCAGCGGCGGCGGGAGCAGCGGGAACGCCTGCACGCCGGCGATGCCGGAGACGAGCTGGTACGCCTCGGGCAGCATCTCGTGCGTCGAACGGTCGCGCTCGTGCCAGGACGTGGTCTGCATGCCGCCGAATCCGACCGAGGGGCTCATGAGGAGCCGCCACACGAAGTCGGACTCGGGAATGGCCTGCAGCGACGCCGCGATCTCCGTGGCCGCCTCGCGCGAGGCGTCGAGGGACGCGTCCGGCGCGGCGAGCAATGCGAAGAACAGCCCCCCCTCGTCCTCCGTGGGCGCCAGCTCGGACGCCGAGAACCGATAAAGCGGCACGGCGGCAAGGCCGATCAGCACGGCGGCGACGCCGATCGTCCAGCGCAGCGAGAGCGTGGTCTCGAGCGCTCGCGCGTAGACCGCGCGGAGTCGATCGAACACCGCGTTGACGAAGCGCGAGAATGCGCCGGCCTGGCCGTGCGGGCGGGCCAGTCGTGCGCTCATGATCGGCGAGAGCGTGATCGCCGTGATGCCGGAGACCACCACCGCCGCCGCGAGCGTGAAGGCGAACTCCCGGAAGAGCACGCCCGTCAGCCCGCCCTGGAACCCGATCGGCGCGTAGACCGCCGCGAGCGTGATCGTCATGGACACGACGGGCGCAAAGAGCTCGCGCGCGCCCACGAGCGCCGCCTCGATCTTGCCCTTGCCCTCGCGGATGTGCCGCTCGACGTTCTCGACCATGACGATCGCGTCATCGACGACCAGGCCGACGGAGAGCACGATCGCGAGGATCGTCAGCAGGTTGAGGGAGAAACCCATCAGCGCCATGAAGATGCACGCGCCCATCAGCGACACGGGCATCGCCACCAGCGGCACCAGCACGGTGCGGATCGATCCCATGAAGAGGAAGACGACCAGCGCCACGATCGCCAGCGTCTCCGCCAGCGTCTTGCTGATCTCCTTGATCGCGTTGCGCATGTAGTAGGTGCCGTCGTACACCAGGCGCATCTCGACCGTCGGCGGCAGCACGCCCTCGAGCTGCGCCATCACCTTCTGCAGTCGATTGGAGACGTCGATCTCGTTCGCGCTCGGCAGAGGCCAGACCGACAGGTACAACGCCGGATCGAGGTTGTAGCCCGCCTCGCTCTGCGGCTCCTCGCTGCCCAGCTCGACCGTCGCCACGTCGCGCAGCCGGATGACCGCGCCGGCGTCCTCGCGGACGATCAGCTCCTCGAACTGCTCCGGCGTGCGCAGGTCGGAGTCCGTGAGCAGGTCCACCTGCGTGCGCTCGTTCTTCGAGCGGCCGGCCGTGGTGATGAAGTTGTTCCGACGCAGCGCCTCGTAAACCTCGGAGGGCGTGATGCCGAGGCCGGTCAGCTTGTTGTGATCGATCCAGACCCGCATCGCCAGGTTGCGCTGGCCCTCGACGCCGATGCGCTGCACGCCGGGAATGGTCGCCAGCTCCGGCTGCACCTCGCGCACGAGGAAGTCGTTGAGGCGGGTCAGGTCGAGCGTGTCGCTGGTGAAGCTGATGTAGAACGTCGCGTAGGGCCGGTCGGCGCGCTGGATCTCCACGACCGGAGATTCCGTCTCTTCCGGCAGCTCGCTGCGCACCTGATTGAGGCGCGCGCTGATCTCCGCCAGGGCGTCGTTGCTGTCGTGGTTGAGGCGCAGGCGCACCGTCACGGTGCTCAGCCCCGCCGTGCTCGCGCTCTCGATGTAGTCCACGCCGTCGATCGCCGCGACGGCGCGCTCGATGGGCACCGTGACGAATCCCTTGATCGTCTCCGCGCTGGCGCCGATGTACGCCGTCGTGATGACGATCGAGCTGGACTCGATCCGCGGGTACTGGCGCACCGGGAGCTGATCGATCGCCCGCCAGCCCACCGCCAGGATGATCAGGTTGACCACGACGGCCAGCACCGGCCGACGAATGAAGACGTCCGTGAAGGATTTCATCGCTCGCTCCGCGCAACGCCCGCTCCCTTAGAGCGCGGCGTGACTCTTCCTCTGCCCGGAATCGCCGCCGGTCTCCGCCGGCGACGCCATCGGCGCATCCGCCTCACGAACCATGACCCCGTCGCGCAGCTTGAACGCGCCCGACGCGGCGACCCGCTCGCCCGGGCGCAGCCCGTCGAGGACGATCACCTCGTCCCCCACCGCCGCGCCGAGCTTCACGAACCGCTGCGACACGCGCGACGAGCCGTCCTCGCCCGTGGTCACGACGAACACCGAATCCGCGTACGACGCGCGACGCACCGCGGCGCCGGGCGCCATCACGTACGTGCGCGGCGCCTCCGCCGGCACGCGGATCCGCACGAACATGCCGGGCGAAAGCCGGCCGTCGCGATTGTCCACGATCGATCGCACGCGCAGGTGGCGCGTCGCATCGTTCACCAGCGCATCGACCGCGATGACCTCGATCCGCACGGGGTCCGGACCGAGCAGTTCACCCGTCGCCATCACCGCCGTGCCGATCTGCACGCGCGGGGCGAATTCCTGCGGGATCGCAAAGTCGAGATAGATCTCGTCGGTGATCTCCTGCAGGGCGACGACCTCAGCGCCCTCGGCGAGGTACTGCCCCTCGTGCACGAGTCGCATGCCGGCGCGCGCCCGGAACGGCGCGACGATCGTCAGTTTCTGGAGTCGTGCCTCGACCTGCGCGACCTGCGCGCGGGCCAGATCGACCTCCGCCTGCCAGCGGATTCGCTCGGCCTGCGCCGTCTCCAGCTCGGATTCCGCCCGGTCGCGTTCGGTCGCGGCGATCGCCCGCGCCTCGACGGCGTTGAACCGATCCAGCATCTGCTGCGCCAGTTCGATCCGTGATTCCGCCTCGAGCACGTTCGCCTCGGCCACGCGCACGCTGGCCTGCGCCGCCTCGAGATCCGCTCGATCAACGGTGTCGTCCTGCGTCAGGATGACCTGACCCTTCTCGACGATCGCCCCGGAATCGAAGCCGACCGACGTCACGACGCCGGCGCGCTCGTTGCGCACGTTGACCGACCGCACGGCGAACACCGTGCCGACCAGGTCCGCCGTCGGCTGCCACGACGTCTCACGGGCCTCGACGATCCGCACCGCCTCGACCGGCTCGTACGACGGGCCGTTCGCCGAGGCGCGGATCTCGTTCGCCTTGTACATCGCCAGCCCGCCGCCGACGACGATGAGCCCGCCGAAGATCGCCGTCGCGGCCAGAATCGATGAACGTTTCATGTGGAAGTCCTCGCGTCTCCAACCCCCGACCCCTGACTGATGGGGGCGCCGCAGCGCGCGAGCATGTCCTCAAGCGCCTTGCGCACCCGGACCACCCGTGACTGATCCAGCGGAACCAGGCCCAGCACCCAGTCGAGCCACAGGCCGTCGATCGCCGCGACGACCGCGTCACCAACGCCCGGCGGCAGTCCGTCCTCGGCGATGCGCTGGTGCAGTTCTTCGTACGCCGCGCGCATCGGCTCGATGAGCGTGGGGTTCTGCGCCAACGCCGCGAAGACCGCCGACGAGCTGCTGCGCAGCTCATCCGTCCAGCATTCGGCGCTCGACAGGCAGTGGCCGAGCACCGCTCGGGCCATCCGCCCCGGACCCTCGGGCGTGTTCTCGTACGCCGTCCGGTAACAGGACCGCCAGCAGTCGGCCGACCGCTGCACCATCGCCTCGACCAGCCGGTCCTTGGAGGGGAAATGGTGCAGGAGGCCGCCCTTGCTGAGCCCCGCCTCCGCGGCGACCGCGTCGAGGGTCAGATTGGCGATTCCCTGGCGCACCACGACCCGCTCGGCGGCGTCGAGGAGGGTGTCGATTGTCGAACTCGGCTTTGACGGGCCCATATTCCGGGATACTGTACCGTCCGGACGGTTTGTAGTCAACGACAGACCGTCCAGACGGTTGTCATTGTTTCCCCTCAGACCAGAAAGTCCAGTCCACCGCGATCCGGAGTCCTCTCATGCCACGCGTCCCGCTCGCGATCTCGCTGATCCCGTTCACGCTCCTGTCCGCGTGCATGGTCGGCCCGGACCACGAGTCCCCCACCGCGCCCGTCGCCGCGGCGTGGCCTGAAGCGCTCACCGATGGGTTGACCGATCGCAAGCCCGACCTTCGCGCGTGGTGGACGATGTTCGACGATCCGATGCTCAACGCGCTGGTGGCGCGGGCGCTGGAGGCCAACCTCGATCTGCGCGAGGCGGAGGCGCGCGTGCGCGAAGCGCGGGCGCTCCGCGGACGCACGGCCGCGGACCTCGGGCCGACGATTGACGTCGGCGCGTCCGCCCAATACCAGCGGTACAGCGAGAACTCCTCGTTCAACGGGCCCGGGTCCGGCGGGCAGGAGACCGAGCTGTACCAGGCCGGCTTCGACGCGACGTGGGAGCTTGACGTCTTCGGCGGCGTGCGCCGGGCGGTCGAGGGCGCGGACGCGGAGATCGACGCGGCGGTCGAGGAATCGCGCGGCGTGCGCGTCACGCTCGTCTCCGAGGTCGCGCGCAACTACATCGAGTATCGCTCCTTCGAGCGCCGACTCGCCATCGCGCACGAGAACGTGCGCTCGCAGCAGGATACGTTCGAGATCTCCGAGGACCGGCTGCGCGCCGGGCTCTCGAGCGAACTGGAAGTGGCGCAGGCGCGGGCCCAGCTCGAGACGACGCGCTCGCGCATCCCGGACCTGGAAACAGGCCGAAAACGGGCCGCGTATCGGCTCGACGTCCTGCTCGGGCGCGTGCCCGGCGAGGTGCTGCCGGAGCTGATCGCATCGCCCGGCGCGGCGCGCGTGCCGGCCGAGATCCCGATCGGGCTTCCCGCCGAGTTGCTGCGCCGGCGCCCGGACATCCGCCAGGCGGAGCGTGACGTGGCCGCGGCCTCGGCGCAGATCGGCGTCGCGACCGCCGATCTCTTCCCGCGGTTCGCGCTCATGGGCACGTTCGGCCTCGAGAGCGACGACTTCGGCGAGCTATTCGACACCAACAGCCGCTACTGGAGCGTCGGACCGCTCTCGGTGCGCTGGCCCATCTTCGATTCGGGGCGCATCCGCAGCAACATCCGCGTGCAGGAGGCGCGCCACGAGCAGACCGTCATCGCCTACGAGCGAACGGTTCTCGAAGCGTACGAAGAAGTCGCCGGCGCGCTCGTCGGGTATGCGCAGGTCCGGCTGCGCCGCGATGCGCTCATCAACGCCGTCGACGCCGACCAGCGCGCGGTGGACCTGGCGAACGAACTCTGGAAGCAGGGGCTGACCGACTTCCTGAATGTCCTCGACACGCAAGGCGATCTGTTCGACCTCGAGGATCAACTCGCCGCGAGCGATGCCGAAGTGACGACGAACCTCATCGCGCTCTACAAGGCGCTCGGCGGCGGATGGGAGCCCCCGGCCGAGAACGATGTCGCGCTGTCGACCCCGCCCGGACGCTGAATCGTGGCGCTCTGCGACGCCCCCCAGAATCAAGCCTGACGCCCGCTTGGGGCCAAAATCCACCGTGGATCGTTGACGGCGCTCCACGATCCACTACGTTGGACGCAGCACAGTTCAACCTGGCGCTGCCGCGCCGTTCAATGTCGTGGAGGAGTCTCATGAGACAATGCGCTTTTGTTGGTGTCGTGACGATTGCCTGTTGCTGCGCCCAGCCGGCGTCAGGCGCGCGTCTGTATGGCTCCGAGGTCATCGCGGACGTCCTCGTGTCCATCGATCGCAACGACGCGAGCGCGTCGGTCATCGGACCATTCTTTCCCACGAACACCCAGGGCGCGATCCGCGGCATGGCGGCGGACATCGCCAACGAGATCCTGTTCGGTCTCGGCGACACGCCGGGCAGCCAGCAGCAGATCTTCCAGGTGAACATCACCAACGGCGCGTTGACGCCGCTCGTCGCGACGGGAACGACGAATCCGAACGGCCTCGCCTTCGATTCGAGCCAGGGCGCGCTCTACTTCACCGACAACAACACCAACGGCCTCTACCGCGTCGACCTCGTCGCTTCGCGCGGCGCAGGCGGCGGGCTCTCGCCGGCGTTCGTCGGCACGATCGGCGGCGGATTCTCGAACGTCGAGGGGCTCGCGTACGACCCGTTCACCGACACGCTCTATGGCCTGGCCGACAGCAGCGATCAGATCATCGTGATCGACAAGAGCAACGCCGGCGCCGTGGCGCTCGCCACCAATCCGCTCGGCGGCGGCAACTGGCGCGGGCTGACGTTCGACACCAACACACAGACCCTGCTCGCGACGCGCGTGATCGGGTCGCCGCTGGCGGAGATCGATCCGGTGACCGGCGCCGTGACGTTCCTCGGCGACGTCGCGGGCCCGGGCGTGGGAGGCGCGACGCAGGGCCTCGCGTTCATCCCGGCGCCGGGGACCGCGCTTGTCCTGGGAGGGTTGCTCGGCGCCGGTCGGCGCCGACGCCGCTAGGCCGCTGCGACTCTGCGATCGTTTTCAACTGAAAAGCCGCGCTCAGGCGACCTGAGCGCGGCTTTGTCGTTGGATTCGACCCCCCGATACGGTTACCCGTATACAGCATTTCCAGTGCTGCTCCTTCAACCACTCGGACACCTCTCCGGGTTGGGGGTCCAGAGTGTATCGGCGTCCACCGCGAACGTCAGGACCGCGGGCACGGCATTTGGAGACGCCCCGCACTACCGTTTCCCCATGCCGCGACGGCCCCGAAATCTGCGGCCCGATCTGAACGGGCTCCTGGTGATCGACAAGCCGATCGGCATGTCGTCCGCCTCGGTCTGCCGCGCCGTTCGCCGGGCGACCGGGGGCGCCAAGGTCGGGCACGCAGGGACGCTCGACCCTTTGGCCACGGGTGTGCTGCTGGTCTGCCTCGGGCGCGCGACCCGAGCAGTCGAAACACTCATGGCAGGGGAGAAGACCTACGTCGCGGAGATCGACCTGTCGGCGTTCACGACGACCGACGATCGCGAGGGCGAACGCATCGAGGTCGCCGCGGACCGCACGCCGACCCGCGCCGATCTCGAACGCGCCTGCGCCGGGTTCGTCGGCGCGATCCTCCAGTCACCGCCGGCGTACTCCGCCGTGCATGTCGACGGCGAACGCGCCTACCGGCTGGCGCGACGAGGGGAACTATCCACGCAGGACATCGGCGCGGCGCTGCCCGAGCGACCGGTGACCGTCCACTCCATCGAGATCATCGACTTCGACTGGCCCTACGCCGCGATCCGGGTGAACTGCGGCAAGGGGACCTACATCCGCAGTCTTGCGCGGGACATCGGTCGGGCGCTCGGCACGGGGGGACATCTGAGCGCGCTTCGACGCACGCGCGTCGGTGGCTACATGATCGACGACGCCGTGCCGCTCGCGGCGATCGAACCGTTCGATCCGGCGCTCATTCGCCCGATTTTCGACGAATGACGGGCTAGAACCCGGCCTGCGAGAGCCACTCGCTCGGCTGCGCCTGGAGCGCCAGGGCGATCGCCAGGAGCGATTCCAGACTCGGCAGATTGGCGCCGCGCTCGATGCTCGAGAGCTGGCTCACGCTCACGCCCGAGGCCTCGCTGATGTCCTTGAGCGTCAGGCCCTGCGCCGTGCGCGCCAGGCGGATCCGCCGGCCCAGCTCGCGCCGCAAACGATCCTGCGGATGCCGACCGAGCTGGAACGACTCCGCGGCGCCGCGGAGCGCGCTCCGAAGCTCCTCCATCGAGAAGGGCTTGGAGATATAGTCGTAAACGTCCTGCTTGAACGTCTGGCGCATCGTCTCGAGCGACGGATAGCCCGTCACCACGATCACGCAGAGGCGCGACCAGCGCTTGCGGACCTCGGCCAGCACCTGCTCGCCGGAATGCCGGCCCATCTTCATGTCGAGCAGGAGCACGTCGGGCAACCGCCCCTCGCACGCCTTGTAGCACTCCTCGGGCGTGCCCACGACGCGCACCTCGTGCCCCTCGGTCTCGAGCGCTTCGCGGAGAAACTCGCGGAAGTCCGGATCATCGTCGAGGGCGAGCACATCCAGCGACACCGCGCCGTCCAGCTCCGCCTCCGTCGTGTCGCGCCGTTCGCTCAAGTCGTCCGCTCCCGAGTCGTGCCGCCAGCGTACATCGACTCGGCGTTCGCGGCATCCGGCGTGGTCTCCTGCGGCAGCATGATCTCGAAGATCGCGCCCGTCCGGCGCGCCGACGCTCCCGCGCCGACCGGACCGGCGTTGCGCGCCAGGATCACGCCGCCGTGCTCGCGGATAATGCCCTCGGCGACGGCCAAGCCGAGCCCCGTGCCCCGCGCGTCGAGGCGCGTGGTCGTGAACGGCTCGAAGAGTCGCGGCAGCACGGCCGGATCGATCCCCGGCCCGTCGTCCTCGACCGTGATCGACACCCACCGCGCGCCGTCGCGCACGGACGGCTCGGCCGACACCGCGATCGAGCCGCTCCGCCCCTCGGCGCCCAGCGCATCCGCGCTGTTGCGCAGGAGGTTCACGAAGACCTGCCCGATGCGATCGGGGTCCAGTGTGAGCCGCAGGTCGCCGTCGATCCGGTTCTCGAACTCGACGGCGCGAGTCTCGCGATCGAGCCGGACCAGGGTCCAGGCATCCTCGACGAGCGAGCGGAGCTCCACAGGCTCTCGGTTGGGCGGGCGGACGCGGGCGAAGTCGAGCAAGCTCTCGCTGAGCCGCTCCAGCCGCTTCACCACCCGCAGCATCAGCGCCGCCTGCTCGGGACTGACGCCGCCTTCCGGCGCCTCGCTGAGTCGCTCGACCTGCCCCTTCAGCACCGCCAGCGGCGTGTTGAGTTCGTGCGCGATGCCCGCGGACATCATGCCCAGCGAGGCCAGCCGGTCCTGATCGGCCAGATTGCGCTTGGCGGTCTCGAGGAGGTGGTTCTTCCGCTTCATCTCGACGGCGACGACCTCGAGCTGATCGAGGGCATGCGCCAGCGCCTTCTCCTGACGGCGGAGCTTGATGATCGATTCGTTGCGCGAGCGCATGATCTCGCCAAGCTCATCCTCCGGGATCTCGCCGGCGGGGATCAGCTCGCGTTCACGATCGCCGCCCTGAACCGCGCTATCCGCATCGAGCAGCCGCCGGATCGGCCGGTACACCTGGCGCGGCAGCACGAACAACTCAAGCGTGATCGCGATCAGGAAGTAGACGCCGAGCAACGTCGCCGTGAGCAGGATGTAGAGCTTCCACACCGCGGCGCGCGCCGAGAGCGATCGCGCCGCCGCCGACAGGAAGAGACCCGAGTTCGGGTCCCACCGGACGACACGTGGCCAGCCGGCTGGGGTGCGCGTCTCGACGTTCTGACCCGGGCTGCGAATCGCCGCGTCCGCGATCTCCGGCGGGATGCCGAGCAGCGTCGCGGAGCCCACCGTGAGTTCGAGCCCCTCGATGCGCGGCGGCGCGGCGCTCTGGCTGCTCCGGACCAGCATCTCCATCCCCACCATCGCCTCCGTCCGCTCGGCCTCCTGCACCAGGTCGCGAACGGCGCGTCCCACGAGCAGCAGCAGGATCGCCGCGAGCGCCAGCGAGAAGCACGTGTGCAGAACGATCAGCTTCTTGCGGATCCGCATCTCGCCCAGAAGCCGGCGACGCAGGGGCCGTGCGCGGCCGCTCGGGCCGCTGGGCTTGGATCTTGGCTCAAATCTGGGCTCGGCCGACGGGCGCATCGATCAATCGTGGGCGCGCCGCCGGGCCGGGACAAGCGGGGCAAGTCGGGCATGGGATGCGCCGATAACTCCCCTGCGCCCCTTCCGCGCCCCGGAGATCCCCATGCGCCTCGGACGATCATGGCGAGCGAACATGCCGGCGATCGTGATGATCGTCGGCGGCCTCGCCCTGTTCTGGGGCAGCATGGGCTCGGATGTCCGGGGCGTGCTGATCGTGGCGCTGATGATCGTTATTCTGGCGATTGCGCGTTCGACCGTCAGCGCCCGTCGGACGCGCGCCGTGCTCCAAGCCCACGAACGCGCCATCCAGGCCGTTCGCGCCGAGGGCCGGCGCGAGCGAGCGCGACTGGAGACCAGGCCATCCTCCCCACCTCGACTCCGTCTCGTCCACGACGACCCGACGCGGAACCCTTCGCCCTCATCGTCACCGGGGTCCAGCCCCACGCCGAACGATGGGACCGCCCGCTCGCGAACAAACTGCGCGAAGTGATGCTCGCGCGGGCCGAGGCGCTCGGCGATGCATCGGGCGATGTGCTCGTCTGCAGCGACGTGTGGTGGCTGAACACCGAGGATGCGCAGCGGCTCCCGACGATCAGTGTGGGCGGTCCGGACGTGAACGCGCTCTCCGCGTTCCTCGCCGCGCGCATTCCCTCCGCGTTCAGCGTCGAGGACTCCCTCGCCGTGCTGCTCGATCTCGACTCGGCCTCGCTCCAGGCCTGCTGCTGGGGTTCGACGGGCCCCGCGACCGCGGCCGCCGTGGACGCCTTCGTCGATCGCTACCTCGAGGCATTCGTCGAGCGGGCGATCGAAGCGCTCCAGCCCTGACGCTCACTTTCCCACGCAGAACGCCGCGAACACGCGCCCGATGATGTCGTCGGGGTGCACGCGTCCCGCGAGTTCGCCCAGCGCATCGACCGCGTCCCGCAGCGAATGCGCCGCCAGCTCCGGATGCGTCAGCGCTCGCGCCCCGATCGCGGCGTCGCCGGTTTGGAGCAGCGCCGCGTGCGCCCGTCGCATCGCCAGCCGCCGGCGCGGGATCATGGCCGCTTCCGATCCGACGTGCGATTCCCGCCCGAACGCGGCGTCCGCGATCGCCCGGCGCAACGCGTGGAGCCCGGCGCCGTCCAGCGCGCAGACCGCGAGGCCCTCCCCGTTGAATGCGCCGCCCAGCAGGTCGCCCTTCGTGCGAACACGGATCGCGGCCGCACGCGCCGGAACGAACGAGGGCTCCTCGAACCGGCCCGAGGGATCGCAATAGAGCACGACGTCCGCCTCCGCCAGTGCAGCGCGGGCACGCCGCTGCGCCTGCCCGGACGCGTCTGTCCCGCTTCGCTCATCCAGCCCCGGCAGGTCCACCAGCATCACGGCGCCGTTCATCCCGGCGCCCGGCAGGTTCAGCGGCTCCTCGATCGCGTCGCGGGTTGTGCCGGGCGCCTCCGCGACGACGGAGCGACATCGACCGAGCAGGGCATTGAACAGCGTGGACTTCCCCGCGCTCGGTCGCCCCGCCAGCACCACCCGCGCTCCTTCGCCGCGCAAGCCCCGAGATTCGCCCAGTTCAAGCTCAAGCTCGCCCGCCAGCGCCGCGGCCCGGGCACGCAGCGACGGCGCGTCGATCGGGACGACATCTTCCTGGTCGGTGAAATCAACGCCCGCCTCGACGAGCGCCAGCAGCGTCGCGGCCTCGTCGATCCACGCCGTCGCGCGCCGGCCCGCGTCGCCCGCGCGCAGCCGCTCCGCCGCGCGCAGCTCCTCGTCGGTCCGTGCGCCGATCAGGGCGCCCACCGCCTCTGCTTGATCGAGCGAGAGCCGCCCGTGGAGGTACGCGCGCGCGGTGAACTCGCCCGGTTCCGCGAGGCGCACCTGGTCGTGCGACAGCGCCCACTCCAGCAGCCGACGGACCAGCGAGGGATTCCCGGGGACAAGGAGCTCAACAGTGTCCTCTCCGGTGTACGAGCCCGGCGCTCTTGAGCAGACCGCGAGAACTGGCAGGCTTCCGGCGCCCGTCCGCCAGCGCACGCCGAAGGCCGCCGGGCCGCCGGCCTTCTCCATCGCATCACGAGGCGCGTCCATCGCGCACAGAACATCTCGCGCCCGCGGCCCGGACAGGCGCAGCAGCGCCCGTCCCGAGCGTCCGGGCGGGGTGGCGATCGCCGCGATGGTGTCGCCGAAGCGCATTGCGCAATCTTAGGAATTCTCGGGCTGTGTGAGCTTTCGGCGAATCAACATCTCGACCCATTGCCCTTCGAATCGACGCCGATATGTTTCCGGCCATTCGTGGACTCGCGCTTCCGGAACGCGGCACGTCGCCGCACCGCGCCGGTCCACCGGATCAGAGGGAGAACACGTCCATGCAGAAGATCGCTGTCACTCTCGTCGTCGCGGCTTGCGCCAGCAGCGCCGCGTCCGCCCGCTCGAATTCCACCGGCGGCAATCTCGCCGCCTGGACGTTCGAGTCGTCCGTCCCGTCCTCGGCCGGCCCGCACATCGCCGAGAGCGGCCTGTTCGCCGCGACATCGCAGGCGTTCGCCGTGACCGGCGGCACGATCTCGAACCCCGTCGGCAACGGTTCGCTCGAGTCGCTCAGCAGCAACGGCTGGGACGCCGGCGACTACTTCGAGTTCCGCACCAGCACGCTCGGCTACACCGGCCTGACGCTCTCCTGGGACCAGGTCCGTTCGAGCACCGGCCCCGGCGTCTTCGACCTCGTCGCGAGCGTCAACGGCGTCGACTTCGCCACGCTCGTGAACGACTACGCCGTCCGCGCCAACGATGCGCCGTTCTGGAGCAGCGGCGGCCCGCGCGTGCAGGAGGACATCCAGAAGCTCGCGCTCTCCGCGGCGTTCGACAACCAGGCGTCGGTGATCTTCCGCCTCGTCGCGCAGGTCAGCGCCGCCTCCACCGGCACGAACCGCGTCGACAACGTCTTCCTGAACGGCGTCGAGATCCCGACCCCCGGCAGCGTCGCCCTCCTGGCGATCGCCGGCGTCGTGACCTCCCGCCGCCGTCGCGACTGAGACCTTTCCCTATCTCGAGAGCTGGCGACAGGGCCCGGCGCGAAAGCGGCGGGCCTTGCGCTGCGCGCACCGCGAGATTATTCGCCGCGCTTCTTGTACTTCTTCTCGCCCGCGGCGCGATGCTTCAGGAAGGGATTGGCCGGGGCCTCGTTGCGGACGCGCTTCACGCCCGGTCGCGCCGGCTTCTTCTTGGGCTGCAGATCGAGCTGGTTGATGTGCGCCCGGATCCAGCGGCTCTCGAGGATGCCCAGCGTCGAGTTCGTCACGAAGTAGATCGAGAGGCCGCTCGGCGCGTTGTACATGAACACCGGGAACATCACGACCATCATGAACTTCATGATCTTCTGCTGCTGCTGCTGCTCGGGCGTCAGCGCCGCGGTGGTCGGCGGCGTGAGGTACTTCTGCTGCATGAAGAACACGATGCCCAGGAGCAGCGGCAGGATGTTCAGCCCGCTGATCGGCCCCATGAACGTGCTGATGAGCGGGATGTTGAAGCCCGCGCCGAAGTCGATGAAGTGATCCGGCGCGCTCAGGTCCGCGAGGAACGACCAGCGCCCGCCCGAGATCGCCTGGAACACGCCGAAGAACGCGGGCTCGTGGCGCAGCTCGAAGTTGAAGTACAGCATCGCGTAGAGCGCGATCCACACCGGCGTCTGCAGGAACATCGGCAGGCAGCCGAGCGCGCCGGTCATGGAGACCCCCTCCTCGCGCATCAGCTTGACCATCTCCTGCTGCAGCGCCTTGGGGTCGTCCTTGAACTTCTCCTTGAGCGCCGCCTGCTTCGGCGCCAGGCCCTGCATCTGCTTGCTGAAACGGGCCAGCGAGATCTGCGAGCGTCGCGTCACCGGGTGCAGGATCGCGCGGACCACCAGCACCAGCAGCATGATCGCGATCGCCCAGTCGAAGACCAGGTAGTGCTCGACCAGCCGCAGGAACCAGAGCAGCGCGATCGCCAGCGGCTGGAACGTGCATGAGGCGCACATGCCGCCGAGGTTGTAGACGATGATGTCCGACAGGCTCAGGGTGAGGAAGAGCGGCTCGCTGTTGAGCTCGTCGTCGTGCAGCGGGCCCGCGTACGCGCCCAGTGACGTCGTGACCGATTCGCCGGCGCCCACAGCGATCTCCGGGCCGTTGAGCTGCAGGATCAGCGCCGCGGACTTCGGATCACCGCCCAGCACGACGCCCAGCACCTGCTCCACCTCGTGCAGGCGCTTGTCCGGGGTCGCGGGGGTGTCCACACCGGGAATGAGCGGGTGGACGATGAACGCGAAGTACCGCGCCGTCGTCGCGACCCAGACCAGCTCATCGCCGGCTCGCGTGAAGCGCTCGGACGGCCAGATGCTCAGGCCCCGCTGCGCCGACTTGATGATCGCCGCGCGGCCCGCGAGCTTGCTGTCCGCCACGACGTGCATCCGCGAGGGATCAACCGCGGGCGACAAGAGCTTGCCGATCCGCACGCGACGCGGGTCCAGCGAATAGCCTGTCTGCTCCTTGGGCAGGTCCGCCGGTCCGTAGGTGTACCAGCGGACGCGCAGATCGCGCCCCGAGAGATTCTCCAGCGTCTGGTGCACCTCAATGTCGTACGAGCCCGGCGCCAGCGTGAACCGCTTCGTGATGCGCGCGATCTCCGCGCCCGCCTCGCTCTCGATCATCGCCTCGAACGCGCCCGGCGCCGTCTCGCGCCAGAGCGAGCCCTCGCGCGCCAGCCGAAGATCGACGAACACCCCGCGCCCGCTGCCCGACGCGATCTCCACCCCCACCGTCGCCAGCGGCGACACCACGAGCCCCGCGCCGTTCGCCCCGGCGACCCGCGTGCGGCTCTGGATGGGGTAGTGCTGTGTCCGCTCGGTGTCCACGAAGTGGTCCGCGAGCGTGATCGACTCCACTCCCGCGCCGTAGCTCGTGAACGTCACCAGCGCCTGGTAGCCCGCGCCGGCGTCGATCGAGCCCAGCGAGGCGAAGGGCGCCGCCGCGCTCGGGTACGAACGGGCCCGCAGCGCTGGGAGGGGCTCCGTCGTGCGCGGCGCCGCCGGCTCTGCGGGCGTGGCGTCGGCGGTCTCGCCGGGCGTCCCCTGTGCCGGCGTCGTCGCCGGCGGAACGGTCTGCGTGGGCGCCGCGCTCGTCGCGGGCGCGGTCTGGGTCGGCGTCGGCGCGCCGGGCGTGGATCCGCCGGAGCGGAGCTGCCCGATGAAGATCACCGCGCAGACGATCAGACCGACGAGCGAAATGACGGCGGTGATCACCGCGCGGCGGAGGGGATTGGCGGGTCGGGGCATTGGCGTGATTCGGTGTCGAGGAGGCGGCGCCGCCGACTCGGGCGGACCGGGCGGAGACGATAGCAGACTTGTGCGGCGTTGCGGGCCGGCGGTTTCCGGAGGTCAGCGGCCCTCGTAGAGCCGCTCGCCCAGCCAGTCGCTCAGTTCGGGGATCGACTTGATCTTCTCCGCCGTCGCCGCGATGTCGTACTCCACGCGAACGAATTCGACCGACAGATCGCCATTGGCGTGCAGGATCGCGTACGAGGCGCGCGGGTCGTGGTCGCGGGGTTGCCCGACCGACCCGACGTTGATCAGCGCCTTTTCGCCGCCGGTGATGGTGTACGTCCGGCGCCCGAGCTCGTCGGGGGAATAGAAGTCCGGCTCGTCCGTAAAGACGCCGGGAACATGGGTGTGCCCGACGATCCCCACCCGGTCGATCCGCTCGAAGATCTGCTTCATCTTCTCGACGGCGGTCATCACGTCGTCCGGGAACACATACTCGTTGATCGGACGTCGCGGCGAGCCGTGCACGGCGAGCAGCGGGATGTCGCTGCCCTCCGGGGTCTCGACCACGCGGACGCGCAGGCGACCCAGGAAGTCGTACCGCTTGGCCTTCAGCGCCGCGTCGGGCTCGGCGTCGAACTGCTCCCGCGTCCAGTACGCCGCGGACGCGGCGGCGGGGTTGAAGTTCGTGGGCTCGTACAGCACGCCGAAGTCGTGGTTGCCCATCAGCGACCAGGCGCATTTCTGCGCGACGAGGTCCACGCACTCGAGCGGCTCGGGTCCATAACCCACGATGTCGCCCAGGCAAATGATGCGCTCGAGCCCGCGCGACTCGATGTCCTTGAGCACGGCGCGGAGCGCCGAGGCATTGCCGTGAATGTCGCTGATGACGGCGGTCGCCGGCATGGGTGTCTCGGATCCATCCCCTGAAGGGTGCAAGTGAGGCGCAGAACCGGCCGATGCTAGTGGACTGCCCCGTCGGGAGCAACGAGGTTCGGCCTTGCCACGTCGCCGTCGGCCGGGATCACCCGAACCGGCGGGCGCGGTTTGCCGCTCCATCGGGGCGGTCTAAGATCGACCCCGAGGCCACTCCGGCCGCGAGCGACCTGCGCAAGGAACGAGCATGCCCGCAGCACCCATCCAGTACCAGCGCACCCGCGAGATGACCATCGACGAGCTGCTGCTCGAGAATCGGGTCGTCTTCCTCATCGGCGAGATCAACTACGCCTCCGCGGCGCGCGTCATGATGCAGATGCTCTATCTGGAAAACCAGAAGCGCGGCCAGGACATCAACTTCTACATCAACTCCCCCGGCGGATCGGTGGACGACACCCTCGCCATCTACGACACCATGCGCTTCCTCTCCTCTCCCGTCGCCACCTACTGCATGGGACGCGCCTACTCCGGCGGCGCGCTCCTGCTCACGGCCGGCGCCCAAGGCAAGCGCTTCATCCTGCCCCACGCCAAGGTCATGATCCACCAGCCCTACGGCGGCGTCTTCGGCCCCACCGAGGACATCAAGATCCAGGCCGAGCAGATCATCAAGTCCAAGAACGAACTCATCCAGATCTTCGCCCGACACACCGGACAGGACGTCGAGAAGATCCGCAAGGACTCCGAGCGCGACAAGTTCTTCAGCGCCCAGGAAGCCAAGGCCTACGGCATCGTCGACGAAGTCATCGAGGAAAGCACGCAGGCCAAGGCCGGCTGAACCTCTCCCCCTTCCCCCGCAACACCCCAGCCCGCGCCCCGCGGGCAGGAGCGAGCATGACCACCCCCGGCGCGAACCTGGTTCCGATCGTCATCGAGAAGACGGGGCGCGGCGAACGCGCATACGACATCTACTCCCGCCTCCTGCGCGATCGCATCATCTTCCTCGGCGGCCCGGTGGACGACGACTCCGCCAACCTCATCGTCGCCCAGATGCTCTTCCTCGCCAACGAGGACCCCTCCCTCGACATCCACTTCTACATCAACTCCCCCGGCGGCTCGGTCACCGCGGGCCTGGGCATCCTCGACACGATGAACTTCATCGAGCCCGACATCGCGACCTACATCATCGGACAGGCCGCGAGCATGGGCTCGGTCCTCGCCTGCAACGGCGCCAAGGGCAAGCGCTTCGCCCTGCCCAACGCCCGCAACCTCATGCACCAGCCGCTCATCGGCGGCGTGCTCGAGGGCCAGGCCACCGACCTCGAGATCGAAGCGCGCGAGATGCTCCGCCTGCGCGAGCGCCTCTACCGCATCTACGCCGAGGCCACCGGCAAGCCCGCCGACCAGATCGAGCGCGACTGCGACCGCAACAAGTGGCTCGACGACTCCGAGATGCTCGAGTACGGGCTGATCGACAAGATCCTCACGCGCATGCCCCACATCCCCCGCTCCTCCAGGAACGACGGCGAGTGACCAACGGCCGGGCCAGCGCGGGCTCGCCGCTCGCGGCCATCGCCGTCGCGCTGGGCCTGCTCGCTGCGCTCGCCGCATCCGGCTGCCGCGCCAAGGGCAAGGACTTCGAGAACGAGAACGACGCGCTCCGGAAGCGCGTGCTGGAGCTCGAGACATCGCTCGCGGACACCCAGGCCCGCGAGACGGAGATGCGCGCCAAGTACGAAGAGATGAAGCTCGCCGCCGCGGGCCTCGCCGAGCAGCAGGCGCTCGATGCGCTCCCGCGCTGCGCCGGCGTGCTCATCGATCGCTTCAGCGGACCGGTGGACACCGACGACGACGGTGCGCTCGACGCCGTGGACATCTACGTCCGTCCCTACGACGGCCGGCGACGATTCGTGCAGGTGGTCGGCACGCTGACGGTCGAGGTGTCTCTGCTCGGCGTCACCGGCGCCTCGGAGACGCCGCGCCTCCTCGGCTCCGCGGAGCTGTCCGCCGCCGACCTGCGCGAGGCCTATCGCTCCTCGCCGCTCGGCACCCACTACACGGTGCGCCTTCCGCTCGACACCCCGATCGCGGCGCCCGGCACCCTCGTGCTCCGCGCGAGCCTGCTCGACCGCGTCAGCGGCCTCCAGCACGCGGACCAGCGCCTGGTGGAACTCTCCGCCGGCGCCCGCTGAATCCCTGAATCCGAGAACCCTTTGCCGCGCCCTGCGTATCTCATGGTGAGACGCCGGCGTGCTGACGACGCGACAGGGCACGCCGGCCAGCCTCTCCTTCTCCTCCCGTCCCGCCCCGGATCGTTCCCCGGGGCGGTACACTTTTTGGCCATGACCATTCGACGAAGCGCGCTCCGCATCACGCTCGCTCCCGCCGTCGCCGCGATCGGCGCGGCGCTGGTTCTCGGTCTCGCGGGCTGCGGCCGGCCGCTGTTCTCTCCCGAGGATCAGCGGACCCAGTACGACCGCTTCGACGCGGTGCGCAACCAGTACGAGCCGCAGTCGATCGAGGACGAGTTCGGTCAGAAGCGCCCCAACCTGCGGGGCCGCCTCCTGCCCAAGGGCTAGGAATGGCGCCCGTCGGCGCAGCCCTCACAACCCGCGCAATCGTCGCGCTCCACGCGCCGACCAGCGTTCTGGCGAAACTTAAGCGGTTTTCCAAGAAATGGGCCAACGTCCGCCGATGACCTCCCCGTCTCGGGTTATCCTTGTTTCGCACACTTCGTGGTTGTGGACAGGACAAGCATTCGCCGTATGCCCCACGCAGCCCTCGACACGCTCTCGCGTCTCCGCCGGCCCCAGGTGGTCTGGCTGTCGCTTCTCGTGTCGATGACGGCGGTGGGCGCGCTCCTGCTCGCGCTCGACGGCCGCCCGGCGCCGCAGGTGTCCGGACTCGCCCTCGCCGCGCCGTCGCGCTCGCCCTCGGGCTCGTCGATCGAAGCGATCTTCGCGACCCGCGCCGCGGTCGAACAGAATCAGTGGCGGCGGATCGTGATCCATCACTCGGGCGCCGCGCACGGCTCCCCCGCCGGGATCGCCGCGGATCACGAGGCCCGCAACCTCAAGGGCCTGGGCTACCACTTTGTCATCGGCAACGGCTCGGGCTCCGGTGACGGCGAGCTCTATGTCGGCTTCCGCTGGCTCGACCAGCTCCCCGGCGCCCACAGCGCGGGGCCGGACTCCACCTGGAACAACACCCACGCCATCGGGATCTGCCTGATCGGTGACGGCGACCGGCGTCCGTTCACGGCCGCCCAGATGCGCCGGCTGCTCGAACTGGTCGATGCGCTCTCGCGCGAGCTTGCCATCCCGGCGAGCGAAGTCCGCCTCCACAGCGAGATCGCGACGACGACCAGCCCCGGGCGCCTCTTCCCCGAGACCGAACTCCGCCAGCGCCTCTCGGCGCTCCGCTGAGCCAACCGGTCTCCCACGCACATCGCACGCGACATCGAGCTTTCGGAGACGCCCCGCGCGCCGGCGGAACCGCCCTCCTGTTCCCTACGAACGGAACCCTCGGAAAGGGAGTCGGGCCGTGTCTCGGAGTCGCCCGCTCGGGTGCGTTGCGGAACATCCCGATGAAGACGATACTCTCGCCCCCTGCGCGGCCGGCGATCGTCCGCGGTCTGCGTTGAACGACGCCGCGGAATGGCCTGCCAGACCGCCGCGGCGACCGAATCCCCCCGTCTCGAACCGGGCCCGTCATCGAGCCCGCTGACCAGCCCCAGGACCTGACCGCCTCCGCGTCGTGAAGCACGCCGAACCAGCCAAACCCGGTACCAAGCTCGCTGGCTACTCCGTTCTCGCCGAAGTCGGGCGCGGCGCGGCGTCGATCATCTACCTCGTCCAGGACCCGCGGACCAAGCAGGTCTGGGCCCTCAAGCACGTCCGCAAGGACGGCCCCAAGGACCAGCGCTTCCTCGACCAGGCCGAGATGGAGGCCGAGGTCGGCTCCAAGGTCCGGCACGACGCGCTCCGGCACATCGAGAAGTGCATCAAGGCCCGCGCTCTCCTCGCCGTCAAGGAACTCTTCCTGGTCATGGAGTACGTCGACGGCGTGAGTCTCGAGAGCAACCCGCCCGCGTCGCTGGCGGGCGCCCTCGACATCTTCCATCAGGTCGCGCGCGGGCTGGCGCACATGCACGGACGGGGATTCGTCCACGCCGACATGAAGCCCCACAACATCGTCGTCAAGGACGATGGCTCGGTGAAGATCATCGACCTCGGCCAGGCGTGCGCCACCGGCACCGTCAAGCCGCGCATCCAGGGGACGCCGGACTACATCGCGCCCGAGCAGGTCCACCTGCGCCCGATCACGCCCAAGACCGACATCTACAACCTCGGCGCGACGATGTACTGGACGCTCACCGGCCGGCACATCCCCACCGCTATCCCCAAGGGCGATTCGCTGGTGGGCAGTCTCGACGACCACCTCATCGAGAAGCCCAAGCCGATCAAGGAACTCCAGTCCGGCCTGCCCGACATGCTCGCCGATCTGATCATGCAGTCCGTCGAGGTCGATCCCGAGAAGCGCCCCCAGAGCATGGACTGGGTCGCCGACCGGCTCGAACTCGTCTACGGCAAGCTGCTCGCGTCGCAGAAGCGACCGGGCGCCGAGGCGGCCGAGCCGTCCGGCCCGGGCTCGGACAAGTGAACCCGCAGCGCGAGGCCGCACGGTGAACGCCGTCGCCGCATGGCTCTCTGACCTCGATCTCCGCTCGCCGGAAGAGGTTCTGCGCCTGCTGCGCGAGGGCGCAGACGCCAACCGCGGCGCCGCGTGCCGGCGCGGATCGATCGACCTCATCGAGCCCGACGGCGAACTCATCGCCACCGGAGACTTGCACGACAACCCTGCGCATCTCCTGGCCGTGCTCCAGCTCGCCGACCTTTCCGGCGCCGGCGCGGGGCCGCGCCACGTCACGCTGCACGAGGTGATCCACGGCGGACGCCTCGTGCAGGGCATGGACCTCAGCCACCGCGCGCTCCTTCGCGTCGCCGCGGTCAAGGCCCGCTATCCCGAGCACGTGCACACGCTGCTGGCGAATCACGAGCTCTCGCAGATCGCGGGGCTCGGCGTGATCAAGGACGGCGTGCGCATGACGGAGGCGTTCAACGAGGGCGTCGAGTACGTCTTCGGCGCGGACGAGGCGCCGCGCATCATCGAGGCGATCGGCGCGTTCATCCGCTCGATGCCGCTGGCGCTGCTGAGCTCGCCGGGCACGGAGCGCGGCGTGCTCTGCGCGCACAGCGTTCCCGGCCCTGATCTGATCAGCCGATTCGACGAGGGTGTGCTCGAGCGCGATCTGACGGAGGACGACTACACGCCGCGCCGCGGCGCCGCGCACATCATGGTGTGGGGTCGCGCGCACACGCCCGCGCTCCTCGATCATCTGGCGCAGCGCTGGGGCGCGCCGCTGATGGTGCTCGGTCACGAGAAAGCGCCGGACGGATGGATGACCGTGCCGGATCGCGCGCTGGTGCTCAACAGCGACCACGAGCGCGGCGCCGCGCTTCGTGTAGACTTGGCGAACCCCCCGGCCGTGCCGCTCGCGCTGGACGCCCCCCCGGAGGGGCTGATCCCGCTCGGGGGCGGGCCCGGCGCGTGAACGCCCGGAAAAATCGTGGGTTTGGTGAAAATCTGCTCAGCACACAAATCCGCGACATCGGGGCGCATTCGCACACAAATCGGTGACAGGCGCCGGCCTGCCTGCATGGCGCTGCGGCGTCGATTGCAGGTCGCGAACGGCGAGAACGCGCGGAGCCACGCACTCGAGTCGTCGCACACAGAATCGTTGTGTCGCACAACCGACGTGCTCACCGGCGCGCACAACATGCATTGTCAAGTGCGCAAGCATCGCTACATAGTGGAGTTGTATTCGGTCGATGTGACCGATGGAACGGTGGAGCCGATCTGCGTTCCTGAACGATGCCGGTGGACTCACGCACCAAACTCGACGTCTTCGGACCCGTGCGGGCGCTGCTGGGCGCGGACGAGGACCTCACCTCCGCCGCCGCGATCTCGGCGCTGCTGGTCGCTCGCTGCGATGAAGAGCACGCGGTCGACTGGCTGCACTGCGCGTGCAACGCTCTGGCGTCGATGACGGCGCAGGAGGTCGTCGTTCACCTCGTGATCGTCGAGCCCGTCGCCGAGTTTCCCGGTTGGCGAACGCTGCACTCCGCCGTCGCCGGGCGCGCCGGGCGCGAGGTGCTCGACGCCATCGCGCGCGAGATCGCCGCCGGCTGTCCGAGCGACGACATCGCGTCGGAGGCCGGCCATCGCGAGATGTGGCCCGAAACGCACTGCCAACGCCGCATCGACATCGTCTCCGGCGAAAGGTGGGCGGGGAGCGCGTACCGCGCCTGGCGCCGCAACCTGGAACTTGGCGAGTTCCTGCGCATCGTCGCGCCGGTCGAGGATCACCTCGGCCGCCCGCGCACCATGATCGCGCAGTTCGACGGCGCCGAGGCCTCGTGGACGCCGGACGAGAAGTTCATCCGTGCGGCGAGCGTCGCCGCGGCGTGCGTGTGGTCCGCCTACCGCGACCGCTTCGTCGCCCCGCTCGAACGCGCCGAGCAGTCGTTCGCGCTCCTGAGCCCGATCCGCCGGCGCATCGCGCGGCTGATCGTCGCGGGGAAGACCGAATCGCAGATCGCCGAGATCATCGACCGCAGCAAGCACACCGTGCGCGATCACGTCAAGGCGATGTACCACCTCCTCGAGGTCAGCAGCCGCAAGGAGCTGGTGGACCGGCTCAGCGGTGTCCGCCGCCGGCGCAGCGCCCTGCACGTGGCCGACGCCGACTTGTCTCCGGAGGAAGCAGAGCCCTTGCCCGAGGTGAAGGCGCCGCCCGCGAAGCCGGCGCCCGCCCCGGCCCGGGTCGAGCGCGAGGCCGACTCCTCGACGCCCGGCAAGGCACGACGCAAGTCCGCCGCGGGCTGAACACCAGCGCATCGATGTCGAGTCTCGGTCCCGTATGATCCGGCGTCATGCCCCACGACGCCGCCACCGACGCTGTCTTTGACCTCCTCCGCGAGGCCGATCCCGCCGCCGCCTCGATCATCGCCGACGAGGCCGAGCGCCAGGCCAGCACCATCGAGCTGATCGCCAGCGAGAACCACGTCTCGCCCGCCGTCATGCACGCGATGGGCACGTGCCTGACCAACAAATACGCCGAGGGCTACCCCGGCGCCCGGTACTACGGCGGGTGCGAGCACCACGACCGCATCGAGACCCTTGCCCGCGAGCGCGCCTGCAAGCTCTTCAACTGCCGCTTCGCCAACGTCCAGCCCCACTCCTGCGCCCAGGCCAACATGGGCGCGTTCATGGCGACGATGAGCCCCGGCGACACCTTCGCCGCGCTCGTCCTCAAGGACGGCGGCCACCTCTCGCACGGGATGAAGATCAACTTCTCCGGCGTCTTCTTCAACCCCGTCTTCTATCCCCTCCACGCCGATCCGAACCACGCCGAGTTCGAGCGCATCGACTACGACGCCGTCCGCAAGGTCGCGCAGGAGCACAAGCCCAAGGTCATCCTCTGCGGCTACTCGGCCTACCCGCGCGTCATCGACTTCAAGCGCTTCCGGCAGATCGCGGACGAGGTCGGCGCGCTCCTCGTCGCCGACATCGCGCACATCGCCGGCCTCGTCGCCGGCGGCGCCCACCCCTCGCCCTTCCCCCACGCCCATGTGGTCACGACGACCACGCACAAGACGCTGCGCGGGCCGCGCGGCGGGCTGATCCTCACCGACGACGAGGAGATGGCCAAGAAGATCGACAAGGCGCTCTTCCCCGGCGTGCAGGGCGGCCCGCTCATGCACATCATCGCCGCCAAGGCTATCGCTTTCGGCGAGGCGCTCCAGCCGTCGTTCCGGGACTACTCGAAGAAGGTCGTGCAGAATGCCCAGGCGCTCGCCGCGGCGTTGACCAAGCACGGCTACCGCATCACGACGGGCGGCACCGACAATCACCTGATGCTCGTGGACCTGCGCCAGCGCAGCGCGGACCTCACCGGCGCCGACGCCGAGAAGTGGCTCGAGCAGGCGGGCATCGTGTGCAACAAGAACGGCATCCCCGGCGACCCGCGCCCGCCGCGCGTCACCTCCGGCGTTCGCCTCGGCGCGCCGGCGACGACGACCCGCGGCTTCGGCCCGAAGGAAATGACCCAGGTCGCCGCGTGGATCGACCGCGTGCTCGGCTCCGGCGGCGCCGATGCTGAGGTCCGCGCCGTGCGCAGCGAGGTGCGGGGCCTGTGCGACCGATTCCCGCTCCCCGGGCACGCCGGCAACGCGACCGTGGGCGCCTGAGCCCCCTTAGAGGTGGGTCGGACCGCATTTGGAACGACGCGGACGCCGACACGCCGAAAATGAAGGTGTGGCGCCACCGACGACACAAGCCGCGGGAATCCCATTCCGCCTCCGCCCCGACGGCGCGGCGGAGGTGATGCTTGTCACATCGAGCGCTGGGCGCTGGACGGCGCCGAAGGGCTGGATCGATCCCGGGCGCTCGGCGCAGGAGACGGCCACGATCGAGGCGCTCGAGGAAGCCGGCATCATCGGCGTCGTGGTGGGCGCGGAACTGGGCGTGTACGTCGACGTCAACAGCGACAACGAAGTGCGCGAGGTGCGTGCGTTCGCGCTGCGCGTCGACCGCGTGCTCGATCACTGGCAGGAAGAGGCGTCGCGCCGGCGCCAATGGATGTCGATCTCGGAGGCCAAGGCCGCGCTGCAGAATCGCGGGCTCGGCAGCCTGCTCGACAAGCTCGCCAAGCAGCACGAGCGCCCGCGACGCTAGCGGCCCGGCGGCGAGAGCAGCAGCCGGCCGCTCGGCCCGATCGAGCAGTCCCCCCGCTGCACGCACTGTCGAACGCCCTCGCAGACCGCCGCGCACACCGCCGTCGCCAGGTTGAGCGATCGCTCGCCCTCCACCATCGGCAGGCAGAGGACCCGGTCCGGATGGGCGTCGAGGATCGAGTCCGGCAATCCGCGCGTCTCGCTGCCGAAGACCAGCGCATCGCCGGGGCGAAAGTCGGCGTCCCAGTGGGGCTTGGCGCCCTTGGTGGAATACAGCCACATCCGGGGGACACGCCGCTCGCTCAGCGCGTTGACCGCGCTCGCCCAGTCGTCGTGCTCGGTCGGGGCAAGCCGTGGCCAGTAATCGAGCCCCGCCCGCCGCAGGGCGTGGACCGAGGTGTCGAACGCCAGCGGCCGGACCAGGTGCAGGGCGCAGCCGAGGGCCACGCAGGTGCGCCCGATGTTCCCCGTGTTGTTGGGGATCTCCGGCTGGTGCAAAACAACGTGAAAAAGCGGAGCCATCCCGGCGAACAGTAGTACACTGTGAACCTGAGGAAGAGAGAACGGAGCCGTCGGAAGTCCGGTCGGCGCCGGGGCATGGACGGTGGCATGGAGGCGCACACCCTCGGGAAGACCCCCGGGGGAGGGATTTCTCCAACCGCAGGGGTCAGGCCCCCGATAATCGAATGACCCCGAGCACGCACCCCATGAGTCAGCCCGCTCCGCATTCCAACGGCAACGGTCCCGCCCAGGCAAAGGCCGCCATGCGCGCCGCCATGAAGGACCGCCTGGCCCAACTCGCCGCCGACGAGGTCCAGCGCCTGTCCGCGTCCGTCTGCCGACGGGTCATCGCGGCCGGGTTTTTCGAGACCGCGTCGACCGTGATGATGTACCTGCCGATCGACTTCGAGGTCGATCTGACGCCGCTGGCCCTCCGCTGCTTCCAGGACGGCAAGACCGTTTGCGTGCCGCGGATGGACTGGTCGTCGCGCCGCATGACCGCCGTCGAGATCGTGAGTCTCGAGGACGAGTTCGAGCAGCGACGCTGCGGCGTGCGCGAGCCGGTCTCCGGACGACCCATCCCGGGCGACGAGATCGATCTCATCCTCATCCCCGCGCTCGCCTACGACGCCGCCGGCTTCCGACTCGGACGCGGCGGCGGTTTTTATGACCGATTCCTCGCCCAGCCGACGCTCCGCCAGGGCGGCGTGCGTCTCTGCGGCGTCGCATTCGACCAGCAGATCGTCGACGAAGTCCCGCACGAGGCCCACGACGCGATCGTGGACGCCATCGTGACCGACCGCCGCCTGATCTGCGCCCCCTGCCGACGAAGAGCCTGATCGCGCCGCCACGGATCGGCGGCCCGCAGCGCAACGAACACCTTCGCACATCCGACGAGGAGACGGAACTCCCCATGGCGCTCGCTTCGCAGATGCCCCGTACCAATGACGCCGGCCGCGTTCGCGCCGGAGCGATGTACCACAAGCGCCGCGTGAGCCGCGCGCCGGTCCTGATCGGCGCCGTGATTCTCGCCGGCCTGTTCGTGGGCTGGTGGCTGCTCAAGCCGTCCTCCCCGTCGACCGTCGTCGGCGCGACGCTCGAAGACGATCGAAACTCGGTTGTCGAGCCGCAGAACACCGCGACGCCGCGCCAGACGCTTGGCTCGGCCGCGCCGCTGCTGAAGCCGACCGGCGACACCACGGCGAACAACGCGCCGCCGACGCAGGCGGCGACCAACGCCAATCCGCCCGCCGTCCTCGAGATGGGCTCGCGCCCGGCGACGGACGCCTCGGCGGCGCTGCCCGATCCGACCATCCCGTCCAACCCCACGCCCAGCGAGCTGACCGGCTCCGCCGGCGGCGCCCCCACCACCACCGCGACGAATCCGCCGCAGGCGTCCCCTCAGCAGCAGCCGGTGGCGCAGGGACCGATCGCCGCCATGATCTCCGAGGCGGCGCGCCAGGAGAGCGCGGGCCGGCCGGTCGAGGCGCGAGCGACGCTCAATCGCGCCCTGCACGACAGCCGCGCGACCGAGTCCGAGCGCGACGCCATCCGCGATCGGATGGGCAAGCTCAGCGACCTGATCCTGTTCTCCTCGACGCCGGTCGCGGGCGATCCGTACACGACGTCGGCGGTGGTGCAGGCGGGCGACACGCTGACGAAGATCACGGCGAGCAACAATTTGCAGACGGACTGGCGCTTCGTGATGCGCGTCAACAACATCGCCGCGCCGAACCGGCTGGCGGTGGGCCAGAAGCTCAAGCTCATCAAGGGCCCGTTCCACGCGGTCGTGTCGAAGAGCGCGTTCCGGCTGGACCTCTACATCGGCGAGCCCGACGCCAGCGGCCACCGCATGTTCGTGCGCTCGTTCCCCGTCGGCCTCGGTGAGTTCGGCTCGACGCCGATCGCGAGCTTCATCGTGCGGCCGAACAGCAAGCTGATCAACCCGTCGTGGCGCAACCCGCGCACCGGCGAGTTCTTCACCGCCGACGACCCGAAGAATCCCCTCGGCGAATACTGGATCGGGCTCGACCCGGCGGACCAGGCCTCGGCCCAGTACGTGGACTACGGCCTGCACGGAACGATCGACCCGGACTCGATCGGGTACGAGAAGAGCATGGGCTGCGTGCGCCTCGCCGAGCCCGACATCCGGCTCCTCTACGAGACCCTGATCGACCGCGTCAGCACGGTCCGGATCGCGCCCTGATCAGGCCTCCCGAGCCCCCGTTCCGACACCCTCGAAAGAGCCCTCCCGACGCGCCCCGCGAGCGCGCGGAACCTATAATCTGCGCTTGCAGACTCCCCCTGAAATGACGGCACTTTCCAACCGCACCGACATGAGTAATCTCGACGCTTCCGGCCCCCAGAAGGGCCCGGACCGACAGGCCTACAGCGAGGACAGCATCAAGGTCCTCGAGGGCCTCGAGGCCGTCCGCAAGCGTCCCGGGATGTACATCGGCGACACCGGGCTCGGCGGCCTGCACCACCTCGTCTACGAGGCGGTGGACAACTCCATCGACGAGTGCATGGCCGGGCGCGCCACGACGGTCTCCGTGACCATCCACGCCGACGGCTCCATCAGCGTCGTCGACGACGGGCCCGGCATCCCTGTCGGCCCCATGAAGCACGAGAATCCGGCCCTCAACGGCAAACCCGCCGTCGAGATCGTCATGACCGTGCTCCACGCGGGCGGCAAGTTCGGCGGGGACGACTCCGCGTACAAGGTCTCCGGCGGCCTGCACGGCGGGGGCATCTCCTGCACCAACGCCCTCTCCGAGTGGCTCGAGGTCGAGGTCCGGCGGTCGGGCAAGGCGCACCTCATCACCTTCGAGCGCGGCAAGGTCGATCGCCCGCTCCACGTCGTCGAGGAGAACGCCGGCCCCAAGACGGGCACGCGCGTCACCTTCAAGCCCGACCACCAGCTCTTCCCCGACACCGAGTTCTCGTACACGACGCTCCTCTCGCGCCTGCGCGAGCTGGCGTATCTGAACCCCGGCGTGACCATCCGCCTCGCGGACGAGCGCGTCGGCCCCGACGGCAAGCCCCGCGCCGAGACGTTCAAGTACGACACCGGCCTACTCGCCTTCGTCGAGCACCTCAACGAGGCCAAGAACGTCGTGTGCCCGCCGGTGCACCTCAAGGGCGAGGACCCGACGAACGGCTTCGCGCTCGAGGTCGCGCTCCAGTACAACGACGGCTACAACGAGCTGCTGCTCTCGTTCGCCAACAACATCAAGACGGTGGACGGCGGCACGCACCTCTCGGGCTTCAAGTCCGCGCTCACGCGCTCGATCAATAACTACGCCAAGGCGGCCGGCGTCCTGAAGGAAAAGGACCCGATGCCCAGCGGCGAGGACCTGCGCGAAGGGCTCGTCGCGGTCATCTCCGCCAAGCTGCCCAACCCGCAGTTCGAGGGCCAGACCAAGGGCAAGCTGCGCAACACCGACATCGAGGGCTTCGTCTCCGGCATCGTCGGCGAGAAGCTCGCCACCTGGCTCGAGGAGCACCCGGCGGACGCCAAGCGGCTCTGCATGAAGGCCGTCCTCGCCGCCCAGGCGCGCGAGGCCGCTCGCAAGGCGCGCGAGCTGACCCGGCGCAAGAGCGCGCTCGACTCGGGCTCCATGCCCGCCAAGCTCGCCGACTGCAAGACCAAGGACGTTGACGCCTCCGAGATCTTCATCGTCGAGGGCGACTCCGCAGGCGGGTCCGCGAAGCAGGGACGCGACGTCGTCACGCAGGCCATCCTGCCGATCCGCGGCAAGCTGTTGAACGTCGAGAAGGCCCGCATCGACAAGGTGCTCGGCTTCGAGGAGATCCGCGTCCTCATCCAGGCCCTCAAGTGCAACATCGGCCAGGACTTCGACATTTCCAAACTCCGCTACGGCAAGGTCATCATCATGACCGACGCCGACGTGGACGGCAGCCACATCCGGACGCTGCTGCTGACGTTCTTCTTCCGCCAGATGCCCGAGCTGATCCGGCGCGGGCACGTGTACATCGCCCAGCCGCCCCTCTACCAGATCCTGCGGGGCAAGACGAGCCGGTACGTGATCAACGAGCGGGAGATGTCCTCGGTGCTGACCGACCTGGGGCTCGAGGGATCGGCCCTGGTCGTGCGCGAGATCGAGGAGGACGCCAGCGGCATCCCCCAGGCCCGCGAGGTCTCGCGGATCGAGGGCCAGGACGCACGCCGGGCGGTCAAGCTGCTCGAGCGGCTGGAAGAGCTCGTCACGATCGCCGAGCGCCGGGGCGTCCGGTTCACCGACCTGCTGGGCGCCCGGTCCGATGACCCCGAGTCCAAGGGCCGCCTGCCGAGCCACAAGATCAGCGCGGGCGCGGCCAACGTGTACGCGTGGAACGAGCGGCAGGCGATGGACGTCGTCGAGCAACGCGGCTGGCGCCTGGCCGACCAGGTCGAGGCGGGGGAGGGCGAGGACGCCGAGCTGGACCCCTACGCCCCGCGGAAGGCGGCCGAGGAGGAGGACGCGGGCGCCGCGGCGACGATCCGCGTCATTGAGACCAAAGACCAAAAACTTGGCTCCCTTTTCTCCAAAATCTCCTTTGCCATAAACTCTAAAGTCTGAACCAAAA
>JBGTSD010000015.1:0-43266 GCA_041940385.1 Phycisphaerales bacterium | reverse complement strand
GTTGAAGTCCACGTCCGTCAGCGTGCCGCCGCTGCCGGTCGCGGCCAGCGCGCTGCCGCCGGCGGTGTTCACCGTGCCGCCGGTGATGGATCCGCCGTTGAGGTTCCAGGAGCCGGTCGAGCTATCGAGGGTGAAGGTGCTGCCCGTGTTGTTCACGGCGGCGCCGAGATTGATCGTGCCGCCGGTGCGGTTGAACGTCCCGATGCCGCCGGAGGTGTCCCAGCCGCCGTCGAGGTTGAGCGTGCCGCCGGAGACGGCGATCGTGCCGGTGTTTGACCACGACGTGGCGCCGATGGTGAGCGCGCCGTTCGAGACCTCCATCGTCCCGTTGTTGGTGAACGCGGTGGTGGCGACGCTCAACGTGCGTCCGGCCGCCTCGGCGCGGATGAGGCCGTTGTTGGTCAGGCCGAACGTTCCGGAGAGGGACTGGACGTTCAGGTTGCCGCCGGCGCCCGCAGCGAGCGTGACCGATCCGGTTGCGCCGATCGTGGCGGTGGTGTTGGTCCCCGCGTTGCGCACAAAGCGCGTGCCGCCGGCGGCGCCCTCGGCGATGATCGCGTCCTGAAGCATGTACCCGTCGCCCAGTCGGGCGTCCGCGTTCGTGCCCTGAAGACGAATCGCGCCGAACCGCGTTGTGCCCCCGAGATTGACGAAGGAGTTGGTGGCGTTCACCAGGATGTCGCCGGTCATCTGGACGTTCGTCAGCGTGCCGCCGCTTGACGTCGCCTCGAACTGGCCCCCCGTCACATTCCACGTCCCGCCCGAGATCGTCCCGCCGTTCAGCCGGAAGACGCCATTCTGAAGATTGGCCGTGCCCACGCCGAACGTCCCGCCGGAATGCAGCAGCGTCGCGTTCGCCGAGTTCAGCGTCAGCTCATCGAGCGTCACATTGGTGTTCAGCGTCACCGTGTACGCCGCGCCCGTCGCGTTGATCACCGCGATGTAGGTGTCCGCCGCGTTGTTCGGGAACACCGGGTTGGTGGACCAGTTGGTCGCGACGTTCCAGGTCCCGCTGGCCGCGTTCAGCCAGTTGGACGTGATTTGCGCACCCCATGCCCCGCTCGCCAATGACACCGCCAGTCCCGCGGCCGCCACCACCCGAACCGAACGCGCACGATCACCACCGACGGACAGCGACGCCATGATCGACCTCTCTTCGTATGACCCGAAAGCCCGGCGGATCGTCCCTCCGCCCGCGGCCTCGTTCTCCCTGTGCACCGCGCCACGTATCCCGTGCCGGGACGCCCGCGTGCGACCGAATATCCAGAATCCCCGGAAGCGGGTCAAGACTTTTCACCCTCCCCAACGACGGATTACCGTCACCGCCCCGGCACGTCCGGTCGCCGGTCGGGTACCCTGACCCCCATGCTCGCCAAACTGGGAGAGCGCTTCGCGTCGGTCTTCCGCGCCACGGCGCCCGATCCCTTCGTTCTCGCCATCCTCCTCACCGTCCTTACCTATCTCCTCTCCGTCTGGCGACTCGCGGCGGACTCCGCTTCCCCATCCTCCGCATGGACCCAGGTCCTCGACCTCTGGCAAGGGCCCGACGGCTTCTGGTCCCTCCTCGCCTTCGGCATGCAGATGTCCCTCATCCTCGTCACGGGACACGCCCTCGCCGCCAGCCCGCCCATCGCCAAGGCCCTCCGCGCCGTCAGCGCCATCCCCCGTGGCCCGCGATCCGCCGTCGCCATGGTCTCCGCGCTCGCCATCGTCGGATGCCTCATCAACTGGGGACTCGGCCTCATCGTCGGCGCGCTCCTCGCGCGCGACGTCGCCGACGCCATGCGCCGCCGCGGCGTCCACGTCTCCCGAGCCCTCCTCGCCGCCGCGGGCTACACAGGCATGATGGCCTGGCACGGCGGCCTCTCCGGCTCCGCGCCCCTCGACGCCGCCGACCCGAGCGCCCTCGCCGCGCGCCTCGGCCCCGAGCTCGCCGCGCATTACCCCGAGGGCGTCCCTCTCTCCGAGTCCACCGGCAGCGCGCTGAACCTCATCACCACGCTCGGCCTGCTCGCGCTCGTGCCCGTCACCTTCATGCTGCTCTGCCCGAAGGGCAACACACCCATCGCGCCCGAAGCGCCGCCCCCCAGGGCGCCGCCGCCCGATCCCACCGACAAGCCCGGGCGCATCCCCGCGTTCCTCGAGCGCAGCCCGATCGTGGCGTGGATCCTCGCGCTCCCGATGGTCCTCTGGCTGGCGCCGCGCTACCTCGAGCAGGGCCTCGACGCGCTCAACCTCAACACCGCGAACCTGACCTTTCTCGCGCTCGGCCTCATCCTCCACGCCAACCCGATGCGCTACGCCCTCGCCATCGAGGACGCCGCCAAGGGCTGCGCCGGCATCATCCTCCAGTTCCCCCTCTACGGCGGCATCATCGGCATGCTCAAAGGCAGCGGCCTCGCGGCGAGCGTCTCCGAATGGTTCGTCCGCGCCTCCGGCGGCGGGGAAGCGGGCCTCAGCGTTATGACCTTCCTCTCCGCGGGGCTCGTCAACCTCCTCGTGCCCAGCGGTGGGGGCCAGTGGGCCGTGCAGGCGCCCATCGCCCTCGGCGCCGCGGCCGACGCTGGCGTCGCGCCGGGCAAGATGGTCATGGCCGTCGCCTACGGCGATCAGCTCACGAACATGCTCCAACCATTCTGGGCGCTGCCGCTGCTCGCGATCACGCGCACGCGCGCCCGAGACATCGTCGGCTACACCGCCTTCGCGATGATCATCGGCGGCGCGTGGATCGCGCTCTGCCTGGCTATCGTGTAACGACCGCATCCGACACCGCATCCGACCGCTCGCAGGGGAGGCCCGACGGATGGCATCGATCGTCTTCTACTTTCAGGTCCACCAGCCCTACCGGCTGAAGCGCTACACCGTCTTCGAAGATCACCCCTTCTACTTCGCCGACGACAAGAACGCCGAGATCTGCCGCAAGGTCGCCACCAAGTGCTACCTCCCGGCGACAAAGCTCATCCTCGACCTCGTCCGCCGCCACAAGGGCAACTTCCGCGTCTCCTACGCGATCACCGGCGTCGCCCTCGACCAGCTCGAGGCCTGGTGCCCCGAGGTCATCGATCTCTTCAAGGCCCTCGCCGACACCGGCTGCTGCGAGTTCCTCGCCGAGACCTACCACCACTCGCTCTCCTTCCTCTATTCGAAGCAGGAGTTCGTCGAGCAGGTCGATCTCCACACCAATCGCATCCAGGACCTCTTCGGCCAGACGCCGACCGTCTTCCGCAACACCGAGCTCATCTTCTCCAACGAGCTCGCCGCGTTCCTTCAGACCCTGCGCGATGCGCAGGGCCGCCCGCGCTTCAAGGGCGTCTGCTGCGAGGGCGTGGACTGGCTCCTGAGCGGCCGCTCCCCCAACTACGTGTACGCCCCGCCCAACGGCGGCGCCGGCGCGCACGGCGGACCCTTTGCCCTCCTCCTCAAGAACTACCGCCTCTCCGACGACGTCGCCTTCCGCTTCAGCAACCGCGGCTGGACCGAATGGCCCCTCACCGCCGAGAAGTTCGCGCGCTGGGCCAACGAGATCAACGGCGACGGCTACCTCTGCAACCTCTTCATGGACTACGAGACCTTCGGCGAGCACCAGTGGGCCGAGACCGGCGTCTTCCAGTTCCTCGACGCGCTCCCCGAGAAGATCTTCGACATCAACCCCGGCCACAACCACTTCAACACCGTCAGCGAAGCGATCGAGCGCTTCCCGCCCGTGGGCGTCTACGACGCGCCCAACCTCATCTCCTGGGCCGACACCGAGCGCGACCTCTCCGCATGGATCGGCAACGCCATGCAGCACTCCGCGCTCGCCGAGCTCTACAAGCTCGAGCCCGACATCCGCAAGCGCCTCCGCGAAGCCGTCGCCAGCGACGACCCCGTCGAGATCGAACACGCGCGCCACCTCGTCAACGACTGGCGCAAGCTCACCACCTCCGACCACTTTTACTACATGTGCACCAAGTACTTCGCCGACGGCGACGTCCACAAGTACTTCAACCCCTACGACTCACCCTACGACTCCTACATCAACTTCATGAACGTCCTCGACAACGTCCGCGAGCGCCTCGAAGGCGCCGCGGCGCCCGCACGCTAGAGCCCTCCCATGGCCATCCCGTCGAACGAGCCGCTCGTCAATCACTACCGGCGGCTGTTCGACTACGACCGCTGGGCCACCGCGCGCGTCCTCCAGGCCCTCGACCAGCTCCCGAAGCCCCCCGCGAAAGCCATCGAACGCATGGCCCACGTCGTCGCCGCCGCCGAGATCTGGCTCAGCCGCGTCGACCGCTCAAGCGAACCGCCCGACACCATCTTCCCCAGGTGCGGCCTGCACGAGGTCAGCGAACGCGCCGAACGCATCGGCGCCCGCTGGAGCATGTTCGTCTCCAGCCTCACCGAGACACGCCTCCACCAGCCCATCCGCTACCACAGCACCGAAGGCCAGCCCTACGAATCACGTCTCCACGAAGTCCTTACCCACGTCGTCAACCACGCGACCTACCACCGCGGCCAGGTCGCGTGCGACCTCCGCGCGATCAACGTCGACGCGCCCATCACCGACGCGATCTACATGACGCGCCGTGGCTAATCGGGATTGTCGGTGGACAGAGTATCTGCGCCCTCGGGCAGACGCTCCAGCAAGTCCCGCGCCGTGTCTCCATTCCCATCGGGCACATCAATCGACGCTCCGCACTCGATAAGAGCACGCACTGCATTCCAATCCTGCCCACGTATGGCCATGTGCATCGCGGTGTCCGGAACCTGATTCCTTGAACGAAATGGACCCGAGAGCGCATCGAGATCTGCACCGAGACGGTGTAGAACACGAATGCATGCGTCAGAGTCAGTCGCGGCCGCGGCGTGAATCAGCGTCCACCCCTCCCATTTCCTTTGGAGCAGACTCGGATCCGATGCCAGTAGTTCTTCGAACTCCGCCACGCGCTCATCACGTGCGTAAGTCACGGCGACAACCATGATGTCTGCCGTGGCAAAATCCTGCGTATAGGTGATCGAAACATTTGAAGACACCCACGCAGCGCCCAGCGCGAAAGCAATAAGCGCTAGGAATCCAGCTAGAGCAATGAGGATTCGTTGGGGGTGCGTCAGCTCGCGCATGATCCACCTCACGATCAGCAATAGCGAGCATGGTACAAAGCGCGCGCTGCCGAGTTCGCGGTCGTTCCCCAAAAAAGCGCAAGCCCCCGGCGGTCTCCTCCCGTCCGCCAGAAGCTGCGCTGGCGCCCCGAAGGCCGGGAAGGGCGCGAGAGCCCCGGCGATCGGGTGCGAGGAAAAGGTTGTCTCTCGACACGCGAAGCACGCGCATCCGAATCGATGCGGCGAAGGTACCCTTCGCGCGCCACGCCGCAAGAGCTGCGCGGTTAGGGATGCGCGAATCCTCCGCAGATCGCCTCTGGCGCAGTCTCCGGCGCGGTCCTCAGCGCTGCGACGCCGTCATCTGCGGATACACGACCAATCGATCGTGCACCAGCAGCGTCATGTCCGCCGCGCCGTCGCCCGTCACGTCCGCCAGAATCACCGTGCTCGGCTCGAACTGCCGCTCCTCGCCGCCCGAGAACAGCCGGCTCTCGAACACCTCGAACTCCGTCGCCTCGAGCAGCCGGCGCGAGGCGCTGAACGTCAGGATCTGGCACATCTGCTCGCCCGCGTCCAGCACCACGAGATCGACGAACCCGTCCGAATTCACATCCCCCGCGACGATCTCGTGCTCGAGACGGTCCTTCTCGTCCGACCGATACGCCGCGGCCTCCTCCAGCGCCGCGCGCGAGCCCGCCAGACGCACCACGCCGAAGCCGTCGTCCGACAGCGCCAGCACGTTCGGCTGACCATCGCCCGCGTAAGACCCCGCGTAGATCGCGCGCGGATCGAACCCCGTAAGCCGCAGCCGATCCGTCACTTCCCACGCGCCCTCGCGCCGATCCACCATCACCAGCCGGCCCGCGTTCTTGTCCGACGCCACGATCGTCCGCGAATTCTCGCGCTCCAGCACCGTCAGACCCACGAACCGCGTCTGCGCGTCCGGGTCCGTCGCCTGCTCCACCACGCGCCACCCACCCTCCGCGCTGAACGAGCACGCGCGGATGAAGTTGCTGTTCGCGATCAGCAGCTCGTCGTGTCCATCGCCGTCCACGTCGATCAGCGCCGTGTTCTCCGGCCCCGCCGCCTGCACCAGCCCGAACTGCGGCATCACGCGGTCCGTCAGCACCGTCGGCCCCGACTCCGAGTCCAGCCCGCGCACCATCACCATCGGCTCGCCCGGCGTGAACAGCATCAGGTCCATCGAGCCATCCCCGTCGATGTCCGCGCCCAGCATCGACTGAGGCGGGCGATTCACACCCTCGAGCGCCACCGTGCGCGCCGCGCCGCCCTCCGGCGAGTGCAGCTCCAGCGTGTGATCACGCCGGTTCTGCACGATCACCGCCAGCGCCGGACCCTGGCTCAGCTCGACGAACGCCATCGCCACCGGCGAAGCGCCCGACGTCGCGATCGGCAGCGGCTCCGGGAACGTCAGCCGATCGTGCTCCTGTTCGTACCGGCTCACGCCGACCGCCTTCTCTTCCTCGCTCAGCACGAAGACCTCGAGCGGCCCCGAGCCATCCCACTGGCCCGCCGCGACGCTCTTGGGCGCCTTGAACGCGCTGAACCGCTCCTCGCGCGACAGCCCGAGCCCCGGCTCCTGCCGGTAGAACGCCAGCGCATTGCCCTTCGCGTCCGCCGCGAGCAGATCGATGAGTCCATCGCCATCGATGTCCGCCACCGCGACCGAGCGATCCTTGTTCGCCCCGTCCGCGAACGCGCGCACCTCCGCCTGCACCTCGCGCTCGGCGCCGAGCGACCCCGCCGGCTCGATGCGCTGCTCCGTCAGGTCGTAGATCACGAGCCGACGCGTCGTCCGCTCGATCACCCCGATCGACGCCGCGCGACGATCCGGGAACCGCACGAAATCCGCCTCGCGCAGCGGCGGCATCTCGAAGCGCAGCTCCGGGCCCATCAATCCGCGCTTCGCCGTCCCGCCGCGCGACGCGGGCTTCTGTAGCCACAGGCGCAGCGGCGCCGGGTCGTCGGGAATCGCGCCGAGGATGTCCAGCATCCCGTTGCCGTCGTAGTCCTCGACGAACATCGCGATGAGCTGGCTCGAGCCCGTCCCGCCGCTGCCGAGCGCCGTCGGTTCGCCGAGCGTCACGCCGTTCACCGGGAACACCTGCACGCGCCCCTCGACCAGCGCCAGCACCTCCGGATTCGGGCCGTCCATCACGTCCGCGACCGCCAGCCCGTCACGCCCCGCCGCGAGCCCGCGCACGCGCTTCTTGCTCGCCACGTCGTAGTCGCCCTGCTCCGTCTGGCGCATCACCACCAGCTCCGCCGGCGTCCCCGCGTACACGAGGTCCAATCGACCGTCGCCGTCGAAGTCGTGCGCCCGGAACGACGTCACGCGATGCGAAACGCTCACATCCTTGCGCTCGAACCAGCGGCTCGACGGCAGCTCGTTCACCTTCAGCCGCGCCGCCGCCTCGTCGGCGCTGAGCGCCTCGCGACGCTGCAGGTGCAGCTCGATGCGGCTCTTGCGGTTGTTCACGATCCCCAGGTCCGTCAGCCCGTCCCCGTTGAAGTCCGCCGCGATCGCCGGGCCGGCGCCCTGGTCCACCACGATGAACCGCGGCGCCTCGAACCCGAAATACCGCCCGAGGTCCGCCTCCGGACCCGTGTCCGCCCACACACCGCCGGAGGCCAGAAGTCCAAGGAACAGTGCCGTCGTCGCGTGCGTCGTCATGTGTGTGCGTCCCCGGCGGGTCAAGGTGCGATGATCCGGGCCCGTCCGGCGGACGAGCGCCCCCACGCATACTCTACCGGTCTACGCGCCCGCCGCGGCGAGCGCGACCTTCCGATCCCTCAGGAGAACCGGATGCGATCGAACCTCTGCCGGGCGTTGCTGCTCGCCGCCCTCGCCTGCCCTCCCTCCATGGCGCAGGACGAGGCCGCCGCTCCCCCGTCCGATCTCGACGTCGTCACCTTCTCCGACGGGCGCGAAGTCCGCGGGCGCATCATCAAGGAGACCGCAGAAGCCGTCTGGCTGGACCTCGGCTTCGATGTCGTCAAGGCGCCGCGCTCCAGCGTGGACGCCATCGTCCGCGCCGACGCCGACGCCGCCGCGACCACCAGCGCGCCCGACACGCTCTTCCGCGTCGCGTCCTCCATGCCCGAGCGCTCCGCGCGCGAGCAGGCGCAGCGCTGGGGCGAGGCCGTCGTCCTCGTCTCGACGCCCTCGGGCCTCGGCTCCGGTTTCATCATCCACCCCGACGGCTACGCCATCACCAACGCGCACGTCATCCAGGGCGAGACGCGCATCAAGTGCACCTTCTTCCAGAAGGACGGCGACGGCATCCGGCGCAACATCATCGAGGACATCCAGATCGTCGCGGTGAACAACCACCTCGATCTCGCGCTCATCCGCCTCGATCACCCCGACGACCAGCCCTTCCCCATCGTCTACCTCAACGCCGAGGACGAGCTCGCCGCCGGTCAGGAAGTCTTCGCCATCGGCGCGCCCCTCGGCCTCGAGCGCACCCTCAGCAGCGGCGTCATCGCCACCACCCTGCGCGACTTCCAGGGCGTCACCTACATCCAGACCACCACGCAGATCAACCCCGGCAACTCCGGCGGACCACTCTTCAACCTCCGCGGCGAAGTCATCGGCGTCTGCAACATGAAGATCCCCTTCGGCGAAGGCCTCGGCTTCGCCATCCCCGCCCGCTACGTGCGCGACTTCATCCGCCATCGCGAGGCCTTCGCGTACGACAAGGACAACCCCAACAGCGGGTACACCTATCACGACGCCCCGCCGCGCGAATCGTTCGGCGAGGCCCCCATCCTCAACGACGCCGAAGGCCGCTGACGGCCCCGGCAAGGAGCTTCTCGTGCGTCATCGCCCGTCCCGCTGGTGCGCCGCCCTCGGCGCCGCCGTCGTCTCCGCTAGCGCCGCGCTCCACGCCGCGCCCACCATCGGCGACCTCGCGCCCGAGAACTGCTTCCTCGTCGCCTCCGTCGGCGACATGGCCGGCGCCCGCGCCGCGCTCGAACGCACCAACCTCATCCAGCTCTGGAACGAGCCCGACGTCCAGCGCGCCGTCAAGGCCTTCCGCGACGCGAACACCGACCTCGGTCCCTGGCTCGCCAACTTCGAGTTCGACGCCCTCTCCCTCCCCGACGTGTCCCTCGGCTACGCCATGTTCATCGGCGCCAACGACGACGCCGAAGACCCCGACGCCGCCGACGCGCCCCAGTCCATCCTCGTCGCCGACTACGGCGAAGACCAGGACAGCGCCGCCGCCCTGCACGACGCCATCCTCGGCGTCTTCGAAGAAGCCGAGAAGCTCGGCGAGGCCGACCTCGAGCCCATCGACGTCGGCGGCGTCGAGTGCACCCGCGTCGTCATCGACTACGAAGCCGTCGACGAGCGCCTGAACGCCGAGTTCATGGACGAGGAAGACGACATGGGCGCCGAAGAGGACGACGAGTTCGGCGAAGAGGAATGGTGGGCCGAGGAGGAGTTCGGCCTCGCCGATCGCGACCTGCCCCGCAACGTCTACTTCGCGCGCGTCGGCGCCGTCGTCGTCGCCGCCAGCCAGCGCGACGCCTTCGAGGATGCGCTCGACCGCCTCGCCGGCGCCGACCTCGGGCCGACCGCGGGCGACTCCGAGACGCTGCGCGCCGCCCTCGCCCAGCACACCTCGCCCCACGGCTACGCCGCGCTCCTCATCGCGCCGCTCATCGAGTCCCTGCGCGGCCCGCACGACAGCCCCATCGCCGGGCTCATCGACGAGTTCCAGCCGATGTTCCTCGACTCCCTCGAGTGGATCGAGCCCGCCGCCACGGCGCTCGGCCTCGACAAGGTCCGCGCCATCAGCGTCGGCCTCCGGCTCGACTCGCCCGACGCCATGACCGAGACGACCATCGCCGCGCTCGTCCCCGAGAAGGGCGAGCTCTTCTCGCTCTTCGACGGCGAGGCCGCGCCCTTCGCGCCGCCCGCCGTCATCGGCCCCGACGCGGCGTCCGTCTTCTCGATGCGCTTCAACTTCGATCGCGTCCTGCCCCTCGCCCGCAACGTCGGCGCGCAGCTCCCCGAGCCGCAGCGCGGCTCGATGCTCGCCCAGCTCGACGCCTTCGAGCAGCAGGTCGGCCCGATCCTGAGCGCGCTCGGCTCGCGATTCACCGTCGCCCGCCGCTACGAGCGTCCCTTCGGCCCCGAGAGCCAGAAGACCCTCATCGTCGCCGATATCCGCGATCAGCAGGCCCTCACCGACGCGCTCGGCGCCGTCGCGCCGATGTTCGGTGCGCAATCGCGCGACTTCCTCGGTGCGCAGATCTGGGAGTCCGCGTTCCTGCCCGACTTCGCGCTCAGCGTCACCGCCGGCGGCATGCTCGCGGGAGACAGCCCCTCGGTCGAGGCCGCGATCCGCGAGAGCGCCGAGGCCGCGCGCCCCAAGCTCGCCGATGAAGCGCGCTTCACGCAGGCCACGCGCGCCCTCCGCCCCGGCATCGCGCACGCCTGGACGGACTTCCGCGCATCCCTCGAGTACACCTCGTGGCTCGAGGACAACATGGAGCAGATCGTCGCGCAGCAGCTCGAAGAGATGGGCGTCGACGAGGAGTTCCGCGAGGAGTATCTGCAGACGATGCGCGACGCGATGCCCGAGTGGCAGCGCCTCCTCCCCGGACCCGACGTCATGCTCCGCTACTTCGGCGACACCGTCGGCGAGCTGCGCACCACACCCGAAGGCGCCGTGTATCGCGTGATGCAACTGCGCCCGAGCGCGCCGTGATCAGCGCGCCGAAACGTTGCCCATCTTCACACGATGCTCATCGAACTCCCTGAAAAAGCAGGGCGCCATCGATAGACGGCGCCCCGCTGGAGGAGAGAGAGAGATCGACCCAATCATAACGATCATCGGTATCGACGGTCGGGAACCCTGAAAACTTTGGTTCCGACCCGGCCGTCCGGCGCCGACACCGTGAACTGCAGCGCCATGCCCGGACGCGCTTTGGAGAGCAGCGCGCCCAGCGTCTCCGGGGAATCCACCCGCAAGTCGTTGATTCCCAAAACGATATCGCCTACCTCAAACCCGGCCACCTCACCGGGGGAGCCCGCGACCACGTGCGTCACCACGGCGCCGCCGCGGCGCAGCTCCGGCGGCAGCTCCCGCAGCCGGGTCAGGTCCTCCGCCGTCGGCTCGCCGAAGCCCACGCCGAACGACCGCAGGATCGCGTACAGCCCCGCGTCCGCCTCGTGCTGATCGGCCAGCACCGCCTCCCCCTCGCGCTCGCGGCCCTCGCGCAGCACCCGCAGCGTCGCGCGCTCGCCCGGTCGGATGTCCGCGATGCGCATGCGCAACGCCTCCGCATCCTCGACCGGCGCGCCGTTCACCGCGAGCACGATGTCGTTCACCTCGATTCCCGCCGCATCGCCGGGACCGCCCGGCTCCACGTACTGAATGAGCGCGCCGCGCACCGTCCCGCCCGACATGCCGAGCAGCTCCGCCGACGCCGCGGTGAAGTCCGTCCACCGCGCGCCGAGCCACCCGCGCCGCACGCGCCCCGACTCGATCAACTGCTCCACGATTCCTTTCGCCAGCGACGTCGGAATCGCGAACCCCAGGCCCACGCTCCCGCCGCTCGTGCTCTTGATCGCCGTGTTGATGCCGATCACCTCGCCGCGCAGGTTCACCAGCGGCCCGCCCGAGTTGCCCGGATTGATCGCCGCGTCCGTCTGGATGAACGCCTCGTACCCCTCGCGCCGGCCCTGCCGGATGATGCCCTGCCGACGACCCGTCGCGCTCACGATCCCCGCCGTCACCGTCTCATCGAGCGCCAGCGGCGAACCCACCGCGATCACCCAGTCGCCCACCTGCATCTTCTCCGAGTCGCCGATCGTCGCCGGCACGAGCACGCCCGACGCCTCCGCCGGATCCACGCGGATCACCGCGACATCCGTCAGCGGGTCCGCGCCCACCAGCGTCGCTTCCGCCATCGAACCGTCGGTGAACATCACCAGCAGCCGATCCGCGTCCGCGATCACGTGGTTGTTCGTGATGATGTGCCCCTGCTCGTCCACGATGAAGCCCGAGCCCAGGCCCTGCTGCTCGAACTCCTGCATCCGCCGCGGCCCGAAGCCCCAGCCGAACGGGTCGTACCGCGGATCGCTCACCGCGCGTCGGACCACGTGCGACGAACGAATCTGCACCACCGACGGCGTCGCCACCTGCGCCGCGTGACGGAACGCCGCGGACAGCGACTCCGCCACCGCGATCGCGCCCTCCACCGACGCGTCCTGCGCCCGCGCCGCGCCTCCACCGAACACCACAGCCGCCGAAAGCGCCGCCGCCAGCGTCGTCGTCCGTCCCAGCATCATCGACTCCTTCGCGCCCGATCCCATCCGCACCGCACGCCGAGCCGGCGCCGCTCGACGCGTGCTCATCGTTGGACGCTCCACGCCCCCGCCGGGTTCGTCCGATGCGTCAGCCGAACACGGCCAGCATCGTGATCACCACGACGCCGCAGATCAGCGTGAGCGGCCCGCCGAACTTCACGTAGTCCGTCAGACGATACCCGCCCGGACCCATCACCATCAGGTTCGTCTGGTAGCCCAGCGGTGTCGCGAACTCCAGCGACGCCGCGAGCGCGATCACGATCGCGAACGGCGTCAGGTCCGTGATCCCCGCCTTCTCGCACGCGTTCACCGCGATCGGGAACATCAGCACCGCCGCCGCATTGTTCGTGATGAAGATCGTGCACAGCAGCGTCATGCCGTACAGCACCGCCAGCATCGCCAGCGGCCCCATCGGCACCGCCGCGCCCACCGTCAGGTCCGCCAGCATCGACGCCAGGCCCGTCTTCTCCATCGCCCGGCCCACGCCGAACGCCGCGCCGATCACGATCAGCACCTGCCAGTCCACGCTCCGCCTCGCCTGTGGCCCGGTGCAGCAGCGCATCACGATCATCGCGCCAGCCGCCGCCATCGCCACCGACATCTCGTTCAGCCCCAGCTTCCCCGCGAACGACAACCCCAGAATCAGCAGCCCCAGCACGCCGATCGACGCCCACGCGCGCTCGTGCCGCGGCGCCGCGGCCTCGTCGTGCTCGCTCACCACGAAGAAATCCTGCGAATCCTGGTGATTCTTCCCCCAGCCCGCCGGCGCCTCGAGCAGCATCGTGTCGCCCGGACGAATCACGATGTCCCCCAGCTTCCCCTTCAATCGCTCGCCGAACCGGTGCACTGCGATCACCACCGCGCCGTACCGCGAACGAAACTTCCCCGCGCGAATCGTCGAGCCCACCAGCGGCGACGCCGGCGAGATCACCACCTCCACAAGCCGGTTCATCTGACGCACGCCCGAGTACTGCTTCTTCACGCCCGGCGGCGTCAGCCCGCGGAACTTCTGCAGATCCTTCACCGAGTCCATCACGCCCACGAACACCAGCGTGTCCCCCGCCTCCAGCTTCTGCGTCGGCGCCACCGCCAGGATCGTCTCGCTCTCACGCTCGATGCGGCTCAGGAACAGGCCCGGCAAGTGGCGCAGCCCCGCCTGCTCCACCGTGCGACCCACGAGCGGCGAATCCGCCTGCACCACCATCTCGACGTCGTACTTCTTCGCATCATCCGCCGTCAGGCCCGACCCCTCGCCCGCGCGCAGCAGCCGACGGCCCATCAGCAGGATGTACCCCATCCCGATCACCGCCACCGGCGCGCCGACCCACGTCAGCGTGAACATCGAGAAGTGCGTGATCTGCGGCTTGTCCGCCGTCCCCGCGTGCGTCGCCACGTACCCATCCACCAGCGACTTCACCACCAGGTTCGTGCTCGTGCCGATCAGCGTGCAGCACCCGCCGAGAATCGTCGCGTACGACAAGGGCAGCAGCAGCCGCGACAGATGCAGCCGGTTCCGCCGCGCCCACTCGCCCAGCATCGGGATGAACATCGCCACGATCGGCGTGTTGTTCACGAACGCGCTCAGCACCGCCACCGGGAAGATCACCCGCGCCTGCGCTTCGAAGTCGCCCTTGGGACGCCCCAGCACCGGCGCCGCCATCAGCATCAGCCCGCCCGTCTCTTTCAATCCCGCCGCGACGACGTACAGCATCGCCACCGTCACCACGCCGGGGTTCGCAAAGCCCGAGATCGCTTCCTTCGCATCCAGGATGCCCGTCAGCAGCAGCACGACGAGCACACCCATCAGGATGATGTCCGCGCCGTAGCGACCGGACGCCAACGCGCCCAGCATCCCCACGATCAGCAAACCGACCAGCCACGCCTCCCAGCCCATCGACGCCTCGCTTCGTTCGGGTCGCGGCCGGATGACGCAAGTGCTACTGGGGAACCCCCTGTGCTCCAGTGTTCGCTGGACCACGTCCGGGGGCGGGGGGGCCGCGGGTCGGTCCTTACGTCGGAGCGACCACCCTAAGTTCGGCGATGGCGCCCACCAATCTTGCGTGAACACCCGCGTCGGCGCACACGATCCCCCGATTCTTCGCCAAACCTCGCCCGCACCCGAAGTCCAGCGGCCGCCCGTCGATGTCCGACACCACCGCGCCGGATTCGGTCGCCACCAGCGCGCCCGCGGCATGGTCCCAGATCTTCTCGACGTACCCCTTCTTCGTCGGCAGCCGCAGGTACGCGTCCGCCTGACCGCGCGCCACCACCGCGTACTTGCACTGGCTGTCCAGCCGCGCCGGCTCGCCCGCGCCGCCCGCGTGATCCAGGATCCGCGACGACGCCGACTGATCCGTGTGCGCCGACTCGACCGACTCGCACGCCCGGATCGGCGACCCCGGCGTGCGCTTCGGACGCGTCATCGTCTCCAGCTTCGACTTCGGATCGACCGCCGGACCGACGCGCACACCCTCGCCCAGCGCCGCGATGTACAGCGCGCCCCTCGGGTCCGCATCGTCGAACGAACGCCCGAAGTCCAGCGACAGGTTCGGGCAACCGAGCGCCGCGATCACCGGCCGGCCCTTCTCGATGAACGCCAGCGACACCGCGTACTGCTCGCCGCGCAGGAAGCCCTTCGTTCCATCAATCGGATCGAGCGTCCAGAACGAGTCCGTCGCCCCCGGCTCGCGACCGGCGCCCAGGTCGATCGCCTCCAGCATCGCGCTCTCCGACGCCTCCGGCCACGCCAGCCGAACCGCCTCCAGCGCCGCAAGTCGATGCGCCGCGTGCGCGTCGCTCCGCAGCATGTCCGCGGCCTCTTCGCCGATCAGCCACACCTCGCCCAGACGCTCCCGCAGCGTGTGCGCCACCACCGCCTGGCTCGCAAAGTCCGCCACCGTCACCGGACTCTTGTCGTCCTTCGCGATCGAACGCACCGCGTCCAGATTGGCCTGCACGGCCCGGCAAACGGTGGACGCAAGCGCCACCGCATGATGCGCGGCGGCGAGACGATCAGCGTGCGTGGCGCTCACAGGCCTGCGCTCCCATTCCCCCGGCTCGGTGTGCGTGTGCGGCTCAGCCCTTCAGGATGCCGTGCTTCGCCAGCAGGTCCAGGCACTGCTGCACGCAATGCTCGACCGAATGCTCCGCCGGCTTGAGCACCAGCTCCGCGTTCTTCGGCGCCTCGTACGGATCGTCGATGCCCGTGAAGCCCTTGATCTCGCCCGCCCGCGCCTTCTTATAAAGACCCTTCGGGTCGCGCTTCTCGCACACCTCGATCGGCGTGTCCGCGTACACCTCGAGGAACGGGATCCCTTCCTTCTTATGGATCGCCCGCGCCGCGTCGCGGTCCGCGATGTACGGCGAGATGAACGACGTGATCGCCAGGCAGCCCGAGTCCGCGAACAGCTTCGCGACCTCGCCGATCCGGCGGATGTTCTCCGCGCGATCCTCCGCCGAGAAGCCGAGGTTCTTGTTCAGACCAAAGCGGATGTTGTCGCCGTCCAGGCGGTAGGCGTTCACGCCCTTGTGGCACAGGTGCTGCTCGAGCGCCGAAGCGATCGTGCTCTTGCCCGAGGCCGACAGCCCCGTGAACCACATCGTCGCCCCGACGCACTTCAAGCTCTTCCAACGCTCGTCGCGGGAAAGGTTGCCCTCGTGCCACACAATGTTCGTCGCCTTGGTCGTCGTCACGGATCAGTCTCCACTCGCTCGGGGTGATGGGGGAGCGGAGACTAGGGATCGGCCGCGATGCGGGTCAAGCCAGCCACGCCGACCCGCCCTTCAACCGCCAAAATCAACCCGCGCTATCGGACGAAGGCCGAACAATCGCCGATCAGCGAAGCCGCGGCGCCTCGGGAGCCGTCGGCGGCAGCGGCACGTACTGCGCCCACTCCATCTCCCCCGACAGCACGCCCTCGCATAGCGCCGCGATCCGGCGGCCCGCCTTCTCGTCCTTGGCGATGACCACGACCCGCCGACGCTCGGGACCATCGTCCCGCGCCAGCCACACGACCCCGTCGCACTCCACCACGCACGAATCCACCCAGTCCTCGAGACGCTCCTTCGCCGCCTCGTCGTCCGCGTCCGTCGCGACGCCCAGCGCCGCCCGCGCCGACGCCACCGCGTCCAGGTCCTCCGGCGCATCGCTCACGCCGACCACGTCCGCGCCGAACGTCCCGAGCAACTGACCGAGGATCTTCCCCTCGAGCGCCAGCGCCGGATCCGACGAGCCCGCCGTGTCGTTGACCAGCACCCAGCGACCCGTCGCCTCCGGCTTGGTCATCTTGGCAAAGTCCGACGCCGCGATCGCCTCGCGCACATCGTCCTTCACCCGCGCGATCTGGTCCTTCGTCTGACGGATCAGCCCGTCCACATCCACCGTCACGCGCCCGTTGCCGCTCTCGACCACGACCGTGTTGTTCCGTCCGGAGCCGCGCGCCTCGACGCGCGCCCGCTCGCTGTCCTCGCGCAGACCGATGAAGATCACGCCCGCGACCAGCGCCACGCAGGCGCCGAGGAACAGCAGCACCGCGATCGCCACGCCCGCGTTCGGCTCGGCCACGAACACGAAGCCGCGCGTGCCCGATCCGCCGCGCCGCGGCGTCCCGCCCCGAACGCGCCGGTGCGCGCGATCCGCCGCGCGCTGCCGCGCCGCGTCCACCCGCGCCCGCGCCGCCGCGAGCTGGTCCGCCGCGCTCCGACGGGCGCCCTCGGCCTGGAACTTCGCCGCCTGACGCGCGCCCACCACGCGCATCCCCGGCGTCCGCACGATCGACGCGCGCACCGCGCCCTCGGCGCGGCGCAAGTCACGCTCCGGACCGCGGACCACCTTGAACCGGCCCGTCAGCCAGTCCGTCACCACGATGCGCGGCCGCACCGCGCCGGAATCCTGCGCCGCCGCGGGCGCCGCCCCCGGAGCGGGCGTCGGCTCCGGACGAGGCCGCGGCGTGTGCGCCGCCACGTGCGCCGCGGGCGGCGCCGGCATCTCGAACGGCTCCTCTTCCACCGCCGGCGGCATCACGAAACCGCCCTGCATGCTCGGCAGATCCGCCGGGCGCACCGCGAACGGGTCCGGCGCGTTCATCACGAACCGCATGTCCGCCAGCATCGTCGCCGCCGAGTCGTACCGCTTGTCGTAGTCCGTCATCGAACGGCGCACGATCCAGCGCATCGCCTCCGGGCAGCGCTTGCTGATCTGCGACAGCCCGCCGTGCGCCGGGAACGAATGCTCGATCACCGAGTACAGCACCGCGCCCGCCGCGTAGAGATCGAACTTCGCGCCGTTGACCTCGTGCACCTTCACGCCCTTGAGCGCCATCCGCACCATCTCCGGGTCGCGGAAGTACTCGGTGCCGTGCGTCGTCAAGGTCATCGCCGAACGCAGCGGCGTCACGAGCCCAAGGTCCACCAGGTGCGCCTCGCCGTCCGACACGATGATGTTGTCCGGCTTGACGTCCTTGTGCCACAGCCCGCCCCGGTGATAGACATCCAGCGTCTCGAGCAGGTCCGCGCAGTACCCCACGCCCTCGCGCAGCGCCGAGTCGTTCAGACCCGCCGCCGTCGAGCGGTCGTGCAGCCGATGCGTCACCACGCTCAGCGTGTCGCCCGGCACGTACGGCATCACGTAGAAGAACCGCTTGTCGGTCAGCTCGTGCTCGAGAATCAGCCCCATCTTCCGCGCCGATTCCAGCGCGCGGCTCTCGCGGATGATCTGCGGCAGACTCGACCCGTCCGACAGCGAGAAGCTCTTGATCACCACTTGGCCGACGTCCACGCCGCGACGCGAGAAGATCGCGCGCTTGCGCTCGTCCGGCTCGGCGATGAAGAGGCGCCCGCCGGAACCGCCGCCGCGCAGCGAGCCGATGATCTTGTACCCGTCGAACTGGCCGGTGCGCTTGCCCGGCTTGTCCGCGCCCGGCGACTGCGCCACCGCCTCCGGCACGCTGCGCTCGATGCCCTCGAGCACCGGCGTCAGCATCAGGAAGCGCGCGGGGTGACCGAGGAAGAACCGGTACAGCGAACGGCCGAAGACCTGAAGCTCGCTCTGCAGCCCGCGCCCGAAGTGCGACGCCGCGCTCCACCGGCCGATCACCACGTTCAGCAGGATCAGCGGCATGAACACGATCATCGCGAAGACGGCGCCGACCGCGCGCAGCAAGGACGTGATCATCCCCGTCACGAACGCCCACACGTGCGCAAAGAGCCAACCGATGCCCTTGAACGTGTACTTGAACAGCGGGTACACGACGAACATCACCAGCAGCACCGCCACCGCGATGCCCACGATCGAAGCCAGGATGGTCAGGAAGAATGGCATGGCTCTGCTCCTCGCCGCGCTCTCCGCGGCGTGCGGCACGGGGCTCTATCCGCCCCTGGTCCGCCGGCCCTATCCGAGCATCGCGTCCTGGTCTCGACGCCGAAGCTCCTGCTGACGGTGGTAAATCTCCGCAATCGCTTCATCGAAAAGGGCGTCGTCCGATTTCGAGGGCGCCAGCGCCAGCCCGTGCTGCTCCGCCTCCGCCTGCTCGTCCGCCGTGAACGAATACGTCGAGATCACGTCCCGCAGCTTCACCCGCAATCCATCGCGGACCTTCGCCAGCCGACGGCTCACCGTCGGCTCCGAAACCCCCAATTGCTCCGCCACCGCCTTGCCCTCGAGACCGTCGAACACACGCATCCGGTAGATCTGGAAGTCCATGAACTCGCACTCCCGCTCCACCAGCCGGATCGCGGCCTCCACCTTCGCCCGGAACACCGCCGCCTCGTACTGACCGTCCGGGGAAATCCCCTTCCCCGCGCCCATCCACGATTCATCCAGCGTCCCGCCGCGCTTGCCCTTGCCGCGCTTCAGCGCCATCCGCCGGTCGATCTCATCGCCCAGCGTGTGCTTCGCGATGGAAAGCAGCCACGTCGAGAACCGCGCCCCGCGACCGGGGTCGTAACGATCGATGGAGTCCGAAAGCGCGGCGAGCGTCTCCTGAGACAGATCGCGCACCGTCTGGCTGCCGATCGTCCCCTTGCCCCACTTGGAAAGCTGGGCGCGCAGCACCGGGCCGAAGATCTCCCACAGCTCGAACCACGCGGATTCGTCGCGCGCCCGCAGCCGCGAGATGAAGGTTGTCGTCAGTTGGTTCAGCATCCGGGTCCCCTTGAGCCGACGCGCGCAGGGAGGAAAAGGCCCGCAGACCCGGGCCGAACGCCCGGCCCGCTCCATTGTTCCTGCCCGGCATCAGGGGGTTTCACAGGGACGAGGGCCACCACCACCGACAGGATACCCGCCGACCCGAACAAAGCCATTTTTGGGCCCCGAAACGGCTTCCCGGACCTTTCCTCCGGCAATCTCGGAACGCGCTGAAATCGCCGTCGGTGGCCGCCCAATCACTCCCCATCGCCCGGACACGCAACGCACCCCCGGGCGACGACCTCTAGTGAAGGGAGCAACCCCATGGCCGGCATCGTGAAGACAGTTGTTCGATTCGGTGTGATCGCCGGGCTCGGCACCGGCGTCGCCGTGCTGGTCGCGGGCCCCGAACGCGTCGCCGCGTTCGCCTCCTCCGCCCGCGACAAGGCGATGCACTGCATCGACTCCCAGATCGACGACCCCACCGTCATCCGTGCGCAGCTCCGATCGCTCGCCGAGAAGTACCCCGAGCGCATCGCCGACGTTCGCGGCGACCTCGCGGAACTCCAGGAGCAGATGCGCCAGATCGACCGCGAGAAGAACGTCTCCGAGCGCGTCGTCGCGCTCGCCGACAACGACCTCACCCAGCTCCGCGACATGCTCGCCCGCGCCGAAGAGGCGCGACTGGCCAGCGGCCCCGGACGCGCGGTGCTCGTCGCCTTCAACAATCAGGACCTCCCGCTCGACCAGGCCTACTCGCGGGCGACGCAGATCTCCCAGACCAAGGCCGCCTACGCCGCGCGGGCCGCGGACGCGGATCGCACGCTCGCCTACCTGGGCCAGCAGGCGGACCGTCTCCAGCAGCTCCTGACCAAGCTCGAGACCGAGCAGGCCGAGTTCCAGACGCAGCTCTGGCAGCTCGACCACCAGGTCGACGCCATCGCCCGCAACGATCGGCTCCTCGAGATGCTCGAGAAGCGCCAGAAGATGATCGACGACCGCAGCCGCTACGACGTCGTGAGCGTCGATCAGGTCAAGAGCCGTCTGGCGCAGATCCGCAGCAAGCAGGAGGCGCAGTTCCAGGCCCTCGACAAGGCGGCCAACCGCCTCGACTACGAGGACATCGCCTCTCAGCAGGTCGAAGCCGAGAAGGCCGCCCGAAACGAGTTCGAGCGCACCCTCCAGGTCAGCCCTGTGAAGCCCGAGCCGATCCTCATCAGCCCCGGCGATGACGCCTCGGAGCACGACAGCGAGGCCCCCGCGCCCGCCGTCGCCTCCCAGCCCGTCCGCATCCGCTGATTGAACCGGCGGTACAAGCGGCGGCGACCCTGCACCGCCGCAAGTCACGCTCGCTCTCCTCTCCTACCTGATCCACCACCTCCGCTGCCGCCGCGGCCCACATTCCGGACCGCGGCGGCTGGCTTTTTGCGCCGCCGCTACTCTCCCCACTCCACGCATCCTCATCATCTCGTCGGAGGCCTCGATGATCCGCCTGCTCGCGCTGCTCGCACTCGCACTCGCACTCGCTGCAACCTTCAGCCCCGCCGCGCTCGCGCAGGACGAGGCCCCCGCGATCTCCGGCGTCGCCGAAGTCGCGCCGCCGAACACCCCCGCCGGCCAGGGACTCCAGTGGGTTCTCGACGGCATGAATGGCGACGAGGACGTCAAGGTCGAGGGCAAGTTCGCCGACGCCGTCCTCCAGCAGGTCGACGTGGCGCAGCTCGAAGCCGGCGTCAACACCTTCCGCGCGCAGTCCGGCGGTTTCGATCTCGTGCGTGTGGACGAGATGTCGCCGCTCCGCCTCATCGCCGTCGCGCAGGCCCGCGCCGATGCGTCCTTCTGGCGCATCATCGTCAGCGTCGAAGAGGCCGAGCCGCACCTCTTCAACGGCCTGCTCTTCCAGCCCGCACCGGACGAGGGCATGGCGTCATTCGATTCGTGGGACGACGCCTGGGCCGCGCTCGAGCCGCTCGGCGAGCGCGCCTCGCTGGTGATCTACGAGGTGAAGGACGGCGAACTCTCCCCGATCTTCGAGAAGGGCGGCGAGCAGCGTCTCGCGATGGGCTCGACGTTCAAGCTCTGGATCGCCGGCGCCCTCGCCGAGGCCATCGAGGCCGGCGAGTTCGAGTGGGACCAGATGATCATGATCGAGGACCGCCTGCGCTCGCTCCCCTCCGGGCGCATGCAGGACCTTGCGCACGGCGAGGAGCGCCCGCTTGAGGAGTACGCGACGCTGATGATCGCCATCAGCGACAACACCGCGACCGATCACATGCTCGACCTCGTCGGGCGCGAGCGCGTCGAGGCGTTCATGTCGCGCTTCGTCGCCGAGCCGGATCGCAATCTGCCCTTCCTCTCGACGCGCGAGATCTTCACCATCAAGCTCGATCACGAGCACGACCTCATGCACCGCTACGCCGAGGCCACGCCCGAGCAGCGCCGCGAGATCCTCGAGTCCGAGGTCATCGGCAAGACGCCGAACATCATGGACGCCGGTTCGTGGACGGCGCCGCGCGCCATCGACACGATCGAGTGGTTCGCCACCGGGCGCGAGCTGTGCGAGACGATGCTCGCGCTCTGGAACATGGCCGATCGTGAACGTCTCGCCAGCATGCGCACCGTCCTGGGCTCCAACAACGGTCTGGGGTTGAGCGCCGCCGACTGGCCGCGCGTCGCGTTCAAGGGCGGCTCCGAGCCCGGCGTGATGAGTCTCACCTGGGTCCTCGAGCGCGCCGATGGCCGCGTGTTCTCCGTCAGCATGACCGTCAACGACACGACCAATCTCCTCGACGAGATGCGGGTCGTCGGCGTGGCCAAGCTGGTGATGCAGAAGCTGGCGAACGAGTAGCGCGCCGATTACGCGAGCTTCTTCTCGAGCATCTCGCGCACCAGCTTCGCGTCGGCCTGGCCCTTGCTCTGCTTCATCACCGCGCCCACCAGCGCGCCGATGACGGTGACCTTGCCGCCCTTGTAGGTCTCGATCGCCTTCTGATTGGCGGGGTCCTTCAGGACCTGATCGACCCACTGCTCGACGGCGCCGGCGTCGCTGACCTGGAGCAGCCCCTTGTCGCGCGCGATCGCCTCCGGGTCCGCGCCCTTCGGGCCGTCGCAGAGCAGGCCGAAGAGTTCGTCCATCGCGCTCGAGCCGATCTTGCCGTCCTCGCGCAGCTTGACGAGACGCGCGACCTGCGCGGGCTCCGGCCCCAGCCGGCTGAAGAGCACATCGCGCTCATTGGCGCGCTTGGCGCCGCTCTGGAGCAGCACGTTCGCGACCTTCTTGCCCGCCGCGTCCCGGAGCACGCCCATCGCCGCGAGCTCCTCGACACAGCGCTCGAAGTAGTCGCTGTTCGCGCGCTCGTCGTTGAGCGCCGCGGACTCCTTGGCGCTCAGGCCGTACTCCTCGCGGTGCCGCGCCTCGCGCTCGTGCGGCAGCTCGGGCAGCGTCTTCTCGATCTGCGCCTTCCAGCCCGCGTCGATCACCACGGGCACCAAGTCCGGATCGGGGAAGTAGCGGTACTCGTGCGCATCTTCCTTCTCGCGCTGCACGACGGTGCGGTTGCCCACGTCGTCCCAGCCGCGGGTGCGCTTGGCGCCGGGGCCCATGACGCGCCCGTCCTCCATCCACCGGCGCGGCTGGTCCTGCTGCTCGAACTCGATCGCGCCCTTGACGGCGCGGAATGAGTTGAGGTTCTTGATCTCGACGATCGGCGTCTTGACGAGCTTGCCGTCGTCCAGCTCGAGGTGCATGTTGATGTTCGGCTCGAAGCGCATATGCCCCTTCTGCATCACGCCCTCGGTCACGCCGAGCCAGCGGCAGATGTGGCGGAGGAGCTGCGCGAAGCGCACGACCTCGTCGGCGCTGCGGAAGTCCGGCTGCGTGACGATCTCGAGCAGCGGCGTGCCGGCGCGGTTGTAGTCCACGATCGAGAAGTCGATCGCGCGCCCGCCCGGCGCCTCGTGCAGCAGCTTGCCCGCGTCTTCTTCCAGGTGCGCGCGGATGATGCCGATGCGCTTGGTCGTCGGCTGACCGTCCTCGTCCGGCTCGCCCACCGGCGCATCGAGCGCGCCGTCGAAGCAGATCGGCAGGTCGTACTGGCTGATCTGGTACGCCTTCGGCAGATCGGGGTAGTAGTAGTTCTTGCGGTCCCACTTGGTGAACTCGGCGATCTGGCAGCCGAGCGCCATGCCGACCGACATCGCCATGTCCAGCGCCGCCTTGTTCATCACCGGCAGCGCCCCCGGAAGGCCGAGGACTACGGGGTCGATGAGCGTGTTGGGGTCGGCGTCGTCGAACTCCGGGCACGCCGGGCTCGGCGAGCGGGAGAACATCTTCGAGCGCGTCGCGAGTTCGACGTGCACCTCGAGGCCGATCAGCAGCGTGGAGCGGACGATCTTCGGCATGGCGGAATCCTACGAGCCCTAGACCTCGACGCCCTCGAACTGGATGTTCACGGGGCCTGATTCTCCAGCCGTCACCAGACGCGCGTAGTACGCGTCCACGCGGTCGAGGCCGGTGACGCGGCGGACGAACGCCGCGGAGCGGACGAGGTCGGCGCGCTGGACCAGCTCCATGCGGCGCTCCTTGAGGTCGAGGCGCGTGCCGTAGAAGGCGCAGCCCTCGTGCGCGATCAGCACGATGCGCTTGAGGCCGTGGACCTCGACGAGGAATTTCAGCTCATCGACGACGCCCTGCTCTTCGAGGTGCGCCTGCGGGTGCCCGGCGAGGCACGCGGGCCCCCCCGGGAGCGCGACCCGGTCATAGCGAGGAAGCTTGAGGCCGTTCTGGAGGAAGTCGTCGAAGTGCTCGCCGACGCGTCCGTCCGAGCAGTAGATGGCCGCGGCCCGGATGCGGGCGTGTTCATAAGGAATGCGGCTCTCGAAGGCGGACTTGGTGGCGGTGGTGGTGTGGTCGGAGCACATGGGGGGGAGTGTACCGGAGGCCCGTCGGAAGCCGCTTCTGAGGAGTCTGCGACGAAGGAGCGGATGGATGGTGGTGGACACGCGATCCAACTCTTCGTCGAAGACTCCTCAGAGTTGGCTTCGGCCGATGCCCGTGCCACCGACCGCGGCTTTGGGCGGTCGGTGTCTTCACCTCCGCGAAGAACCGCAACCGCCCAAAGCTGCGGTTGCGGGCACGGGGGAGTTTGTTCGTTACGGCGCGCGGATGGGGGCGCCGGCGCGGCTCAGGATTTCGGCGATTGGGGAGGGGCGAGGCAGAGAGAACGAAGAACCCTCACCCAGGGCGGCCTCTCCCAGAGGGAGAGGGGGGAGGACCGGCGGCGCGGGAGCAGCGGGTGTGCGGGGCGCAGGCCGCGCGCCTGGTGAAGTCGGCGGCTCTGAGGCGCGCGATTGCGGCTTTGGAATGAAGTGAGGAGCACCGACTGCGGAAGCCGCGGTCGGTGGCACGGGGGTGCGGCGTTCTCGTTCGCGCTGGCGCTGGGTGTGGAGGCGGATGAGCTGCGACGCGGCCTTACGGCGGGTTTCGTGGGGCGCGCTCTCGTCGGTCATGATGTCGGCGAGGCGGTCGATCGCGGGGGGTTGGATGAGTTTGAGCGCGATGTCGGTGCGCACGTCGGCGATCGCGGCGAGCTGGTCGAGGCGGCGGCGCATCTCGTCGTCGTGGACGAGTGCGTAGAGCGCGTCGACGGTCAGGCGGTGTCGCTTGGCGAGCGCGGTGATCGCGAGATGGAGCGTGGTGAAGTCCTGGAGGACGGCGTCGAGTTGTTCGGCCGGGATGGGTGTTGTGGCGACCATGGGCGGGAACGTAGCCCGGGGACTGGTGGCCGCAAGAGGTTTGCGCGCATGACAACGATTCTGCGCAGAATCGGTGTCATCGTGTAAAGGTTGGCAGCCGGTAAGGGGGTGTGGGGATGGTTGGTGGCGCGGGACACCGACCGCCCAAAGCTGCGGTCGGTGGCACGAGGGATCACGATCCATGCGCATTCGGCACACCGCGGCTCGGAGCCGCCGCAGTGTGCCACCCGAACCGGAGCACGATCCCTCGCGGTCGCGGTCCACGAGGGAATTCGGAGCGAATGGGTTCCCCCTCGGGCTCTGAAGGGCCCGGCTCTGAAATGGCGGGTTGGGCCGCGGACCCCGCTACACTTGCGGACCCCCCATGTCGCGACGTGTCCTCATCACGGGTCTTGGCGTCGTCTCGCCCTTTGGCGTGGGCATCGAGCCGCTCTGGGATGGCCTGCTGGCGGGCGAAAGCCGGCTGCGGCCCATCGAGCGGTTTGACCCGGCGGGCTTCCCCTGCCGCCTGGCGGGCGAGGTCCGGGACTTCGCGGCCAAGGACCACGTGCCCAAGTCTTATCGCAAGGCCGTCAAGGTCATGGCGCGGGACATCGAACTGGCGGTGGGAGCGGCCAAGGCCGCGGTCGAGAACGCGGGCATCCTGACCAAGGGCATCATCACCGACGGCTCATCGGATGCGCCGACGTACGCCCCGAACCGCGTGGGCTGTCACATCGGCGCGGGGCTGATCGCCGCGGAGACCGACGAGCTGACCGGCGCGCTGGCGACGGCGCGCCAGGACGGCGGCGCGTTCGACCTGCGCGCGTGGGGCGAGAGCGGCATGAACAACCTGCAGCCGCTGTGGCTGCTGAAGTACCTGCCCAACATGCTCTCCTGCCACGTGACGATCATCCACGATGCGCAGGGGCCGTCGAACACCATCACCTGCGCGGAGGCGTCCGGCGGGCTGAGCATCGGCGAGTCGATGCGCGTCATCGAGCGCGGCGACGCGGACCTCTGCTTCTCCGGCGGCGCCGAGTCCAAGATCAACCTCATGGGCCTCCTCCGCATGTCGCTCGCCGGCCGCCTGGCCGAGACGGGCGATGAATCGGACGGCGGCAAGGTCGTGCGCCCGTACGACCGCGCGGCGCCGGGCGGTGTGCTCGGCGAGGCCGGCGCGATCCTGATGCTCGAAGCGGCGGACACCGCCGAGAAGCGCGGCGCCAAGGCGTACGCGGAGCTGGTCGGCTTCGGCGCGGGGCATTCGCCCTGGTCGGATGACGCCGCGGAGCGCGCCGAGGGGCTGATCGCGGCGATCGAGAACGCGCTCGAGGATGCGGAGCTGAGCGCGGCGGAGATCGACGCGATCGTGCCGCATGGCTCGGGCATTCGCGATGTGGACGCCGAAGAGGCCGCGGCGCTGCGGAAGGTGTTCGGCGCGCGGCTGGCCAAGATTCCGCTGGTCACGACGGCGCCGAACGTGGGCGACGCGATGGCCGGCGGCGGCGGTCTCGCGGCGTGCGTGGCGGCGATGTGCGTCTCGCGCCAGACCCTGCCCGCGCGTCTGCACGGCGGAACGCCGCCGGAGGACCTGATGGCCGGGGCGTCGGGCCCCAAGGATGCGCGGCTGCGCCACGTTCTGGTGTGCATGAACGCGCTCGGCGGGCAGAATGCGGCTCTCGTGCTGCGGGCGGTGTAGTGTCCCGGGAGAGATTCGACCGAGTTTTCTAACTTTCCTTCCCACCTCAAGGGAGAGCAACCATGGCTTACGAGAGACGACCGCCGGTTCCGATCGAGGACCTTGACCCCCAGCTGACCGAAGTCAGCCGGCGCGTGATCGGCTTCGCGATCGAGGTGCACAAGGCGCTCGGACCGGGCTTCGCGAAGGACGTGTACGAGAAGGCGCTGACCAGCGAGCTCGACGACGCGGACATCGCATACAAGCAGAACCACACCGTCCCGGTGAAGTACAAGGACCGCTCCGTCGGCGAGCACAAGCTCGGCCTCTACGTGGCCGACCGCTTCGTCGTCGAGGTGATGGCCGTAGCGCGCGAGATCGACGGGCTGGACCGGACGCGTCTGCGGGCGCAGCTCCGCGCGGCGGACCTCGAGCTTGGGCTCATCATCAACTTCGGCGAGCGCCGCCTGAAGGACGGCCTGGTGCGCGTGCTCAACCCGGACAAGCTCAACGCGATGCGCGGGCATGGCGGGGGCGATCACGACGACTACGACCATGGAGACGATGAATAAACGTGGCCGGGCCGCGCATCGTCATCACGGGCATGGGCTGGGTCACGCCGCTCGGTCACGACGTGCCGGGGGTGTGGTCGCGCCTGATGAAGGGCGAGACGGGCGTGGGCCCGATCACGCGGTTCGACGCGACGACATTCACGACGAACTTCGCGGCGGAGGTTCGTGATCTCCGCCTCGAGGACTTCTTCGACGATCCCTCGCCGCACAAGCACGCGGGGCTGAACACGCGCTACGCGCTCGGCGCCGCGTCGCAGGCGTGGCGGCAGTCGGGCCTCGGCAAGCCCGGTGCGGTGAACCCGCGCCGCATGGGCGTGTACCTGGGCTCGGGCGAGGGGTCGCTGGACTTCGAGAACTTCATCGCGACCAATCTCGCCGGTTGGGACGCCGACAAGCGCGCGGTGGACACCGTGCGCTGGGCGAAGACCGCGCTCCAGCGCATGGACCGGCACCGCGAACTCGAGCAGGAGCCGAACATGCCGCTGTCGCACATCGCGGCGGCGTTCGGCGCGCGCGGACCGGCGTACAACTGCCTCACCGCCTGCGCCGCGAGCACGCAGGCGATCGGCGAGGCGTTCGAGATCCTCTCGCGCGGCGACGCGGACGTGATGATCGCCGGCGGCGCGCACACGATGATCCACCCGCTGGGCGTCACCGGGTTCATCCGGCTGACGGCGCTCTCCGGGCGGCGCGATGATCCGACGCACGCGAGCCGGCCCTTCGACTCGACGCGCGACGGCTTCGTGATGGGCGAGGGGTCGGGGATGGTGATCCTTGAGACGCTCGAGCACGCCAAGAAGCGCGGCGCCGAGCCGCTGGCGGAGATCGTCGGCTACGGCTCGTCGGCGGACGCGTTCCGCATCACGGACATCCAGCCCGACGGCATGGGCGCGCAGGCGGCGATGCGTGAGGCGCTCGAGCAGGCGGGGCTGGACCCGGCCGGCAAGGACGAGGACGGGCGCCCGATGGTGCACTACATCTCGGCGCACGGGACGGGCACGAAGGAGAACGACTCGATCGAGACGCGCGCGATCAAGGCGGTCTTCGGCGATCTGGCGCCGCGGATCCCGGTGTCGTCGGTGAAGTCGATGTTCGGCCACCTGATCGCCGCGGCGGGCGCGGTGGAGCTGATCACCTGCGTGCAGGCGATCAAGACGGGCTGGCTGCCGCCGACGATGAACCTGCGCACGCCGGACCCGGTGTGCGACCTGGATTACATTCCCAACGCGGCGCGCGACCTGAGCGCGCCGGGCGTGGAAGTGTGCTTGAGCAACTCGTTCGGGTTCGGCGGGCAGAACGACACCCTGGTCGTCCGCCGCTTCCGGGGCTGACGCCGGCGCGTGAGGAGCGCGGCGGGGAGAATCGTTGAGCGTACTGGGCGTCGAGATCGAGCGGCCTGACGCGGACCGTCGGGGGTACGTGCGCGTGCACTGGCGCGGCATGCTGATCGGCGCCGTGCTGGCGCTGGCGGCGCTCTTCACGGCGCTCGCGGCGATCGCCATCGGCGCGACCTCGCGCGAGCCGGCGTGGTGGGACGAGGCGCGCGTCGAGAACGCGCCGGCGCTGGCGGAGCGCGTCGAGAACGCGGTGGTCAGCGAGGTGCATCGCGGACGCGCGGAGGGTAAGGAGTGGTCCATGGCGCTCTCGGCGGAGCAGGCCAACGCGTGGATCACGGACCGGCTGCCCAAGTGGCTCGCGCACGAGCGGGGCGACAACGGCGGCGCGCCGGACGTGCGCGTCTGGTTCGAGCGCGGGCGCGTGCTGGTGGGCGTGCAGACCGGCGACGACGAGCGCGTGCTCGGCGCGCGCCTGAACGCGTGGGTGGACGAGCGCGGCGCGCTGTGGGCGCGGCTGGAGAGCGTGACGGTCGGCCGACTGGCCGCGCCGATCGCGCCGTGGGTGAGCGAACGCCTCGCGGCGCTGGCGCCGGCGGAGTTGACGGCGGAAGAAGACGGCGCGCGACTCATCGATGCGTTGTCGGGCAAGGTTGCGCTGGTGGAGGCGCCGGCGATCGATCTCGAAGACGGCCGACGCGTGCGCCTCGCGGGCGTGCGCATCGAGGATGATCGGCTCGCGCTGCGCTGGGTGACGGCGCGGGAGTAAAGATCAGCTCGCACGATGTTCGCAGCATGTTCCCCCCGAGCAGGTTGCTCTGGGGAAAGTTGTCATCGCCGGATAATGCATCTATACACGACAGTGCAGAGTCTACGGAGTCTTCTGGGGTGACCTCGATTATGCCAGCCCTCTGCGATTGATCGAGCGTCGCGCAGTCCATCGTGTTTGAGTCTGGTCGTCGGCGATCGGCCGCGTTGAGCAGCTCGGATCGCTTTCGTCAGCGCTCATCGATTCGTTGTAGAGCCGTTCGTGCGCACCGCGGCCGAGTGCGCGATCGGTGCGCACTTGATCGGCCGCCGCAGGAGTCTGTGATGCAGTTCAAGCAAGGAACGAGTGGCAAGCAACTCTGGGCGTCGATGGCCGCGTGCGCGCTGAGCGCTGGTCTGGCGTCGGGCGTGGTCGGGGGCAATCTGGAGCCGTCCGACGGCCTGCTGATGCAGAGCGGGACCGCGGACGACGAGAACGTCGGCTTCGCCGTCTCCATCGTGGGCGATGTGGACGGGGACGGGAAGGACGACGTGGTGGTCGGGTCGCCGGGTTTGATCGACTCCGGCGTCGCCAAGGGCGGTTTCGCCGTCTTCAAGTTCGACAGCACGAGCGGTCTGATGCAACAGATCGGCTCGACGGTGATCGGCGAACGCGTGGATCTTGTCGGCGGCGGCCAGACTTCGTCTCGGCTCGGCATCGCGGTGTCGGCGATCGGCAGTCTGCAATACACCGGCGATGTCAACGGAGATGGACGCGACGACATTCTGGTCGGCGCATCGCCGAACCAGAATGCCGACGCCGACGGGAAGGCCTACATCTACTCGTACTACTACGACACGAACACCAGCCAGAACGTGTGGTGGAAGGTGTTCGAATTCGTCGGCGAGCAGGGCGATGATGATTCGCAGGACTCGGATCAGTTCGGCTACTACATGGCCGGCCCGGGCGATGTGAACGACGACGGACGGCAGGACGTCGCGATCACGGCGTTCCGATGGTGGAACTCCGCGGCGTCTTCCGGTCAGAAGGCGAACTGGGGTCGCAGCTACGTCTTCTTCCTGCCCGCGGCGCCGAGCTATCCCAACACGACGGTCATCAACGCTTCCAGCGCAAACATCATTCTTCAGGGCACGGCGAAGGACGACGAGCACGGCCGATGGATCTCGGGCGCAGGCGACTTGGACGGCGATGGCGCCTGGGAGTTTGTGGTGGGCGAGCCGGGCTATGACGACGGCATGTCGAGCGATGTCGGGCGTGTGCGTGTGTACCGGTGGGACACCACCATGAGCTCGCTCGATCTGCTCTGGCGCATCAAGGGCACGGCGGCGAGCGGCAAGTTCGGTTATGGCTTCGCCGGTGGCGGGCGGTTCGACGACGTCATCAGCGGATCGGGTCACTACGGTCGCCACAACGACCTGATCGTCACGGCGCCGAGCGAGACCGTGAATTCTTCGTCGCTGCGTGGGCGCGCATACTTCTTCAATCTCGACATCGACGACTACAGCGGTACCACGATCGACCTCACCACCAGCAGCGCGTATCTCTACCTCGAGGGCGAGGGCGGCGGCGATCAGTTCGGGCGGTTCGTCGTGTGGATCGGCGACGTCAACAATGACGGCTATTCGGACTGCGCAATCACGTCTCCCACGTACGACGAGGGCGGCACAACACAGGCGGGCCGAGTGTACATCGTGTACAGCTCGGACTACCGAGCCAGCGAGTTCTCCAGCGGCGCCGACGGGGACGAGGCGGCGGGCGTGATGTTCACCGGCGATCAGCAGTCGATGGAGCTGGCTCGCGTGTTCTACGGTCAGGGCGACGTCGACAACGACGGCTACGGCGACATCGCGATCGGCGCGTTCAAGTGGGAGCCGAAGTGCGATCCCGGCGATCCCGGAATCTGCGAATACTCTGGCGACGAGATTGACTGGGGCCGCGCTTATGTCTTCCTGTCGGAGTGCGGCACGGACTGGGGATACGCGTGCCCCGAGGGGATGATCGCAGGCGGGGACCTCGATGGCAACGGCGTCGTGAACGAGGCCGACGCCGCGGCATGGATCGAGCAGCATCAGTCGGGCGCGCCAACGAAGGCGCTCGACCTCGATGGCGACGGCGACGCGACGGTCGCCGACTTGCTGAAGCTGCTTCAGGCAGCGCGACCCTGATCGATGGCGATAGGGCGCACGCGCGGAAACGCGGGTGCGCCCCTTCCTTCAACTCGCGGCGCCGGCCATCAGTTCGCGGACTCGGTCGAGGCGCTTCTGGTGCTCGGGCCGGTCCGGCTCGAGGTTGGTCAGCGCTTCGATCTGGTCCTCCGCGGCCTGGTAGTCCTGGCGGAGGAGCGCGACGCGTGCGGCGAACTCGCGGTAGTTGGCGTTGAATGGCGCGATCTGCGTGGCGCGCTCGGCCTTGATCGCGGCGCGGTCGAGGTCGCGGGTCGCGGCGTAGCGGCGGGCGAGCTCGATGGCGTACGCCGCGGACTTCTGCTCGCGCACATCGAGGTACTCAAGGTGCGGGATCGCCTTGTCCGGCGTCTCGGTGGCGAGGTAGAGGCGCGCGAGGTGGCGGTGGGGCATGGGGTCCACCGGGCGCGCGTCGGCGTAGCGCTCGAGGAGCGGGATCATCTCCGGCGCGGGCTGCTGGCCGTTGGCCTCGAGCATCAGCGTGAGCGCGACCTCGAGGACATCGGGATGGTTCGGGTGTGCGTCGAGCCACGCGGTCGCGGCCTCGAGCGTCGGGCGCGGGAGCGAGAGATTCGGGACACGCGAGCCGGCGGCGCCGCTGGTGCGGAAGGCGAACGACTCGGCCGCGCCAACGAGCGTGGCGCGCGCCTGGGCGCGCCAGTCGTCGTCCTTCGCCGCCCACTCGGCGACGATGGCGTCGATGGAGGGCTCGGGCATCATGCCCCAGGTGCGCACCTGTGCCGCGGCCCAGGGCTTGAAAGCCTCGAAGAACTGCTCCTGCGAGAGGCCGAGGACCGACTGCATCGCGGCGTCCTCGCGGGCGCCGGCGGCGTACTGGTCCATGAGGTCCAGCGGCGCATCCTCGCCCCAGCGCTCGACGATGAACTCGTACATCCAGTGGCCCTGCGCGTAGGCCTGCGAGCGGTCCGTCGGCTTCTCCGGCCGGACGAACGCGATGTTGATCTTGCGCATGTCGAAGAGCTCGCCGTCGCGCGCGGCGCGGGCGAGGAGCGTGGCGGCGCCGTAGTCGCGCGGGCCGCCTTCGAGGTACACGGCCGCGGCCTCGGTGAACCAGTGGGGGATGCGGTTGTTGGTGCGCGAGAGCGTGACGGTGTGGACGTACTCGTGGCGGACGACGCGGATCCAGTCGTACTCGCCGGTGTGGCGCGCGCCGACCTTGGGCGCCTCCATCGCGATGACGGGGCCGGTGGACGCGGCGATGGTGTGCAGCGCGGGCATGCCGGTGATGCGCACGGCGAACCACTGGTGATCGGGCATGAGCTCGATCACAGTCTTGCGATCGGGCGTGTGGCGGATGGCGCCGGCGACGACCTCGTGCAGCTCCTCGAGCGGCTCGAGCATGTCGCGCGCCATCACGGCGTCCACCCCGGGCTGGTAGCGGACGATGAAGTGCTCGCTCTCGACGGTCTCGTAGGTGAGGAGTTCCTCGATGAGACTCAAACTGTTGGCGGCGCGGGTGTTGAAGGGATCGAGCTGGGCGGCGCGGCGGAGCGCATCGAGCGCGCGGGTGTCGCGCCCGGACTGGAGTTCGAGCAGGCCCAGTTCGATGAGCGGCGCGGGGAGATTCGGCTGTCGCGCGCTGGCCCGTTCGAGGTAGTCCGCGGCGATCTCGTATTGGCGGACCTCGGCGAGCGCCTTGCCGACGGCGAGGAGCGCATCGGGCGAGCCGGGGGAGAGCGCGTCGAACTGCGCGAGCGCTTCTTCCAACTCCGGAACACGCCACTGGAGCGCAAGGGTCGCGGAGCGGAGCGCCATGAGTTCGCGGTGGCGCGGGTACTTCGCGAGGAGCGGCGCGATCTCGTCGGCGGCGAGGAAGGGGTCGTTCTGGCGCATCCACGCGGTGGCGCGGATGATGGCGCTTTGCGCGCCGACGGCGTCGGCGTCGCCGGTGAAGCGCTTGAGGTGGTCGTCGATGTTGGCCGCGGCGTCGCGGGCCTGGTCGAAGGCGAACGAGCCGACGGAGAGCTTGCCGAGGATGGCCCAGGCGTCTGCGGCGGCGGGGTTGAGTTCGAGGGCGCGGAGCGCGGCCTCGGCGGCCTGCTGTCGGTTGTCCTTGTCGTAGAGGAGTTCGGCCTCGGCGATGAGCGCGGGGTAGTAGAGTCGATCGACGCCGTCGCGCGCGTACGCGAGCAGGTCGTTCATGCGGTGGTAGTCCTGCGCCGGCTGGCCGCGGACGCGCGCGCGGACGCGCAGCGCTTTGACCCCCTCGACGATGTCCTCGGCGTCCTTGAAGCCGCCCTGCACGAGCGCGGAGACGACGGGCTCGACGGCGGCGTCGGCGTCGTCGAATCGTCCGAGGCCTTCGAGCGCTTCGGCGCGGATGCGGACGGCGCGGACGGACGTCGCGTCGGTCAGGAGCGACGCGGCGTCGTCGAGGTCGCCTCGATGGAGCATGGCGTCGGCGCGGTCTTCGATGGCGGCGCGATCGTCGGCGAGGGAGGGATCGTGCCAGGCGCCGATCATGAGCGCGGCCTTGGCGCGGAGCGCGGGGTCGAGGAGGTCCTCGTCGCGCCAGGCGCCGTGGAAGACGCGGATCGCGCTGCGCTCGGCCTCGGTGAGATAGGCGGCGGAGAGGAGCGCGCGAACGCCCTCGGACATCTGCGGCTGTCCGGAGGCCTGATCGCGCATGCGGCTGAGATCGTTCAGCAGCTCGGTGGGGTCGTCGGCCGGCTGGGCGAGCGCGGCGGCGGCGAGGAGCGCGGCGAGGAGTGCGGTGGTTCGTCGGATCATCCGGGATCCTTGTCGGTCGGGTGGGCCAGCGAGTTGAAGATCGGCCTCAGCGCATGTCGTCCGCGGTGCGGAGGGGCTCGATCTGGACTTCCCAGGCGCCGTCGGTGGTGTCGGGGACGCCGAAGGCGCCGGCGGGCAGGGGCTCGTTGCGCTGGAGGTTGATCAGCACGACGAAGGACTCGTCGCGGGCGCGGTTGATGGTGCGCGCCATGCGCGGCAGGAGCGTGTCCTTGGAGTACCAGAGCCGGATCTCGCGGAACTCGTCCTTGTCGAGGCGATCGGAGCGCGGGCGGAGGAGGAGCTGCCAGCAGTCCTCGACGAGGTAGCGCTTCGCTTCGTCGTTGAGACTGTCTTGCTGCTCGACGAGCGTGGCGTCGTAGCGGGCGAGGATCTCGTCGGCCTTCTGGCCGATCGGGATCGGCATAGGGCCCTCGCCGATGCGCAGCGGGTCGAACGTCTCGCCCTCGCCGACGACTTCACGCCGGACGAGGCGCTTCTCGGCGGGGCGGACCTCGGTGAGCCAGCGGCCATCGAAGATCCACGTCTGCGGGTCGTCTTCCTGACGATCGCCGATGCGCAGGGTGTCGAAGCGAATGCAGAACGCGCGCTTGGTCTTCGCGGCGTCGTCGGTGCGGAAATAGAGCGCGCCTTCGCGGACGTGGCGGTCGCCCTGAAGCGCGAAGCGCCGGTCGTAGAGGATGTCGGCCTGGAGCGTCGTGAGGTCTTCGCCGGCGTGCTCGAGCGCCGAGAGGAGCGCGTTCGCGGTGTCGATGGGTGTCGAGGGCGCGTTCTCGGCGCGGAGCGACGGCGCTGCGGCGACGATGAGGGCGAGCAGGGCGATGAGCGGGTGGAAACGGGGCATTCGGGCTCCTTCGGACCGCGGGGTCCGGACGCTGCAGAACGGCCCGCGGAGGGAAACATCCGGGGGGCTGCGGCGTTTATCCTGTCTCACCTTAGACGCCCGGCATCCGGGCGCGTTCACGGATCGAAGGAAACCGGGTTCGGCGCTTCGGTCCGACCCCCGGAACGAGCAAACGATGCGGCGTCGTGCCCAGACGGGCGGGGCGCGGCGCACCTGACGAAGGAGAAGCGGCATGACGGTTCGAACAGCGATGTGGGCGGCGGGTCTGGCCATGGTGGTGGCGGGCGCGGCGACGGCCGCGGCGCCGAAGAGCGAGAAGGGGATGACCCTCGTTCCGCCGGCGGAGCATGCGTCGATGGGGAAGGTGTACTACGTGCTGCCGGGGAAGGACGGCCAGATCGTGTTCACGTCGGATGCGCCGTTCGAGCACATCAAGGGGACGTCGAGCCGCGTGATCGGGTACGCCGTGGCGCCGAGCGACGGGCCTGCGGGCGCATTGAAGGCGGGCGAGTTCGTGCTGCCGGTGGCGTCGCTGGACACGGGCATCCCGATGCGCGACGAGCACCTGCAGAGCGAGCGCTGGATGAACGCCACGTCGCATCCGGACATCGTGTTCGTGCTCAAGAGCGTCGAGAGCCCGAAGGTCGCGAAGGAGGAGCAGGGCTTCACGACGTGGGACGTGACGCTGGTCGGCGATCTGTCGATGCACGGCGTGACCAAGTCGATGTCGATCCCGGCGCGGATCACGTCGATGCCCGAGAGCGAGAAGACCAAGGCGCGGGCGCCGGGCGACCTGATGGCGATCCGCTGCGAGTACGCGGTGAAGCTGAGTGATTTCGGCGTGGCCGTGGATGATCCGGCGATGCAGAGCGGCAAGGTTTCGGACGAGATCGTGATCGACCAGTTCCTGCTGCTCTCGACGGTGTCGCCGGAGGCGGGACGCTGACGCCGTGATGCGCGTGCTGATTCGAGTTCTGATGATCGCGCTGGGCGCGGCGGTGGCGGCGCAGGCGCTGGTCCTGTGGAACGCGACGGGGCGCGCGGCGTGGACGCGGTATTACGACGCGGATCGGGCCGCGCGCGAGGCGGAGCAGGAGTCGCTGGCGGATCTGTTCGAAGGAACGGGCATCCACGATGCGCACGGGGAGCTGGAGGAGATTCCGAATCGGTTCGCGCTGGGGATGCTGCCGTCGGGCGCGGACCGGCATGTGGTGTCGGTGCTGACGATCGGCGGGCCGGGGGCGCTGATGATGGTGGGGGGTGTGGTGGGATTGGTGTTCGGAGGGAAGGGCAAGAAAGAGGGCTGATTGCAGGTCGCCCGTCTTCGGGCGTACGTGTGTAGCCCGGGGTGGAGCGAGTTCGCGAGCGGAACCCCGGGTCTCGGACGCGATATTCAATCCGCCCGGCTGCGGGCGGGCGTTCGCCCGATGCCGGGCGAGGCCGATTTTGACGTTGCTCACCAGGGGTTCCGGTCGCTGGCGCGACCTGCACCCCTGGCTACGTGCGCACGCCCGAGGACGGGCGAGGCGAGGGCGCTCGCGCGGGTTTGTGGGGTAGATGCGACTGCAGCTGTCCACGAGTTCCGGCCGCTGACGCGACCTCCATTCGTGGCAAGCGACTCTTGCGCGCCTTCGGTGTTGCATGAGATCCGCATCGACCGCCCAGAGCTGCGGTCGGTGGCACGGGGAGCACGCTCCCTCACGGTCGCGTCTCGCAGGATGGGGTGGCGGCCGCGATCAGGGCAGCGCTTCGAGATAGTCGCGCAGGATCGCGGCGGCGGCGAGGGCGTCGCGGCGTTTTTTCTTCTGGCCGCGGGTGAGGCGGGACTGGGACATGCTCCAGTCGGCGTCGGCGCTGGTGAGTCGTTCGTCCTGGTATTGGACAGGAAGGCCGACGCGCTGCGCGAGTCGTTCGCCGAAGGCGCGGACGAGTTCGGCGCGGGGGCCTTCGGTGTCGTCCATGTTGAGGGGCAGTCCGACCAGGAGCATGGCGGCGCTCTGCTCCTGCGCCTTGAAGGCGATGGCGTTGAGGAGCGCATCGCCGGGCGGGCCGGGGGCGCCGGTCTTCATCGGGAGTTCGACGACTTCAAGGGGCGAGGCGATGCGGACCTCGGTGTCACCGACGGCCAGGCCGGTGCGCTTGTCGCCGAGGTCGATGCAGAGGATGCGCAATGGATCTCAGTGCATGGTCACGACGCCGCGGCCCGGCGTGCGATCGGCGAGCGCGTCGTCGCTGATCGCGATGGGGTGGGACGGCGCGCTCGAGGCGCGTTCGCCGGGGAGCGGGCTGAAGCGTGAGCCGGCCATGGGGAGGCGCTTGTTGACGTCGGCCTTGGGCATGAAGGGCAGGACGGCGAGGACGACGGCGGTGAGGCCGACGTTGAGCAGGAGCATCTGCCAGACGCTGGTCCAGCCAAAGTGCACGAAGACGGCGGTGGCGACGACGAGCGCGATCGAGACGGGGATGAGGCCGCCCCAGGCGAGCTTGAGGACCTGGTCGTAGCGGATGCGGGGGATCGTCCAGCGGATGACCATCTCGAAGCAGACGATGAGGACGATCTTGGTGAAGAGGACGAGGAACTTGACGAGCGCGGGGAGCAGGCCGACGGCCTCGGGGTGCGTCCACTTCACGAACGGCAGGTGGTAGCCACCGAAGAAGAGGATGCAGAGGATCGCGGCGCTCGTGATCATGTGCGCGTATTCGGCGAGGAAGAAGAGCGCGAAGCGCATCGACGAGTATTCGGTGTGGTAGCCGCCGACGAGCTCCTGCTCGGCCTCGGCGTTGTCGAAGGGCGCGCGGTTGGCCTCGGCGAGGATGCAGACGAAGAAGAGGAGCGCGGCGAGGGGCATCGCGACGACGTTCCACGTGCCGGCGATCTGCATCTCGGTGAGCGTGTCGGGCTGGACGGCGCCGGTGAGGATGACGATGGCGAGGATGGAGAGGCCGAGGGGGATCTCGTAGGAGATCATGCCCGCGGTGGCTCGAAGGCCGCCGAAGAAGGAGTACTTGTTGTTGGAGGCCCAGCCGCCGAGGGTCACGCCGTAGACGCCGAGCGAGGCGACGGCGAGGACGTAGATGAGTCCGATGTTGATGTCGGCGCCGACGACCTGGGCGCGCCCGCCCTCGGTGATCAGGAGGCCGAAGGGCGCGATCTGGGGGATGTCGATGTAGCCGCCCCAGGGGACGATGGCGAAGCCGATGAGGGCGGGGATGATGATGGCGACGGGGCCGAGGGTGAAGAGGGCCTTGTCGGCGCCCTGGGGGGCGTAGTCCTCCTTGAGGAGGAACTTGAGGCCGTCGGCGAGGGACTGGCCGAGGCCCCAGAAGCCGAACTTGATGGGGAGGACGCCGAAGTCGAAGCCGACGCGGTTGGGCCCGATGCGGTCCTGGATGTAGGCGGAGATCTTGCGTTCGAAGTAGATGAGGTAGGCGCACGTGACGAGGATCACGTGGACGACGATGAGGATCGTCAGGACGGAGACGAAGGTCTGGGCGGTCATCAGGGGGGCCATGGGGGGCAATACTAGCCGTTCGGCCGCTGGCCGCGGCCGGGCCTGGCGGGGGTCCTGGACTGGTGCGGACTCGAGGATCTCACGCGGAAGCGGCCAAGGTTTCCCTTGACAGTCTGCGGGGTGGTCGGATCTTGTGGTAGTCGGGCGCCGGCATTGGAGGTCGCGATGCGTAGTTGGCTCGTGCGTTGGTTGATCGTGGTCGGTCTGCCGGTGATGGCGGCGGCGCCGCGCGGGGCGCTTGCAGGCGTGGATCCGTCTGCGTGCGAGCCGGGCTGGACGACTGGCGTTTCGACCGGATTGCAGCGACTGAATTCCGAGGTGATGTCGCTTCAGGCCTTTGACGACGGCTCAGGCGCGGCGCTGTATGCGGGGGGCCGATTCAACGCCGCGGGGGGCATCCCAGTGGTGTCGGTAGCTCGTCTGGTGGACGGCGCGTGGAGGGATCTGCCGGGCGGGCCGACCACGGCGACGGTGCGCGCCATGAAGGTGTTCGATGATGGCGACGGGCCGGCGCTGTACCTCGGGGGTGAGTTCACACTGCCGGAGATCGGAACAGACATCGCGCTGATGCGCTGGGACGGTGAGACGTGGTCCGTCCCCGAGCCGCGGCTCCACGGCGAGATCTTCGAGATGGAGGTCTTCGACGACAGTTCGGTGGCGAGCTTGTTTCTTGCGGGCTTCATGGCGACGAATTCGGGCGGGCCCTACAGCCGCTTTGGTCGCTGGGGCGGCGGGGCGTTCGATCCGATTGCGCTGAGCCAGTCCGGCGAGGTTCGAGGATTGCTCGCGGCGACGGAGAACGGAGCGCCTGTTCTCTTCGCGTGCGGCGACTTCGTTTCGATCGGCGGCGTTCCGGCGAACAGGGTTGCGCGGTGGGATGGCGACACGTGGTCATCGCTCGGGGCGGGCATCAGCTCCGGATTTGCGCAAGCGATCGCGATGTTCGATGACGGGGACGGTCCGACACTGTTTGTTGCGGGGGGCTTCGGCCCCAACTACTTGGACAGAGACATCCTGGCCCGATGGAACGGTGCGTCGTGGACGCTTCATGGGCACGTTTCCAACGCCGTTGGCGAGTCGCTGAGCGTGTTCGACGATGGCTCTGGTCCAGCGCTCTGGATCGGCGGCACGTTCCAGCGGGTGGACAGCATCGTCTGCCAGAGCATGATCCGGTGGCGCGAACAGGCGTTCGTGGCGACTCCAGGGTTGGCCGGCCACTCCGCCAGGGCACTCGCCGTATTCGACGATGGGACGGGCGGAGATCCGGTGCTCTTCGCCGGGGGCATCCTCTGGACGACAACCATCACCAATTACATTTCGCAGTGGAGTCGGGACGGCGGTTGGCAGAACGTCGGGCGCGGACCCGATGCGCGGGTGCGGGCGATCGCCTCCTGGGGTTCCGGCGACGACGAGGTGATCATCGCGGGTGGGGATTTCGTACGGCCGGGGCAGGGGATCGCGCAGTGGAACGGCGCGTACTGGTCGGCGCTGCCCGGCGGGAGCGTGGCAGGGTCGGTTCGTGGGATGACGGTGTTCGACGACGGCGGCGGCGAGGCGCTCTATGTGACGGGCCTCTTTGCGGAGGCCGGGGGCGTGTCCGCCAAGTCGGTCGCCCGGTGGGACGGCGCGTCGTGGAGCGCGATGGGATCGGGGTTGAACAGTTACGGCGCGGTGATCGGGGCCTTCGACATCGGCGATGGCCCGGCGTTGTACGTCGGCGGCTCGTTCTCGATGTCGGGTGTTGAGTCGGCGAAGAACATCGCGCGGTGGGACGGGACGAACTGGTCGGCACTGGGACTCGGCGTGAACAACGAAGTTCTCTCGCTGGCGGCGTTTGATGACGGGTCGGGGCTTGCGCTCTTTGTCGGTGGTCAGTTTCTGAGCGCGGGCGGCGCGCCGGCGCTTCGGGTGGCGAAGTGGGACGGCGAGGTCTGGCATCCGGTCGGTGCGGGATTGTCGGGCCCGGTCAACGCGCTGGCGGTATTCGATGACGGCTCGGGGCCGGCGCTGTACGCGGGCGGCCAATTCATCGGGTATGTGGCGCGGTGGAACGGGCAGGCATGGACCGTCGTGGGCGGGGGCGCCAACGCTCGGGTGTACGCGTTGACGCCGATCCACGATCACCTTGGCGCGGCGTTGTTCGCGGCGGGCAATTTCACGACGATCGGGGGAACCGGCGCGCAGCGCATCGCGCGGTGGGATGGCGCGTCATGGAGCGCCGCAACGGACGGCGTGACGAGCGGCGCCGCGTTGGCGTTATCTCGATGGGCCGACGCCGGGGCGCTCACGCTCGTGGCGGGCGGCGAGTTCGCATCAGCCGGCGCGGAGTTGTCGGTGAACTTCGCCGAGTGGCGGAGTTGCGTCGTCGCCGCGTGCGTCGGCGATCTGGACGGCGATGGGTTCGTCGGCTTCGCCGACCTGAACACCGTGCTATCGATGTTCAACACGGTGGGCGAAGATCTGCCGGGCGATGCGGACGGCGACGGCGATGTGGACTTCGCCGATCTCAACCTGATCGTGAGCGCGTTCAATACGGAGTGTTGAGCCGCAGCGGCGCTACTCGCACGCGACATTGTATTGGGAGAGAACGATGTTGAGGTCGGCGAAGCCGACCTGGCCGTCGTCGTCGATGTCGCCGGGGATGTTCTCGCCGATCTGGTTGAAGTGGCTGAGGACGACGTTGAGGTCGGCGAAGCCGACGAAGTTGTCGCCGTCGAGGTCGGCGAGGCAGATCGCGTCGCAGCCGAGGAGCGCGGAGAGGTAGGGGGAGGGGACGCCGCCGATGGACTGGAACGAGCCGCCGACGAGGAGTGAGTTGCGCGCGCTGACGACGCCGGAGGCGATGGTGGCGATGATGGTCGAGGGCGTGAGATCGGTGTCGATCAGGTCCCACGCGCTGCTGTCCCAGCGGGCGAGGACGGGGGTCTTGAGGGTGTTGCTCAGGCGTGCGCCCGCGGCGTAGAGCGCGGGGCCGTTTCCGTCGTCGTGGATGGCGAGCGCGTTGACGAGGAATGGCACGCCGCCGCCGACATCGGACCAGGCGACGCCGTCCCAGCGCGCGACATTGGAGACGGGAATGTTTCCAGCTTGATCGAAGTGACCGGCGACGAAGAGCTCGCCATCGAAGACGAGCATGTCGGAGACGATGGGGATGCTCGGGAACGGCCCGCCGAGCGGAGAGAGCGCGAGGCCGCCCTGGAGCGCTTCCCAGTGATCGACGTTCCAGCGAGCGACGGAGTTGACCGTCGTCGAACCGGAGAAGGGGAAGAGGCCGCCGATGTAGAGATCGCCGTCGAAGACTTCGACGGCGGAGACGGTGGCGCTGACGCCGTCGCCGAGCGGCTGCCACGCGGCGCCGTCCCAGATGGCGATGTGGTTGAGCGCGGGGCCCTTGCTCTGCTCGACGAATCCGCCGACGACGAGGCGTTCGCCCTCGCCGAAGTCGTGGAAGCGCATGTCGAAGACATCGGAGCCGAGTCCGGGCGCGAAGTTCTCCCACGCGGCGCCGTTCCAGCGGGCGATGTAGTTGGCCTCGGCGCCGCCGGCCTGCGTGAAGAGGCCGCCGACGTAGAGGCCGTCGTCGCGCGGGATGATCACGGCGGCGGGCGCGTTGAGGCCGGCGCCGAGCGATTCGAAGTGCAGGCCGTTCCAGCGGGCGATGCGGTTGGCGTTGGTGGCGCCGGCCGCGGCGGTGAAGGGTCCGGACGCGTAGAACACGGGCACGCCGTCTTCGACGGTGGCGGCGATGACGTTGATGGGCGCGTTGACGACGGCGCTGCCCGATCCGGCGTTGCCGGTCCAGGCACCGTTCGCGAAGACGGCGAGTCGTTCGGCGCTGTTCTCTCCAATGAAGCCGAGGTTGCCGCCGGCCCAGAGCGCGACCCCATTTTCGTAGGCCGCGGAGGCGAGCGCGTAGACGGAATGGCCGACGGGCAGTCCGACAGCGGACCACGCGGCGCCGTCCCAGCGGGCGACGTCGCCGAGGTCCATGCCGTTGACCAGCGTGAGGACGCCGCCGACGTAGAGGTCTTCGCCGCCCCCGGAGCCGTCGTCGTGCACGGCGAGGGCGCGCACGGCGGTGGAGCCGGTGAGTCCGGCGCCGAGCGCGCTCCACGCGGCGCCGTCCCATCGCGCGATATGGCGTGCGGCCGGGTTCGAGACGGCGGCGAACGATCCGCCGACGTAGAGGTCATTGTTGAACACCGTGAGCGCATGCACGACGCCGGCGACGCCTCCGCCGAGCGCTGACCACGTGGCGCCGTTCCAGCGCGCGATGCTGGAGGCGTCGATGGCGCCGGCGTACTCGAACTCGCCGC
>JBGTSD010000014.1:0-44311 GCA_041940385.1 Phycisphaerales bacterium | reverse complement strand
CCATCTTGGCCTCCGGGTGCGTCACGCCCAGGTCGCAGACGCACGCCAGCCCGCACCCGCCGCCGATCGCCGCGCCGTTGACCCGCGCGATCGTCGGGATCGGCAGCGCCCGGATGGCCAGGGTCAGTTCCGCGATGGTCTCGAGCAGACGTGCCGGCGCCCCGGGCTCGTCGAGCACGGCCTTGAGGTCCATCCCCGCGCAGAACGACTTGCCGGCGCCGGTCACGATGCAGACCCGCGCATCCTCGCGCCGCGCCAGCTCGCCGACGCGATCCATCAGGGCCGCGAGCAGCGGGGGGGACATCGCGTTGCGCGCGTCCGGCCGGTTCAGCGTCAGCGTCGCGATCCCGTTCTCCACCGTCAGCGTCGCCATCTCCGCGCCCATCGCTACCTCCTCCACATCGCCTCGAGCCGCTCGCGCTCCTCCGCCCCGCCCGCCAGCGAGAGCGATACGGCGAGCGCCGCGTCCGCCCGCGCATCGTCGTCCGAACCGTCGATCTCGTTCAGCCAGCGCTTCGTCGTCGCCAACCCGTGCGGCGGCTTCTTCGCGAACATCTCCGCCACCTCGATCGCCCGCCCACGCGCCGCCTCCGGAGTCGGCACGCACTCGTGCGCCAGGCCGATCCTCACCGCCTCCGCGCCGTTCACCGTCTCCGGGTCCAGCATCCGCTCGCGCGATCGACCCCAGCCCACCCGCGGCTCCAGCATCGGCAGCGACACCACCGGGCTCACACCCAGGCGCACCACCGGGTACCCCATCTTGGCGCGCTCGTCCGTAATCACGAAGTCACACGCCGCAGCGAGCGCACAGCCACCCGCCACCGCGCCGCCGCCGGCGGCGCACACCACCGGGATCGGCAACCGGCGCAGCGCCCGCGCCGCGTGCGAGAGCGACGTCAGCAGCGCCGCCATCGCCAGCTCGTCATCGCGGCACAGACTCAGATCGAACCCCGAGCAGAACACCGGCCCCTCGCCCGCCAGCACCAGCGCCCGCGACTTCTCGCCATCCACCGGCGACGGCGCCTCGCGGAGCGATGTCGCCGCCTCGGCCAGGTCGCGCAGCATCTCCGGCGTCAGCGCGTTGCGCTTCTCGGCGCGGCACAACGTCGCCACCGCCACCGCACCACGATGCTCCAGCCGGATCATGCCCCGATCCTAACCCCTCTCCCCTCATGGGCGAGCTCAGAGTATGGGAAAGGCGTTCAACCCCGCCCCACGATCTCCCGCGCGATCCGCCCCGCCTCCGCCAGCGCTCCCTCGTCCACACCCGTCTCGAACCCCGCCTCGTGCACCGTCCGCACCAGCAGCTCCGTCCCGATGTTCCCCGGCGCGCGCCGATCCGGCGTGCTCGCGTACGGGCAGCCACCCAGCCCTCCTGCGGCCCCATCGAACGATCGCACGCCGCGCTGCAGCGCCCGGCGCACACACGCCGCCGCACGCCCCGACGTGTCGTGCAGATGCAGCGTCATCGCCGCCCGCTCGCGCCCGTCGAACACCTCCAGCAGCCGGTCGATGTCCTCCTCGCGCGCGGCGCCGATTGTGTCGCCCAGATCCAGTTCGCCCCGCGGCGCCAACTCCAGCAGCCGGTCACACACCTCGCGCACCTTCGACGGCGCGATCGCGCCCTCGAACGGACAGGCCACCACGCACGAGACATACAGCCGCACGTCCATCCCCATCCCGATCGCCCGCGGCACGAACATACGGAACCGCTCGATCGTCTCCGCGATCGTCGCGTTCGTGTTCTTTTTCGAGAACGTCTCCGACGCCGCCGTGAACACCGCGATCTTCAGGCCGCTCGGATACCCCGCGTCCTTCAGCCGCTCATGAAACACCGCCGCGCGCTCGAACCCCTTCTCGTTCGGCACGAGCGCCGAAAGGGCCGACTTGATGCCTTGATGCCTCGATGCCTGGATGCCTTCCAGCAGTTCCTCCGCATCCCCCAACTGCGGAATCCACTTCGGAGACACGAAGCTCGTCGCCTCCACCTCGTCCACCCCGGTCGCCAGCAGCGCACGGACGAGGCGCAGCTTGTCGGCCACGGGAACGATCGCGCGTTCGTTCTGGAGCCCGTCTCGCGGCGAGACATCGGTGATGCGGACACGGTCGCCCATCGCCGCAGATGGTAGCGGCGGCGCGTCCGCCTACGCCGCGATCGATCGGGCCGACGGCTCCGGCGCGCTGAATCGACCGCCCTTCGCCCACGCGGCGCAGCGGGCCAGCAGGCTCGCACGCTCGATGGGCTTGGTCGCGTAGTCGTCGAAGCCGCATTCGAGGCAGCGCTCGCGATCGTCCTGCATTGCGTGCGCCGTGAGCGCGATGATCGCGCCGGTGTACCCCTCGGCCCGGAGCCGGCGCGTCGCGACGCACCCGTCGGTCCGCGGCATCTGGACGTCCATGAGGATCACATCGAACGCGCGGCACTCGCGCTGCGCCTCCAGCGCCGCCCGGACGGCCTCGTCGCCGTCCCGCGCCGCGATCACCGCCGCGCCCGCGCCGTTAAGCACGTGCCGGAGGAGATGAAGATTGTCGTCGCCGTCCTCGGCCACGAGGATGCGCACGCCGTCCAGCCGGTGCGGCGTCGGCGCGCCGACCGTCACCGACGCCGGCGCCGCGACGGGCTCCAGGGGGATCGTCACGGTGAACACGCTGCCGCGCCCGGCGCTGCTCTCGACCTCCATCACGCCGCCCATCGACTCGACGAGCCGGCGCGCCATGGAGAGCCCGAGCCCCGCGCCGCCGAACCGGCGCGCAAAGCCCGTTTCGCCCTGCGCGAACGGCTTGAACAACCGGTCGAGCTGGTCGCTCGACATGCCCATCCCGGTGTCGGTGACGACGAAGACCACGCGCCCCGCCACGCCGCGCACGCCCACGTGCACCGACCCGCGGTCCGTGAACTTCACCGCGTTGTCGAGGAGGTTCGCGAGCACCTGGCGGACGCGCGTCGCGTCGCCCATCGTGAACTCGGGCACGTCGTCGGCGCGCTCGAGCAGCAGGGCCAGGCCCTTCTGCTCCGCCCGCACCCGCACCAGCGCGCCCGCATCGCGCACCACGTCCCAGACCGAGAACGGCGCACGCTCCAGCGTCACCTCGCCGGACTCGACCTTCGCCAGGTCCAGCAGATCGTTGATCAGCGCCAGGAGGTGCTCGCCGCTGCGCCGAATGGAGCGCAGGCCTTCCGCCTCCGCCTCGCCCGACAGCTCGTTCGAGGCGATCAGGTCGGCGAAGCCGAGGATCGCCGTCAGCGGCGTGCGCATCTCGTGGCTCATGTTCGCGAGGAACTCGCTCTTCGCGAGGTTCGCGCTGTCCGCGAGGCGCCGCGCCTTCTGGAGTTCTTCCTGCGTCCGCTCGAGTTCGCGGATCATCCGCCGTGTCTCGAGCTGCGCCGTCACCTGCCGCGCCAGCGTCTCGAGCGCCCGCACCTGGCCTTGGTCGAGCGCCCGCGCCCGACGGTCCATCACGCAGAGCGTGCCGAGGACGTGGCCGTCCGCCGTCGTCAGCGGCGCCGCGGCGTAGAGCCGCACGGCCATCGTGCCCGTCACGAACGGGTTGTCACGGAATCGCTCGTCCTGGCGCGCATCCGCGATCACCATCGTGTCGCCGGACGCGACGACGTGCGCACAGAAGGAGACGTCTCTCGCCGAGCCGTGCATCTCGAGCCCGACGCGCGCCTTGAACCACTGACGCGTCGCCGCGACCAGACTCACCGCCGCCATCGGCGCCTCGCAGACCTGCGCCGCGAGGCGCGCCAGGTCGTCGAAGGAGGATTCCGGGTCCGTCTCGAGGATGTCGCACTCGCACAGCGCATCCAGGCGCTGGGCCTCGTGCCGACGAAGGGGGATGGACATCGCTGCTCCACCGAAAGCACCTTGGCCCGCCGGACAACCATTGGCCGCCGGGCCGAGCATCGATATCGACGATCCAATCCGCATCCTCTCGCGGCAAGGGCCTCCCCTCGCGGCAAATGCCCGTCTATGACGAACAAACCCCCGCGGCGCGTCCCCCGTTCCGGCCCCCCTCCGAAAGGGTTGAGCACGATCTCGGACGTTTTCGGCCGACGTTGAACCGGTCGGCCCCTTCGAGCGACCCTGTTCCCTGTGCTCCGCGCGTCCCAACACATCACCGACGAATGGCTCGTCCTCCGGGCCCAATCCGGAGACGAGGCCTCCCTCGCCCTCCTCGTGGCGCGCAACCAGGGGCTCGTCCTCCGCCACGCGCTGCGACTCACCGACGACGCTGACGCAGCCGCCGACGTGGCGCAGGAATCCTGGCTCGCCATCGTCCGGCGCATCCATCGACTCAAGGACCCCCGCGCCTTCCACGCCTTCGCGCTGCGCATCGTGGCGAACAAGGCCGCCGACTGGACCCGCGGCCGCGTCCGTCGCCGGCGCGCCTGGCCCCGCCTCCACGCCGAAGCGCTCGCCGCACAGCGCGCCGCCGACGCGCTGCCCGAGAACAACTCCTCCGCCGGCGCCCTCCGCGCCGCGCTCCGCGCTCTTCCAGGGGACCACGCGACCGTCGTCGCGCTCCACTACGCCGAAGGCCTCTCCATCGCCGACATCGCCGCGGCCCTCGACATCCCTCCCGGCACCGTCAAGTCCCGACTGCACCACGCGCGCGAAAAACTCCGCGCCGCGCTCCCCGAAAGGATCGAATCATGAACTCGTACGATGAACTCCGCAAAGTCCTCGACGCCCTGCGCGACGAACTCACCGGCGAGAAGAGCGACGAATCCATCATCGAGATGGCCGTCGCGACCTTCCACACGCGGCGCTGGTGGCTCACGATCATCACCTGGACGCTGTCCCTGCTCTGGTTCATCGTCGCCATCGTCTGCGCCATCAACTTCTTCGGCGTCGACAGCACCCACGCCCAGATCGCCTGGGCCGCGGGCTTCCTCTTCAGCATGCAGGCCGTCGCCGCCGTGAAGATCTGGGCGTGGATGGACATGCTGCACACGTCCTCGATGCGCGAGCTCAAGCGCGTCGAGGCGGCGGTGGTGCGCTTGGCGGAAGCGGTGGGGAAGAGGTGAGTTCAGGGCTAGTCACTGGAGGAAATGGGCAGCGCGGCGGGCGGCAGCTTCTTCTCAAGAGTCTGCAACTCCGGTTCGTCTCCAAGGACCTTCGCCGACCACAACTCGAATGCCCGGAGATTCTTACGTCGAAGCTGATGCTCGACTTGTTCGGCTGTCATGCCGATCTGTCCCCCCGCGAGGTAGCGAACCTTCTCAGAAGCCTCATGCAGCGGACGATAATGCTTCCACATCGCGACGTGATCGCGCTTTAGGAAGACCTCGCGCCGAGAATGATCTCTGTTGTGCTTGCCCTCGGACGCAGCGACAGCTTCAACAAGATGCAAGGCGGAATAGAACAGTGCCAGCACCCGCCCCTCGACGTGTTCCGGCGGAATTGCGTCATAAAGGGCGCGAAACCGCTTAGCGGCCGCCCGATGATCCGCGAGAGCTGGCATAGACCTCTACCGCGTCCTCGACATCGAGAAAAGCCTCGAGCGCTTCCGGACGATCGGCAGGAAGCGTAAGCAACGACGTTGGAAACTCTGGCACATCCCGCGAAAGTTGAAGATCGAGCTCGGTTACAGCATCATCGAGGTCAAATGCGTGATCCGGTCGTTGGAGAAGAATTACCAGCAGCCAACGATCGCTCTCACGATGACCGAAATACGCACGCACGACATCGTCTTTGCTGGCACACCAGGTGGCGACCGTTGTTCGCAGACGATTGAGCTTCTCTCGCAGGAGAGCTTGAAACGCGGAACTCTGAGCCTGGTTCACGCAAGCGCGGACTGCGTCCGCTTGGGCAAGCACAAAGCGGTCCATCGTTGATGGGGTAACCACAACCTGCCGCTCACCGTCGTGACGCAGTCCGATCGGCGCTTCGCGCTTATCTACCGAATTGCCCATCTAGTGTCCCGATCATGGCCCGCAACCCGCAGGCTCTGATTACATCATATGAGTCGTATGGGGGGTGGACAAGCGATTCCCCGCTTGATATCGGCGCGACCGGTTATGACCCCTTTAATCTGACCCGGGATTCCCTATTGGATCAGCCCCCTCAGGTCTGCAAAACCCCCGTCCGGAACGGACGATCGAAATCCCACCCCTCCGTCAGCTTCAGCGCCGTCGCCAGCTCCCGCCGCGTGTTCTGCGGCTGGATCACCCGGTCCAGCCACCCCCTCGCCGCGCCGTGACGGATGTCCTGCTGCTCCGTGTACGAATCGTGCACGGCCTTGAGGATCTGCTGGCGCGTCTGCTCGTCGATCTCCTCACCCTTGCGCTCGCGGCTCTTCTGCTCGATCATCGCCAGCACCCCCGTCGCCTGTGCCGCGCCCATCACCGAGCACTTGCTCCCCGGCCACGCCAGCGACAGGAACGGATCGAACGCCCGCCCGCACATCGCGTAGTTCCCCGCGCCGTACGAGCCGCCGATGATCAGCGCGATCTTCGGCACCACGCAGTTCGCCATCGCGTTCACCATCTTCGCGCCCGCGCGGATGATGCCGTGCTGCTCGCTCTCCTTGCCGACCATAAAGCCCGTCGTGTCGTGCACGAACACGATCGGAAGCTTCTTCTGGTTGCAGTCCATGATGAACCGCGCCGCCTTGTCCGCCGAGTCGTGGTAGATCACGCCGCCGATCTGGATCCCGCCCTCCGCCGGCTTCACGACCTTCTTCTGGTTCGCCACGATGCCGCAGGCCCGCCCGTCGATCGTCGCGTACGCGCACACGACCGTCCCGCCGTACTCGGCGCGGTACTCGTCCATCGAGCCCGCATCGACGATGCACTTCAAGATCTCGCGTGTGTCGTACTGCCCGCCCATCTTGTCGGTGAAGATCGAGTAGACGTCCTCAGCGCTCCGCTCCGGGTCCGCCCCCCTCGATGCCTCACTGCCTTGATGCCTTGATGCCTTCTTCAGAATCGACCGAATCCGCGCGATGCACGCCTCGTCGTCCTTCTCCCTGAAGTCCACCGTGCCCGACACGCTCGCGTGCATCAGCGCGCCGCCCAGGTCCTCGTCCGTCACCGTCTGACCGATCGCGGCCTTCACCAGCGCCGGCCCCGCCAGATACAGCCCGCTCCCCTCCGTCATCAAGAGCGTGTCGCACAGCACCGGCAGGTACGCGCCGCCCGCGACGCAGAAGCCCATGATCGCCGCGATCTGCGGGATGCCCTCGGCGCTGAACACCGCGTTGTTGCGGAAGATGCGCCCAAAGTCGTCGGTGTCGGGGAACACATCCTCCTGCAGCGGCAGGAAGACGCCCGCGGAGTCCACCAGATACAGAAGCGGCAGGCGCGCCATCTGCGCCACCATCTGCGCGCGGATGATCTTCTTGCACGTCATCGGGAAGAACGCGCCGGCCTTCACCGTCGCGTCGTTCGCGATGATCATGCACTCGCGCCCCTCGACCGGGCCCACGCCCGTCACCACGCCCGCTCCGGGGGCGCCGCCGTGCTCCTCGTACATCCCCCACGCCGACCACAGCCCGATCTCGAAGAAATTCTTCGGATCATCGAGCAGCTTGTCCACGCGCTCGCGCGCCGTCAGCCGGCCCTTCTCGTGCTGGCGATCGATCGCCTTCAGACCGCCCCCCAGGCGGATCTGCTTCTCCTGCTGCTGGAACTCCTCGTTCAGCTCGCGCAGTCGATTGATCGTCACCCCGCCCGCCGACGCTCCGCCTGTCTTCGTCACGCTCATGACTCGCTCGCGCTGCACCCACCCATCCCATCGCGCGGCGCCCTGCCGACGCGGACCGCCACTGTAGCACCACGTCCCATCACGCCCCCCGCCCGCACAACCCCAACCCCCGGAAGCCGCGATCCGCGACCAGCCACGCTTTTATCCGCGCCCCGCGGATAAGCGCGAATGGACCCGCGCCATCGCGTTGCCCCCCGCGGCGCATTTCCCACATTCCCCGTGTCGACCGCCGTGGCGGGCCTTCGCAGGGGCCACGACGACGCGGCGCCCCGGGCGGGGGCATCCGACGCACGCCCGGGCTCCTTTCGAGTTTGCCCACCCTGTGTTCGCACAGCCGGAGAACCTCACGATGCGCACGCTCTTCACGCTCACCGCTTCGACCCTCGCCCTCGCGACGACGGCCAACGCCTCGTTCATCCCGGGCTCGCCCGTCGTCCTCCCCTTCCGCTCCAGCGTGTCCGTGGAGTTCCTCTCCCAGTCCGCCGGCGCCAAGGGCGCGCTCTACTTCCTCGGCGCCGAGAAGGACGACGTCATCACCTACGCCGCCTCCTCCGACTCGAGCGGCCTCGGCCAGTTCCTCTTCCACAACCACGGCACGACCGTCGGCTACACGGTCCCGCTGCCCGACGTCTTCGCCGGCGACTCCATCCTTCACTTCGCCTATCGCATCACGAACGGCGTGAGCGCCGCGCCCACCGGCCAGGTGACGCGCACCGACGGCTCGACGAGCACATTCTTCGCCATCGGCTCGCCCGTCGCCGGCGTGGACACCTTCGCGCAGAAGGTCCACATCGAGGACATCATCTCGAGCAGCTCCGACATGGACTACAACGACATGGTCTTCCGCGTCCACGCGGCCCACATCCCCGCGCCGGGCGGCGCGCTCCTCGCCGGACTCGCCGGCCTCGTCGCCCTCCCGCGACGCCGCCGCGAGTAGTGACGCGCTACACGCCCGCGCCGAGACTCATCCCCTCACCAACGAACAAGGCCGCGCGACTCACCATCGCGCGGCCCTGTCATTTCTCAAATCTCAAATCTCAAATCTCAGATCCCAGATCGCAGGCTCTGCCCCTTCCCCCTCTGCGACCTCTGTGTTCAATTCTCCGTTCTTCGTGTCCTTCGCGTCCTTCGCGTTCACTCACTTCTCCTCGCCCCAACAAGAAAGGCCGCGCGATTCACCATCGCGCGGCCTCGTGACTTGTCTCGTCTCCGCGCTCTCGGCGCGCTCTGCGAACGCTGCGTTCACTCCCCCTCTTACGAATCCTTCCACTTCTTCGTCGCCGGCCCCTTGTAGATGCTCAGCGGCCGGATCAGCCGGTTGTTCTCGTGCTGCTCCATGATGTGCGCACACCAGCCCGTGATCCGCGCCGCGACGAAGATCGGCGTGTACTGCGGCACGGGGATCCCCATCACGAAGTACGTCATGCCGCAGGGGAAGTCCACGTTCGGGTGGATGTTCTTCTGCTCCAGCATGATCTTCTGCGCCTTCTCGCCGATGTCGAACCACTTCACGGCGTCGGCGCCCTTCTTCTCCGCGTACGCGCGCCCCAGCTTGTGCAGGATGCCCGCGCGATGGTCGCCGTTCTTGTAGACGCGATGCCCGAAGCCCATGATCTTCCGCTTCGTCGCGAACGCGTTCGCCATGAACTTGTCCACGTTGTCGAGCGTGCCGACTTCCTTCAGCATCTCCATCGCCGCCTCGTTGGCGCCGCCGTGCAGCGGGCCCTTCAGGGCCGCGATCGCCCCCGTCACCGCGCCGTGCATGTCGCTCAGCGTGCCCGCGATCACGCGGCTCGTGAACGTGCTCGCGTTGTAGTCGTGCTCCGCGTACAGCGTCAGCGACACGTCGATGATGTGCGCCTCCTCCGCCGTCGGCTTGCGCCCGGTCATCATGTAGAGCAGGTTCGCCGCATGGTCCAGCGACGCGTCCGGCGCGATGATCGACTTGCCGTCGATCACGTTCTGCATGTGCCCGATGATCGTCGGGATCTTCGCCAGCAGACGCTTGCTCTTGCGCAGGTTCGCCGCGGCGGAGTTGTCCTGGCACTCGGGGTCCAGGTGCGCCAGCACGCTCACCGCCGAGCGCAGCGTGTCCATCGGCACCGTGTTCGGCAGCTTCGCCGTCTTCTGGATCACCTCGGTGACCAGGGCCGGCAGCGAACGCTCCGCCACGATCTCCTTCTTGAACGCCGCCAGCTCCTCGCGCGAGGGCTTGTGCCCGACGAGCAGCACGTGCGCCACTTCCTCGAACGTCGCGTTCTCCGCCAGGTCATGGATCTCGTACCCGCGGTAGATCAGAGCGTCCTGCTCGATCGAGCAGATCTCCGTCTCGCCGGCGATGATCCCCTCCAGCCCCTTCGCAAAGTCAGCCGTCTGCGTCATGAGTCCGATCCTTCCTCTGTTCTCTCTAGGTCGTCCCCAAGTCTAGCCTCGCGCCAGACGCCATCGGGCGACACCGCGTAATAGCCCGGCCACCCGGAGAGCGTCGAGAGGATCTCCCCCTCGTCCGAGATCTCGCCGACCTCGACCACCATGATCTGCACCAGAACAAGGTCGCCCGAGCCGCGCACGAAGTCCACCTTCACCTGGGCCGCGTACTCATCATCCTCGACCTCGAAGAATCCCCATTCGCCGATATGCGCGGCGAGTTCTTCACACGAGTACGTCTTTCTGCATGTGCGAAAGAGCGTTCGCGTGGAGACGGTCCTTGACCGCCCGCGCCTCCTCCGGCGTCAACGCGGGCCCGTCCCCGTCGTATTCCTCACCGTCCTCGTCGGACCACGTCTCATCCACGCTCACCGTCCACCTCCCGAAACCCCAGGGAACTCCCACTCCGTCCCCGGCTCGTACCCGAGCAAACCATACAGGTCCTTCCGCGCCTGCATCCGCTCGAGCGAAGCGCCGACGTGCCCGTCGCGCTTCAAACCCGCGAACAACCGCTCCACCTCGCCCATCGCGCTCCGCAGCGAACTCACCGGGAAGATCACGATCGAGTAGCCCAGCTCCGCGAACCTTCCCACGCTGATCTGCGGCGTCTTTCCGAACTCCGTCATGTTCGCCAGCAGGTACGGCCCCCGCGCGCTGCCATGCCCCTTCAGCGCCTTCGCCACCTGCTCGAAGTCCGACTCGCTCGCCAGTCCCTCCGGGAAGATCATGTCCGCGCCCGCGTCCACGTACGCCTTCGCACGCTCGATCGCCGCGTCCATCCCGTCCACCCCGCGCGCATCCGTCCGCGCGCACACCACGAAGTGCCCCGCCGTGTGCGCATCCCGCGCCTTCGCCGCGCTGTGCACCTTCTCCTGCATGTGCTCGATCGACACCAGCGCCTTGCCGTCGAGGTGGCCGCAGCGCTTCGGGAAGACCTGATCCTCCACGTGCAATCCCGCGGCGCCCGCCCTCGCGTACTCCCACACCGTCCGCGCCGTCATCTCGCCCTCGCCGAACCCCGTGTCCGCGTCCGCCAGCACCGGCAGCCCCGATGCCCGCGACACCTCGCCGATCACGCGGCAGAACCCTTCCTGCGTCACCAGCCCCACGTCCGGCAGCCCCGCGCTCGCCGATACGGCCGCGCCCGAGACGTAGAGCGCCTCGAACCCCGCCTTCTTCGCCGCTCGCGCGACCAGCCCGTTGAACGCCCCCGGCGCAGCGACGCACCCGCGATCCATCATCTCGCGGAGCCGCCGCCCCGCCCAGCCCATCGACCACTCGGTGTTGCTCATGGGCTCAGTCTACGCACGCCCGCCTACTCCCCGAACCGCGCCCCGCGCCGCCTTGCCTCGGTCCGCCCCGCGGCCTCGCCGGTGCTCAGCAGCACGACGCGGAACGCCTCGAGGCGCTCCTCCGCGTCCGCCGCGCCGGGAAGCCGATAGCCCGGATCATCGACGATCACCCGCGCCGGCCCGCCGTCCGCGGGCGCGTGCAGCGCCGCGAAGTCGATGACGTACGCCCCGTCGCGCGACAGCGCCGGCGGCGCGAGCGCATCCTCGACGACCGGATCGAACGCCGCGAGTGCATCCAGATCCTCGGGCCATTCGCCGCGCTCCGCGCGAAAGGCCTCCAGCGCCCGCCACACCTCGCGCAGCGCCCGCGCCCTCGAATCGCGCAGCAGCGCCAGATCCTCTTCGTTGGATCGTGTCGCGACGAATCCCGCCGCGCTGCGCCACGGCGCCCACACCGCGAGCGCGACGACGCCGCCTACGCCGATCATCCCGATCAGCGCCGCTACGAACAACGCGCGAACACCGATCGCGCGCTCCGAGCTCCGATCTTCATTGCTCTCGATGACCATCCGCGAGTTTCCTCTTGCCGTCGCGCCGCCACGATGGTAAGGAAGAAGCAAGTAGACCGACGTCGCGGACCCGAGAGGCCCCGGCGCACCGTCGCGCCGGACCGATCCTGCTCGTGCCGCGCCGCCGAACGTGGGAGAAACACGTCATGCCCCGCACCCCGATTCGTCTCGTCGCGGCGATGTCCTGCGCCTTCGCCGCCCTTGCGCACGCCCAGTCCTTCAACATCGACCTCGACCAGCCCTCCGCGCCGCCCGCGCTCGGCGGCGGCGCCCCGTCGAACGCCTTCGGCGCCGCGTCCGGACAGGCCGGCTTCTGGAACGCCGTGCCCAGCGCCGCGACCTTCGCGCTCACCGACATCAACGGCGTCCTGACCGCGGCGACCATCACGCTCACCGGCAGCTCGAGCAGCCTCGCGTTCAACAACGGGACCAACTCCGGCGACTATCGCCTCCTCATGAACGATGCGCGCCAGGTCGGCACCGTTGTCCAGGGCGGCACGACCACCGTGACGTTCAACAACCTCATCAACGGCAACTACCAGCTCTACACCTACGCCGCGCCGCCGCAGGGCACGCCCGGCTCCACGGACGTCATCGTCAACGGCAACTCGATGTTCGCGATCGGCGGCGCCAGCGGCAACACCTTCACGCTCGGCGGCACGCACGTGATTCACAACGTGACCGTGACCGGCAACACCCTCACCATGATCGTCGTCGATCCCCCCGGCGACGGACTCCCCGGCTACCTCAACGGCTTCCAGCTCATCATCCCCGCCCCCGGCGCCGCGGCGTCCCTCGCGATGCTCGGCGCGCTGGGACTCCGCCGAAGGCGCAGCGAGACGCGACCGTAAGGGAGCGTGCTCTTGCCTTGGCGAGACGCGACCGTAAGGGAGCGTGCTCTCGCCTTGGCGAGACGCGACCGTAAGGGAGCGTGCTCTTTCTCGACTCAGTCCCCCTCCAACGCCTTGCCCTGCTCGTGCAGCACATACTTCACAGCACGCTCGCGTGCATGCTCCCCGTGCACCCATCGCGTGCTCCCATGCCGCGTCCACACGCGTCGATCATCACCGACAAGGCCGGCCTCGCGCAACCGGCGCGTGCTCCATGCCTTGAACGCGTTCATGACCTTCTCGGGAGGCTGATCGGCGTCAACAACGATGTGCACATGGTTTGTGCGCACGTTGAGCGCCCGAATGGGCCAGTCATGGTGCGCGCAGACACCGCGAATGGCCTCGTCGACAACGCGACGACTCGGCGTATCGAGCAAGTAGGAAGCTTGCACGAGGCGATCCTCGCTGGCCGCCGCGAGCCCCCGCTGCGGCTCGAGCGGGGCCTCGTTCAGCTGGTTGTGCCGCGGATCAAACGAGCCACGATCGTCGCCGTGAAGCCATGTGCCGTAGGTCGTGAAGGTGATGAAGTACGTCTGCACAAGAGCACGCTCCCTTACGGTCGCGTCTCGCTTCAGCCCCTTCTTACCTCTCCACCACCATCGCCACCGCGTTTCCGCCGCCCAGGCAGAGCGCCGCCACACCCGTCTTCTTATTGAGCCGCTTCATCTGGTGCACCAGCGTCGTCAGCACCCGCGCGCCGCTCGCGCCGATCGGGTGGCCCAGCGCGATCCCGCCGCCGCAGACGTTCACCTTGCTCTCGTCCAGCTCCGCCTGACGGATGTTCGCGATCGTCTGCGCCGCGAACGCCTCGTTCAGCTCGACAAGGTCCACGTCGTTCACCGTCTTCTTCGCCTTCTCCAAAACCGCGGGGATCGCAAAGCCCGGCGCCGTGAAGATCTCCTTCGGCGCCACGCCCGCCGTGTGGTACGCCGTGATGCGCCCCAGGATCGGCAGCTTGAGCTGGTTCGCCAGGTCCGCGGTCATGATCACGACCGCCGCGGCGCCGTCGCTGATCTGGCTCGCGTTCGCCGCGGTCACCGTGCCGTCCTTCTCGAACGCCGGACGCAGCTTCGCCACGCTCTCCATCGTTGAATCCGCGCGGAAGCCCTCGTCGGCCTCGACGCCCGCCTTCTGCCCGATCTGCTCGGCGCTGAGCGCGACGATCTCCGGCTTGAACCAGCCGTTCGCCGTCGCCTCCGCCGCACGCTGGTTCGAGCGCACCGCCCACTTGTCCTGCTCCTCGCGGCTCACCTTCTTCGTCCGCGCCGTGTGCTCCGCGCTGTTGCCCATCGCGCAGTTCTCGAACGCGCACGTCAGCCCGTCGAGCATCATGTGGTCAAGCATCTTCGCGTCGCCGAGCTTCACGCCCGCGCGCACGTGCGACATGTGCGGCGCCATGGACATGTTCTCGAGGCCGCCCGCGATGCCGCAGTCAATGTCCCCCGCCTTGATCGCCTGCGCCACCAGCATCGCCGCCTGCAGGCCCGAGCCGCAGACCTTGTTCACCGTCCAGCAGTTCATCGAGTCCGGCAGGCCCGCCTTCAGCGCCGCCTGGCGCGCAGGGTTCTGACCCAGCGACGCCTGCAGCACGCAGCCCATCACGACCTCCTGCACCTTCTCCGCGGCGCCCGGCGCATCCGCCAGCGCCGCCTTGATCGCGTACGAACCCAGGTCCGTCGCCTTGCAGCGGCTCAGACCGCCCATGAACTTGCCGATCGGAGTCCTCTTCGCAGCGACGATCACAGGGGTACGGTCAGCCATGGCCAAAACCTCTCGCGTTCAGGTTGCTCGATAGAAACGGCCCCACCCAGGGCCCGTGCGAATCCGGCCAATCCTAGCCGCCCACTCCGCCCCGTCCGCCCCGCTCCCGCCTCTACCATCCCGCCCGTGCCCGAGGAACTGCCCAATCCGCTCCAGCGACAGCGCCGTGTCCGCCGCGCCATCGAGTTCCTCGTCCTCTTCGCCGGCGTCCCCCTCTTCTTCACCGCCGCGCTCGCCGTCGATCGCGTCTACGCGCGACTCCTCATCCCATCCCTCGTTCTCGGCGGCGCCGTCTGCCTCGCCTATCTCCTCCTCGACAAGTCCTTCGATCGCGCACAACTCTGGAACTGGCGCGGCGCCCGCGCGCACCTCCCCGCCATCCTCCTCCGCTTCGTCATCGCCGCGCCACTCCTCGCCGGCGCTGTCCTCCTTCTCTTCCCCGACTCCTTCCTTTCCTTCCCGCGCCGCAACACCACGCTCTGGGCGCTCGTGATGCTGCTCTATCCCATCTTCTCCGTCTACCCCCAGGAGCTCATGTTCCGCGCCTTCCTCTTCCAGCGCTACGCGCCCCTCTTCACCACGATCACCGCCGCCACCCTCGCCTCTGCCGCGGCGTTCGGGTTCGGTCACATCATCCTCAACTCCGTCGCCGTCGCCCTCTGCATCGTCGGCGGCCTCCTCTTCGCCCGCACCTACGCCAAGTCCCGCTCCCTCCTCGCCGCCTCCATCGAGCACGCCCTCTACGGCGACCTCCTCTTCACCATCGGCTTCGGACGCTTCCTCTACTTGGGCGCGCAGTCCTGACGCTCTCGAACCTCGTGCCACCGACCGCAGCTTCGGGCGGTCGGTGCTCCCGAGCCATCGCGGCAAAACCCACACATTTCCCGCCACTTTCGACGCGCGACCCGCGCCCGCATATCCTCCCACCCCCATCCAGCCCCGCATCCATCAGAGGAAGAGAGCCCCCGCCATGGCCGACGCCGTGCTCGAAGCGCGCAAGAACAAGAACAAGTCCAAGAAGAACGACAAGCCCGCGAAGAAGCAGGGCAAGTCCGGCGCGAAGAAGTCCGCGCCCAAGTCCGACGCGCCGAAGGTCAAGGGCAGCGAGCTCGAGAAGCGCGTGAAGAAGGCCGGCCTCAAGGCGAGCGACTTCACGCTCCTCCCCGCCGACTCCAACCAGGCGCTCGGCATCGCCCAGTTCGCCGTCGACTTCATGTCCGGCAAGATCGGCAAGCCCGACGCCTCCGTCATCGACCGCACCAACCTCTTCCACGTGGACTCGGTGTTCACCGCGATCTCCGCCATCGCGCTCAACACCAACGCCCCGCGCGTCCTTCGCCAGGAAGCGCTCGACTACACCGTCGCCCAGAACAAGGCCGGCGCCACCATCTACGGCTCGTCCGTGAAGGTCTCGCCCGAGAAGGCCGTCGTCGCCAACTCCGCCGCCGCGCGCGAGTGGGACAGCAACGGCACCAACTTCGGCTACAACCCCGCGCTCAAGCACACCGCCGGCGAATTCGGCCACAACGACTTCTACCCCGTCGCCATCGCCGCCGCCCAGATGAAGGGCCTCGACGGCGCCGCCGCGCTCCGCGGCATGATCTTGCTGGATGAAATCCGTGGTCGCCTCGCCGAAGTCTTCTCGCTCAAGTCCTACAAGATCGACCACGTCGTCCACGGCGCCATCGCCTCCGCCGCGACCTTCGGCGCCATGATGGGCGCCACCGCCGAGCAGATCGAGTCCGCCATCGGCATGGTCGTCGCGCACTACATCCCCTGGCGCGCCATCCGCGCCGGCAAGCAGCTCAGCGACAGCAAGGGCGCCTCCGCCGCGATCTCCACCGAGGTCGCCGTCCTCTCCGTCCTCCGCTCGATGCGCGGCTTCATCGGCCCGCGCGACATCTTCCGCAACCCCGAGGCCGTCTTCCGCTTCTTCGAGCCCACCACCTCCGGCAAGAAGCGCTGGACCGAGCTCGCGCCATCGCCCTTCGACCTCGTCCTCGCGCACAGCGGCAAGGACTTCGCGGTGATGGGCATGCACTTCAAGCTCGGCCTCTACGAGCATCAGTCCGCCGGCGCGCTCCAGGGCATGATCGACCTCATCGCCAAGAAGCCCGCGCTCCTCGACGACGCCGAAGGCAAGAACATCAAGAAGATCACCATCCTCGCCTACGAGCCCGCATTCGGCATCATCGGCAACCCCGCGAAGATGGACCCCAAGACCCGACAGTCCGCCGACCACTCCATGGCCTACATCGTCTCGACGCTCCTGCGCAAGGCCCTCGAGATGCGCGCCCGCGGCGAGTCCCTCCCCGCGCACAACAAGTCCGACTCCAACACCGCCCTCTGGAAGTCCCTCATGCTCGTCCCGCACGACTACCGCGAGGACGAGACCGCCGTCTTCCACCCCGTCACCCGCGCGCTCATGCAGAAGATCCGCTTCGAGCACGGCGGACCGTCCTACGACAAGAAGTACCCCGACGGCATCCCCACCTCCCTCGTCATCACCGACAAGAAGGGCGACGAGCACGACTCCAAGCTCGTCATGTACCCCGGCGGCCACGCGCGCAACACCACCGCCGACCTCCGAGGCATCCTCGAAACCAAGTTCAACCGCCTCGGCGCCCTCGCCACCGACAACCCCAGCGCCCTCGTCTCCCGCTTCGACCGCCTCGAGTCCAAGTCCACCGCCGACATCGCCAAGCTCAACGACTTCGACATCAAGGACTCCGGCGAACGCTTCTGAGCGCAGTCGGAAGCCGCCTCTGAGGTGTCCTCGACGAAGAGGCGGATCGAATCCCCGGCGAAATCCCGACACCCACCACCGACTCGCCCCCGCGGCGAGTCGGTTTGCTTTTGCCGCGAAGCGGCGCAGGTGCCTAGCCGGGGGCGCCCCGCCCCCGGTCGCCGCCGGCTCTCGCTCTTCGAGCCGCGGCGCGGCGCGGGTTGAATCAGGTCGCCGCACGTTTCGCTGTGCCAACGCACCGCGGCGCACCCCCCGCCCATCCCGTACCCTACCCCCAAAGCCATGGCCCACTGGCTCATCATCCTGAAGCCCGCTCGCCCCGGCATGCCGGAGAAACCCACCGAGCAGGAAGACGCCATCGTCACCGAGCACTTCGCCTACCTGCGCCAGGCGCTCGCCAACGGCAAGCTCGTCCTCGCCGGACGTTCCACCGACAAGAACACCATCGGCCTCGTCATCTTCGACGCCCCCGACGAAGCCGCCGCGCGCGCCTTCATGGAGTTCGACCCCGCCGTCCGCCGCGGCGTCATGCTCGCCGAACTCAAGCCCTTCCGCGTTGCGCTGTCTCAGCCAGCAGACGAATCGCTGTAAGCGAGCGGGCGGGGCTGAACGTCTGGGGAGAAACTTCGCCAATCACTCAAACGCTACACGCGATCGCAAGAAACGCGTTCTGCGATCCGCGATCGCCACGCACGGCCCCACGGGTCAAACCGCTGCGACGTTAAGCGCCGAGAAGAACGCTCTATTTCGTCGCTTTGCGTCTTGAATCAATTTTCCGTATTCCATGACCTCGATATAAGCGCAGTACGCCATATTGTACTGAAAGAACCCATCTTTGTCCGGCATTTCTAGGAAACCCCGGCCCCTGAGCAAGTCGATCAGTGGGGGCGTCAAGTCTGCAATAACGTACGCGTAGAACGGTGTGCCGCTCGGAACTCGAAGCGTAGTGCCGTCCGCCTTAACAGCCTCGCCGGAGAGCAGTTTACGCATATAGTCTGTGACTTGTAGGACCGGATCTTCGTGTTTGTCATTTGCCCTATATTGCTTCCTGGAGGGTCGCTTGAAATCTACAAGCACGATCGATCCGAAGGGGCGATCCTCAGAATCGGTGAAACTCATGGGGCGTTTAAACACTGCAATGTCAGGTCTGTCCGTCGAATCCGTCTTGATAATCTGCGTTAGTTCATTTAGTGCAATATCGGATGCAAGGAATCGATGAAATGCCAGCCGCTCGTCTATGAGCCAAAGATTCCAGAGCATCGCTGGCACCGTGTCGCTCGTATGCCGCATCGGGAATACTGTTTGGTGCACAGTTTTCTCGAGCTGATGCCTGCCGTCGTCGCCGAGTCGTTGGTATTTTTCAAGTATATTGATGACCGCACGGCGATATAAAACATACTTGGCAAGTTTTGCCTGGGCACCCTCGCTTACCTCGGCCAGAAGCGCTTCGATCTCAGTCGCGTGTTCGTCGGCTGTCTTTGAGTTGTCGATCGTTGCCAGCGCATCGCCTACGCGGGACTCCACAAGTTTGTCGTCCTCAAACTCGATGCGCGAAAGATGTTGGTAAATATCGAGCTTCGTTGCGCTAGCTTTGATCGCGATGGCACGATCTGGATGCTTGGTGAGAATGTGGCGAAACTGCGGCGCTTCCTCGTGCACGAATCTCGTGATTTCGCTTCGGCGCAACTCGCGGTAAGGACCTAACAGCGGCTCCAAGAACTGGGCCGCACATTCGCAAGCTTTGGATGAGATATCTTCAAGCGAGATAGTAATCAGCGCGGGCGTGTCGGACGCGTTGTCCGTGTACACCTGTCCGAGCCAAAAATCATCGCGATCTTGTCTGACTCTGCGATCGAGCAAATCGCTGACGACATAGCCGGCATACACGACTGGCTTATCGTCGCCAGCATGATTCAGCGGGCCGGTCAGCTCCGGAATCGCCTCGGTCAGACGCTTCTGCTTGACGGACCTGCGGGCTGCGCAGAGATGAACAACGTGTGCAGAGTTCTTTCTCGCTCGAACAAGAAGATGGACTTGTGAGAAAGTGATTCCTTCGATGACAAACTCAGACGTGCTGCGCTCGGACAGAAAGCGATCGTTCATGAAATCCCGAAGCGCGATCGTCTCTATGCCCTCATCGATCACATAGATCGGCGGCGCGTGCTCATCGAGAAGCGAGAGTAAGCAGTGCTCAACCAATACAGTGGCAAGTCGCTCAGCAGTGCACTGAAGTGATTCGGCATATGCCGGCTCTGGATCAGTCAGGATGATTATCGTTCCTCTGTGGCCAACGGCGCCCAAGTCCTCGGGAATAACGCCCTCGAGGCTAAACGTAAAACTGCGTTGGGAACGGTGCTCAGCATTCGTATCGTACTCGCTGTCGATCCGTACTGATCGAAACACTCGCAGCCACGTGAAGCGGCCTACGCCCTTTCCTCCCAATGACCGCTTACGCCTTGTGTCGGAGCACTTGAAGGACGCGTAATTCTCGTCAGTAAACCCAATACCATGATCTTCAATTCGAAAACCTGTGACTTTGCCGGGCTTCTTGGCATCAGGCAACGAAGGTGCCCGCAGAATGCGCACGTCGATTCGGCCCGGTGTTCGGTCCTTCGCCTCGTCGACTGCTTGAATCGCATTTGCCACTGCCTCAAGCACAGCCAATAGGCCATTGCCCTCCGGCACTCGCGTGTTCTCGACGCGGCCGCGAATGTCAATCTCTAGTGGTTCGGCTGCCCGGCTATTCATCCCTCAATCATACAAGCTTCTCCAGTGCCGTCCCTCTAGCTTCGCTGAAACGCGCCCGACCCGCTATCCTGTCAACCCCAATCGCAGGAGGAGCCCACCCATGACCGACATCTCCAACATCAAGTCCATCGCCGTCGTCGGCGCCGGCCAGATGGGCGGCGGCATCGCCCAGGTCGCCGCGCAGGCCGGCTACTCCGTCAAGGTCTTCGACGCCTTCCCCGGCGCCATCGACAAGTGCAAGGCCCTCCACAAGAAGCTGATGGACCGCGCCGTCGAGAAAGGCAAGGCCACCCGCGATGACGCCGACGCCACCCTCGCGCGCATCTCGTTCACCAACGATCTCGACAGCTTCCGGGGGAGCGACTGGGTCGTCGAAGCCATCATCGAAGACTTTGACGCCAAGGCCGACCTCTTCCAGAAGCTCGCGTCGATCCTCCCCGACAAGAAGGTCGTCCTCGCGACCAACACGTCCTCCATCTCCATCACCCAGATCGCCGCGGCCCTCCCCGCCGAACATCAATCGCGCGTCGTCGGCATGCACTTCTTCAACCCCGTGCCGATCATGGCGCTCGTCGAAGTCATCAAGGGACTGCAGACCGACGACGACGTCGTCGCGCGCACCATCGCGCTCGCGGCCAAGATGGGCAAGACGCCCCTCGCCGCCAACGACCGCCCCGGCTTCGTCTCCAACCGCGTTCTCATGCCCTTCATCAACGAGGCCTTCTACGCGCTGATGGAAGGCGTCGCCGACGCCGAAGCCATCGACGGCATCATGAAGCTCGGCTGCAACCTCCCCATGGGCCCTCTGCGCCTCGCCGACTTCATCGGCCTAGACACCTGCGTCCACATCATGGACGTCCTCGCCGACGGTCTCAACAACGACCGCTACCGCGCCTGCCCGCTCCTCAAGCAATACGTCGCCGCCGGAAGACTCGGCGACAAATCCGGCCGCGGCGTCCACGACTACTCCAAGAAGTAACGCGCCGCTCGAAGCCGCCTCTGAGGAGTCCTCGACGAAGAGGCGGATCGCGGGGCGCCACCGGCAATCATTCCACGAGGCCACCGCTCCTCGCCCGCTTCGGGCACGCGCCCATAGCCCGGGGTGCAGCGAGTCCGCGAGCGAAACCCCGGGAAAGCTCGTGCGAAACGCGACCGTAAGGAAGCGTGCTCTCGCGGGACGCCGCTGGTTTCGTTCCTGCGAAACCTTCGCTCCCCGCCGCGCAGCGGCCTGGGTGCCTAGCCGGGGGCGCCCCGCCCCCGGAACGCCGCGAGTATTCACATCAGAGCCCCGAAGGGGCGAAGGTCCCGTGCACCCTCGTCACGACACGGCGCGCTGCCACCTTCGCATCTGCAATACCACCGCTCTTCGCCCGCTTCGGGCGTGCGCCCGTAGCCCGGGGTGCAGCGAGTCCGCGAGCGGAACCCCGGGAGAGCACACGCACGTATCACCCGCCCGTCCGCGGGCGGACGACCGGTGCGCTCACGTGGTGCGCGCCCTCCACACCCAAAACAAATGAGGGCGACGGCGCCGTCACGCCATCGCCCTCGCTGCTTCCCAAACCCCTGAGCGCGCCTTCCGTCGCAACGCGCTCAGCGCGGCCGTCACGAATCAGCCGCCCGATGCTCCGCATTCTCGCATACTTTCACCAGATTCACAAGCACAGGATCAACCCTTACGCCGTCCCGAACCGCCGCCGAATCTCGTCGCGCAATTCCGACGATTTCACCGGCTTGTACAGCTTCCGACGCTGACGCCAGTGCGCCGGCAGCAATTCCGGGCTCCCGTACCCCGTCACGAAGAAGAACGGCGCGCCCTTCGCCTCCAGCTCCTCCGCCACCGGGCCGCTGTGCTCGCCGCGCAGATTGATGTCCAGGATCGCCCCCTCGATCTCCTCTTCGCGCGCAAGCTGCACCGCTTCCTCCACCGTCGGCGCCGGCCCGACCACCTCGTGACCCCACTGACGCAGCAATCCCGTCAGCCACGTCGCCACCAGATAGTCGTCCTCGACCACAAGGATCCGCAGCCCCGGATGCGCCTGCTGTTCGGCCGCCGTCATCATCGCGTCGTCCTTACACCCCCGGCGCCAAATCCGTCCGCTCCGGCGCGCGGCCACCTCTCCTCCGGCTCGCGCGTCTTCGCGAAATCAACCTCGAGATCGCACCGCAAACCGCTCGGCTCCCACGTCATCGTCACGCGCCCGTCCAACTGATACTCGATCGCGCCCTTGATCAGCGTCGATCCGAATCCCTTCCGCTCCGGCTCGCGAACCTCTGGACCGCCGCGCTCCGTCCACACCACCCGCATCGAACGCGGCGCCTCGAGCGGCCCATCCACCTCCCAGCGCACCTCCACCCGCCCGCCCGGCGCGCCCAGCGCGCCGTGCTTCACCGCGTTCGTCGTCAGCTCGTGCAGCGCCATGCACATCGGCGACGCCGCGTTCGTCGTCAGCATCGCGTCCGGCCCCTCGACGCGCACCCGACCCTCCGCCAGATCCATGAACGGCTCGAGCGTCCGCTCCACCAACTCGAGCATCCGCACGCCGTGCCAACGCGTCCGCGCCAGCAGCGCGTGCATCCGCGCCAACGCCGCCAGACGGCCCGTGAAGACCTCCTGGAACTCCTCCAGCGTCGCGCAGTGCCGCGCCGTCATGTCCGCCAGCGACAGCGCCGCCGCCAGGTTGTTCTTCACCCGGTGGTCCAGCTCCTGCATCATCAGGGACTGACGCTCCTCCGCCAGCTTCCGCTCCGTCACGTCCTCCGAGATGCCCGCCATGCGCCACACCTCGCCCCGCTCGTTCAGAATCGGGAACGCGCGATCGTGGATCCAGCGCACCTTCCCGTCGTCGCGCACGATGCGGTACTCCGTGTCGTACCGGCCCCGTGGCGCGTCGTCCTCGAACGACCGGATCACCCGCTCGCGATCATCCGGATGCAGCACGTCCGCCCACGACCGCGCCTTCGCGTACAGCGACCCCGTCGTCCGACCCCAGATCGCCTCGTACGCCGGGCTCACGTACAGCACCCGACGCGCCTTCCAGTCCGTCAGCCAGAACGCCTCCTTGATCGCCTCCGTCAACTGACGGAACCGCTGCTCGCTCTCGCGCAGCGCCGCCTCGATCTCCCGGCGCGACGTGATGTCCACGTCCATGCACACGACCTGCGCGTGGCCGTCGCCGTACCGGATCGGGAAGATCGAAGACAGGCACCAGCGCGAATCACCCCGCGCGTTCGTCGTCTTCCACTCGCGCACCGGCGCCGGCTGACCCGAGCGGATCGCGTGCTCCACGATGCGCAGGAACTCCGCCTCGTCGTCCTCCGTCAGAAGCCGCCCGCCCAGCCGCTTGCCCACGATCTCCGACGCCTTCCAGCCGTACAGCGTCTCCGAGGCGCCGTTCCAGAACGCCACGCGCCCGTCCCGCTCGTACCCCTGGATCGCCACGCTCGGCGCATTGTTCAGGATCGCCTCGAGTCGCTCGTTCACATCCTGCAGCGCTCGCTCCGCGCGCTTCCGCTCCGAAATGTCCTTGCACTGCGACAGGATCCGGGGCCCGCGATCCGTCTCCACCACCGCCGCGTTGACCTCGATCGGTTGGATCGTCCCGTCCGGCTTCACGTAGTCGATCTCGAGCCCGCGCACGCTCCCCGTCTGCGTGCACTTCGCCACCTCCGCCGCGTTCCGCTCGAGATCGTGCGCCGCCGTCCACTCCGTCACCCGCCGCCCGCGGATCTCCTCGAAGTTCGAAGCGCCCACCAGCGCCACGTACGCCGCGTCCGCCTCCTCCACGCGTCCCTCGAAGTCTACGACCAGGTACGCGTTCCCCGTCATATCCACCAGCGCACGGAACGCTCCCTCGCTGCGCAGCAGCGCGCTCTCCGTCTTCTTGCGCTCCGTGATGTCCTCCGCCAGCCCGACGACCTGCGTCGCGCGACCCTCGTCGTCCACCACCGGGTACCCGCGATCGCGCACCCACGTGATCGAACCGTCCGGCCGGCGCACGCGGTACTCCACGTCCAGCCGGCAGTTCCCCGGATCGCGCAGCATCGCCTCGAACGACGCCGTCACCGCGCCGCGATCGTCCTCGTGGATGCAGTCCACCCACAGGCGCGGATTCTTGTAGACCTCCTCCACCCGCCGGCCCCACAACCACTCGAACGCCGGGCTCACGTACAGCGTCCGCTCCGGATGAGTCTGCGTGATCCAGAACACGTCCTGCACGTGCCCGCCCATCATCCGCAGCAGCGACGCCGACTCGCTCGCGCGCCGACCCGCCTCGCGCTGCGAACGCTCCGCCGAACGAATCAGCAGGAACAGCACCAGCGCCGTCCCCGCGATCCACGCCAACCCCTTCACCGATTGCGCCAGCGCCGCGGCGTGCCCCACCCCGAACACCATCTCCACCACCCGGTCGCTCACCAGGATCCACGTCGCCGCCGCCGCGAGATACAGCAGCGCAATCCCGCCCGCCGACTCCCACCACCGCGCGCGCAGCCGCCCGGCGCTCCGTCCGCCCCCGACCGCGCTCCGAACCCCTTCATCCATCACTGGCCCCGCGCCCACGACCCTTCGTTCAGGCCTCTACCGCCGCACCCTCAGTGTAATCCCCTCGCCAAGTCCTCTCCCGGTCGACCCTGCCCCGTGGCCCCAGACCCTCTACCCTTGAGATCGCCGTGCCAACCTGCCCGTTCTGTCAGGCCGAGATTCCCGCGGACAACGTCAACATCCGCGACGCCATCGCCCACTGCGCCGCCTGCAACGCCGTCGTCCAACTCGCGGCCGTCGCCGAAAACGCCGACGACCGCGAGTCCGACGCCGCTGCGACACGCGAACCGCCCCGCGGCTGCCGGATCGACGACCTGGGCGCCGAGCTTCGCATCGGCGCGCCCGCTCGCTCTCAGATCCTCGTGTTCATCACGCTCTTCGCGATCCTGTGGAACGCGTTTGTCGTCGCGGCGATCTCTGCCGTGACCCTCGGCGTCACGTCATCCTCGAACGGGCTCGGCGTCGTGGCGATCGCCATGATTCCATTCGTTTTGGTCGGCCTGGCGCTGATCGGCGGCGTCGTCGCGCTCTGGCAGACGCGAATCACGGTCGTGCTGCGGGGCGGCGACGGCGAGGTCCTCATCGGGCCCCCGATCAAACAATGGCGGCGCACCTTCCAAGTCTCGGAAGTCGTGGCGATCCGCATTCGCGACTCCGACGTGACGGTGAACCACCGCACGGTCCCGTGCATCCACCTCGTCAAGGCCAAGGGAAAGCCGCTGAAGTTCGGCACGCTCCTCACACGCCCGTCGCTCCTCTGGCTCGCCGGAACCCTCCGCGCGGTCCTTGCAGGCGGCCGATGACAACCGATCCCTCTGCGAGTGCCTCCCTTTCCTCCATGCTCGTCTGCCCCAAGTGCGGCGCGGGAATTCCAACCGACGCGGTCAGCGACCATGACGAATCGGCGCACTGCCGCGCCTGCTCACGTCAATGGACCTTCGAGCAGTTCGCCGACGCATGCCGTGATCGCCACGCCGATCACGCGGCCCGACAACACCCGCCCCGTGGCTGCACGACCCACGAGCTGCCGAGCGGCGTCCGGATCACCGTCACCGCCCGCTCCAAGCTCGGACTCTTTTTCGCGCTCGGCGCCCCGTTCGTCGTCACGATCGTGACAGGCGCCGCCCTCGGAGGACGACCCTCCAACACGTTCGAACTCCTGATCTACGTCCCGCTCGTTTCAGCAGGCGCCGCGGTTGGCTTGGCGTTCATCGTCGGCGCCGTCCTCTGCACGATCGGCCGCGTGACCGTGACGCTCTCGGGCGACCACGCCGACGTTCGCACCGGCGTCGGCCCGCTCGCCTGGCGACGCAGCTTCCAGCGCAGCGACGTCACCGCCATCGAACTGCGCGCGGCGCCTTTCCAACTCAACAACCTCCAGGGCGAATGCTGCGTTCGCATCACCCGCCGGAACGCCCCGCCGCTGAAATTCGGCTCCATCGTCCGTGCGGATCGCCAACTCTGGCTCGCCGGAACCCTGCGCCGCCTGCTCCAGAACCGCCCCTGACCCTCCCCATTTGAGCTTTTCGCTTTGCTGTTCTTCGCTTTCCCTCTCTCCCCTAAACTCCCCCCATGACCCCCTCGACCACCAGCCGCGCCCCCGCCCCCAGCCAGATCGACCCGAGCGCCGTCACCATCTCCGGCGTCGTCCTCGATCCCGTCTATGGCCCAGCCACCACCGGCGGACAAGGTCTCCCCGCATCACTCCAGCACCCCGAGCGCGACCTCGCCGCGCCCGGCCAATACCCCTTCACCCGCGGCCTATTCCCCCAGGGCTACCGCACCCGCCTCTGGACCATGCGCCAGTTCGCCGGCTTCGGCTCCGCCGACGACACCAACCAACGCTTCAAGTACCTCCTCCGCGCCGGCAAGACCACCAAGACCAAGGCCAACACCGGCCTCTCCACCGCCTTCGATCTCCCGACCTTGATGGGCCGCGACTCCGACGACGAGCTCTCCATGGGCGAGGTCGGCAAGTGCGGCGTCGCCATCGACACCATCGAGGACATGCACCGCTTGTATGCCGACATCCCCGTCGGCGAGGTCTCCGTCTCCCAGACCATCAACGCACCCGCCGCCGTCATCTGGGCCATGTACCTCGCGATGGCCAAGCAGCGCGACATCGACTGGTCCACCCTCTCGGGCACGCTCCAGAACGACATCCTCAAAGAGTTCCACGCCCAGAACGAGTTCATCTACCCCCCCGAGCCCTCCGTCAAGCTCGTCGTGGACACCATCGAGTTCCAGACCGCCCTCGTCCCCAAGTGGCACTCCGTCTCCATCTCCGGCTACCACATCCGCGAGGCCGGCTCCACCGCCCCCCAGGAGCTCGCCTTCACCCTCCGCGACGGCATGGAGTACGTCGAAGCCTGCCTCACCCGAGGCCTCGACATCGACTCCTTCGCCCCCAGGCTCAGCTTCTTCTTCAACGCCCACAACGAGTTCTTCGAGGAGATCGCCAAGTTCCGCGCCGCCCGCCGCATCTGGGCCCGGCGCATGCGCGACGTCTACGGCGCCAAGAACGAAAAGTCCTGGTTCATGAAGACCCACGTCCAGACCGCCGGCTGCTCACTCACAGAACAACAGCCCCTCAACAACATCGTCCGCGTCGCCTACCAGGCCATGGCCGGCGTCCTCGGCGGCTGCCAGTCGCTGCACACCGACTCCATGGACGAGACCCTCGGCCTCCCGACCGAACAGGCCGTCACCGTCGCCCTGCGCACCCAGCAGATCCTCGCCCACGAAACCGGCGTCACCCGCACCGTCGATCCCCTCGGCGGCTCCTGGTTCATCGAGTCCCTCACCGACCAGATCGAAGCCGAAGCCCTCCAATACATCGCCGAGATCGACGACATGGGCGGCGGCCCCTGGAAGGGATGCGCCTCTTCCGGTTCCGGTGGGGCGGGCGTCCCGCCCGCCTCCGACCACACCCACATCGAAGGAACAACCGACAAGCACGACGCCCGCCACCTGTCACCCACCGGCGGCTACGGCGGCGTCGTCGAGGGCATCCACCGCGGCTACTTCCGCCGCAAGATCGCCGAGGCCTCCTACCGCTACTCCGAAGAGTGCGAAGCCGGCGACCGCATCATCGTCGGCGTCAACGCCTACCGCGACGAGTCCGAAGACCGCCCCATCGACATCCTCCAGATCTCCCACGACGTCGAGACGACCCAGGCCCAGCGCCTCGCCGACTTCAAAGCCAAACGCGACCCCAAGAAGGTTGCCAACGCGCTCGAAGCGATCCGGGGGGCCGCCCGCAACGACGACAACGTCATGCCCACCCTCGTCGAAGGCGCCCTCGCCAACTGCACCCTCGGCGAAATGGTCCAGGCCCTGGCCGACGTCTACGGCAGGTACACGGGGGGGCCGGAGTGGTAGGCTGGCGGGCCCCGATCAATGGGCGGCAGTTAGGTATCATGTCACGGTCATAGCGTAGCAACACGAATTCAATGTTCACGCGTGCCCTTGAGGCATTAGTGCAACAAAGTAGGTTGTGATCAAGTGTGTGTAGTAGGGTCCGGGCGCGGGCATTCGGATGCGGTACTCCAGTACAATGGAGACAGCTTTATGCTGGCAACTAGAGCACATGACGCTGATGTAAGGGTTCGAAAGGCAATGCATCGGGTGAATAAGCTCGATCTGTCGCCTATTACCCGCAAGCTCATAGACGGCCACCACGGACTTGGCTGGCCGATCGATAAGGCGGAGCTCGCTGAGAGCCTATACCGTTGCTTTTTGGCATTGGAACTCGTGCACGCAAAGTCAAAGCAGCGACTCGCGCCGCCAGTTCTTGTTGATGAGTATTGGCACCAACATATCCTCGACACCCGAAAGTATGCCGCAGATTGCAAATCAGTTTTTGGTAGCTTCCTACACCACTTTCCTTACTTTGGCATGCGTGGGCCAGAAGACGAGGCGGCGCTGGAAAGAGCGGGCGAGTGGACAATGGAACAGCTTCGACTGCACTTTGGAGAAGCCGTTGCCGTTGCGATGGATTCGGCGTACTGCTCTTCTTGCGGCCGATGTTCCGCCTGTGGCTAAGCCAGAGCAGTCCCGACTCAAGGGGGCCCCGTGGCCGACCAGACGCAAGCAAGGTTTCGCGTTCGGTATGTTCTAAGAGAACTGAGAGCCAATGGTTTTCGCACCGATCCGAGTGAGCTAATCGAAAGGGTTGCTCGCGAAGTCGCGCATTCATTATTTTCGCCTGTCCACGAACGAAGGCGCCCCCCCTTCGGTGCGATCATTACGGATAAGTGGGACAAGCACTCACTCAATGTGCCCGAGATGATCCGGCACGAGTCGCTCGAGTGTTCTGGATATAGGCATCAACTTGCCGATGGCACCGGGGGCTTCCTAGTTTGTGAACGAGACCAAGATCCGTGTGTGGTTTGGGTATCGCGCTCGGGTATCGTAGGGGAGGCGGCACTTCTCGCGCTTCGTGAGGATGTGCTCTTCCATCAGCCGGGCCGGTCACCGCACGACGACCCAACAGGAACCGATCTTGTTCTCGTTCAGCGACTTGGCGATGGAGCAATAACAATATTGCATTGGGATGGCATCACCACTTGCGTTGATGGGCAGTGGAGCTATCGAAATTATCAGTATCGATACCGAGTCGAAGAGGTGCTTGCTGAACGAATCGGCGGTCTCGCCGATGACGCCCGGCAAACCATTCGATCACTGCTTAGGATCTGTCTGCATGTCTTGAGTCCAATAGGATGCGGCGCAACAATTATTATGTCGCTAGATGACGACGTTGACCTGCCGAAGCGCCTGAATTGCAAGAACGCGATGCCTTCGTTGAATGGATTGACAGTTCACAACCGGTCTTATCATCGTGTGCTGGCGCACTTGCTGTCTCAATTTGACGGTGCGGCTATCATCGGTGAAGACGGAAGATTGCGGCAGGTCAAGACATGGCTTAAGCACAAAGGGCGGCGGGACGCGGCGTCACCGGGAGGAATGCGGCAGTTGTCGGCGCAGAACGCATCCATTGCAATTAAGAGCCCGATTTTCACAGTGTCTGCGGATGGTCCCGTGCGGGTATACCACGCCGGGGAGGTATTGGCTGATTTCTCGCAACCACCTCAATAACAATGTGCCCGTACCTAGTGCGGGTCGCATGATTCCGAGTGCCACGGAATTGTCGCTTCAATAAGTAAGTGTCTACTCACCCTTCACCACTTCCATCAACCCCCGCGCCAAGTCTTCCACCGAATACCCCCGCCCCCTCCCAGCCACCCGCTCCCGACGCAGCGGCAGCCCCGCCGCCTCAAACGCTGCGTCCACGAACTCGTCGCGATCGCCACGGCCGGCCCGATCGTGCGACGAGTCATCCAGCTCCACCGCCGCGATCGGCCGCAGCTCCTCCCCCGCGCACACCACGAAGTCCACGTGCTTCTGCTGGATCATGTTCTGCCACATCTGCCAGCGCTCCGTCCCCACGGGCGTCTTGAGCAGGTCCGCCAGCCGCACCTTCGCGAACACCCGCAGCGGAACCCCCGTTTCCTGCCCCGCCTTCGCCGCGGCCATCTCCAGCGCGCCGAAGAACCCGCGCTCCGCAATCGTCAGCAACCCTTCGCTCCGCAGCACGTAAGGGGGCGGGCCATAGTCCGCTTTGCTTGGCGACGGATCGTGGATCAGGAAGTCCAATTCGTTTCGCCGCCGCCGCCCCCGCGGCGGTCCCGCCACCAACTCCTTCAGGATGTACATCGCCATCACAAACGCGCCGGCGCAGACAAGAAACACAATCAGTTGAGGTGAAAGCATCTCGCCATTATGCACTACGCCCGCTCCACGCTCGCCACCCCCCGCGCCCAGTGCCCCCACCCCTTCCCCCTCTCCCCTCCCACATCTACCTTCCCTCCATGCCCCTCCCCAACCTCCGCAAACTCACGAGCGCCTTCTTCTCCCTCCAACGCCCCGGCCAATCCATCCCGTCCCTGATCGTCGAAGCCCCCGCCCAGGACCCCCGCCTCATCGCGGCCACGCGCCTCGCCCACCAACGCTTCCCCGAGTTCCTCGAGGCCTGGGCCCGCCGCAAACCCGACGACCACTTCTCCATCAAAGCCGCCATCCCCTGCGGCCCTTCCGGGGCCGGGGGCGAGGGCGGAGGCGGGGGCGCCGAGCACATGTGGTTCAACGTTCAGGCAATCCAGGAGGGCTGGATCATCGCCGCGGCGGACGCCGACGGCATCGACGTCCCAGTCAAACAAGGCGACCTCATCAAGTTCAAACCAACCGACATCGAAGACTGGTTCGCCACAGCCCCAAACGGCGACATCATCGGCGGCTTCACCCTCCACGCCCTCGCCCAAATCCACGCCGACCGCTGAACGCACCAAACTTCGGACACATGCCCCCTCTCCCTCTGGGAGAGGCCGCCCTGGGTGAGGGCTCCGAGTTTCCGGGCGCCACTGGTTTCGTTCCTTCGAAACCAGTGCCTACTCCACCTTCTCCATCTACAGCACCTCATCGCGCACCACGCGCTTGGTTCCCCGCCGCAAAGTCCCGGCGCGCCCGATTCCCCGTGCCACCGACCTCGGCTCTGAGAAGTCGGTGCTCTTCGCCTCGGATGCCACTGGCTTCGTTCCTTCGAAACCAGTGCCTACTCCACCTTCTCCATCTATCGCGCCTCATCGCGCACCACTCTCGCGGCTCCTCCGCCGCGAAGCGGCCCAGGCGCCTAGCCGGGGGCGCCCCGCCCCCGGAACGCTCCGCGCAGTGATCATGGAGCCGCGGAGCGGCGCAGGTCCATGGCTCGCGCGCGCGCCCAACCTCAACCCCGCGGCGTCAACGCTCCAATTCCGAAAGGGGGGCAGTCGGGGGGTCTTCCCCCCGACACCAGCAGACCATCATGCGCCGCACCAACCGGGCGCGACCCCTCTCCCTACACGCGCAAATCACCCACCAAATACCGCGATTTCTGACGACTCCACCCATCCCGCGCGTCCAAGCTCCACACCGCCCCGCGCGCTCGCCGCAACCCCGGAGCCCATCCGCATGCTCGTAACCCTCGCCGCGCTCTTCACCTCCCTCGCCCTCGCCGCAACACCGCTCCACGAGCAACTCGACTCCATCGTCGAATCCGCGGCCACCGACGACGGACCCGGCCTAGTCATCGCCGTCTTCGATGGCGAGGACGAGATCTACCGGCGCTCCCGCGGCCTCGCCAACCTCTCCACCCGCGAACCGCTCACACCCGCCACGCCCATCTACATCGCCTCCCTCGCCAAGACCATGACCTCCGCCGCGATCTTCCAGCTCGCCGACGAATCACGCCTCTCCATCGACGACCCCATCACCAACCACATCCCCACGCTCCCCGACTTTGCGCGCGACATCACCATCCGCCACCTCCTCAATCACACCTCCGGCCTGCCCGACTACGACGACCTGCTCACCGAGCAGCAGCTCGCCGGCGCGACCAACGAGCGCGTCCTCGCCGCGCTCGAAGCCGCGCCCGCACCGCAAGCCGCGCCCGGCGAGAAGTGGTCCTACTGCAACGCGGCGTACGTCCTCCTCGCCGAAGTCATCGAGCGCATCGAAGACGCGCCGCTCCCCGAAGTCCTCGAGCGCCGCTTCTTCGCGCCGCTCGGCATGACGTCCACCTGGATGCAGGCCGACGATGCGCCGCCGCGCGCCGACGTCGCGCTCGCCTACAAGCGCGACGATGATGCATGGACTCCATCCGGGCGCACCAACCACATCTACGGCCCCGGCGGCGTCTACTCCACGCTCGACGACCTCATCCTCTGGACCCGCGCGTTCATTAGCGGCGACATCCTCTCCGACTGGGCGATGCAACTCGCCATCACACCCGCGCAGGCGTCCGGCAAGCGCACGCCGTACTCCTGCGGCTGGCAGCCCGAAGACATCGGCGGCCGCGGCCCGCTCGCCGGCAAGGAATACGTCGCCTCCTTCGGCTCGCTCGGCGGCTACCAGTGCGAGATCGTCTGGTTCCCCGCCGACGACCTCTGGTACATCGCCCTCAGCAACGCCGGCGCCTTCATCGGCCCCCCCGAAATCGCCGACCCCATCCTCGCCGCCCGCGCCAACTCCACACACAACTGACACCAACGCCAGCGCCGTCGTGCCACCGACCTCGGCTCTGCGAAATCGGTGCTCATCTGCTCGGGTGCCACTGGTCGCCGCCCTGGGAGACCAGTGCCTACTCCACCTCACACTCTCCTCCGCGACTCACAGCTCGGGTGCCACTGGTTTCGTTCCGTCGAAACCAGTGCCTACCCCACCTCCCACTCTCCTCCGCGCCTCACCGCGCACCTCATCGCACACAACTCTCTTGGTTTCCCGCCGCGAAGCGGCCCAGGCGCCTAGCCGGGGGCGCCCCGCCCCCGGAACGCTCCGCGCCATGATCAAAGAGCCGCGTAGCGGCGCAGGACCTCTGTCTCACTCGCGCCCAACCTCGGCCCCGCAACATCGGCCCTGCGAATCGAATCTCGAAACTCGCACAACGACGAAGCGCCGGTCGCCGCGTCAACGGCATCGACCGGCGCACAAGCGATCACCGTCGCCGGCGCAGGCCAGCGAGGCCCACCGCAAGCAGCGGCAGACCGACGCTCGAGGGGCTCGGGATGATGGTGAGCACACCGATCGAGATCGTCTGCACCGATGTGTCGATGAAGTCGTGAATGTCCGGCGAGATCGCGGGATCCCGCACCAACCAATGCTGGAAGCCAACAACACCCTCGTAGTGCGCCTCGAACACATTCGGCGTCCCGGTGGGCGTGAAGCCCGTCAACTGCATCTGGACGAAGATCGGCTCCGCCAGTTCGAACAGGAATCCGTTCGCGCCGATCGCGGTCTGATCATGCAGCACGAACTGCAAGCTCTGCGGCGCCCCCGGCTCCGATCGCGAGAACGACGTCGAGAACGAAATCAGATCGACCTGGGTGACCGTCGAGATCGGATTCATGTTCTCGTCCGTCGTCGACATCATGAACATTACGTCCGACTGAAGATCGGCGCCGACGAAGTTCCACTCCGTCAGCAGCCCGGGATCAGCCGCCGTCGCCGTTCCCGAAGTGACCCAGGTCGGCGTCTTGGACCACCGGAACGGGAACCAATTGTGCGTCTCGGCCACACCGTGATACGTGCGCACCGCCGTCTGCGCGTGCGCCGCCACGATCGGCAAACCAGCCGCGGCCAACGCGCCCGCGAAAACGCTGCGGCGCACAATGCTCCTGACGTCCATACGAGACTCCTCTTCATTGTGAGTCCAACCCTGTGCCGCAAGCGAGTGCCTGCGGTCTGTACAACCAACAATTACCTCGCGGTGAAGTTGGTGTACAGATATCCTGCGACGCCGATGAAGAGAACAACCGCGGCGACGCAGGAGACGCTGGAAACGTGGGTGATACGGAGAGCGTTAGCCATCGGCGAAGGGGCTTGTGGAAAAGAATGTCAGGAACCGCCGGCGGAGTGCGTCGCCTCTGAACGGGGGGCAGTCGGGGGCCCTCCCCCGACCCTCGCAACGCCACAGTCTCCTTCCCCGACATACCCATCCGTGCGCAACTTCGCGCCTTAGGACACATCTGTGCGCAACTTCGTTGTCATGCGCGCCAAACCCCTTGCCAACCCCATGCCCCCGGCGCATCCTGCCCCGCCATGACCACCGCCGCGCCCATCCCCGAACACTTGATGCCTCGATGCCCTGATGCCTCGATGCCTCTTCCCCTCCCCTCGATGCCTCGGTTCCTCGATGCCTCGATGCCTTCCGAAAAAATCACCGCCATCCTCACCGACGTCTACACCCTCCACGCGCGATTCAACACCGTCGCCAAAAAACACAACCTCACCCCCGAACAACTCGCCGACCTCGTCGAATCTCAGGACCACGAGCACCACGTCGGACCATTCCGCCGCATCGCCCTCCGCCGCGCCGCGGCGTCCCTCGACATCTCCCTCCCCTACATCATCGACAACCTGATGGACATCTCCACCGACCCCACAACCGCCCCCGAATCCCGACGCAAAGCCGCCTCCCGACTCCTCACCCTCTACAACCAACTCTCCAACCGCGCACGGGGCGCCACGGCTCGCCGTTCTGAAAGTCCTGCGCAATCAGGCCAGGACGACGCGCACACCATCCCTACCTTCCCGTCCTCCTCCTCAATTCCTTCAACCTCACCACCTCCCGACCCGCCGTCGATTTCCAGTCCCGCGCGGTCCGCCGCAGCTCATCGAACTCCAGCGGCAGCCCCAGCTCCTCCGCATCATCCAGCGCATCCAGCAGATCCCCCGTCAGCGACGACACCCGCCGCCACGCGAGCATGCACTGATCACACCGCTGACGCCACAGCGCCAGCGAGTTCTCCGTGTACTCCCCGTTGCGCCCCGTCGAGTACGAGTACCGCAGCGGATCGCTCGCCGCCGCTTCCTCCAGCGCCGCCTCGATCCGCGGCCCCGCCTGCTCGATCTCCTTCACCGCCTCCTTCGCCCGCGCCGCCATCTTCTCCGCCGTCGCCGATCCGAATCGCATCGGTTCCCGCCAACCCGCGAACCCCATCGCCACGCCCACATCCGTGCTCGCCAGCGCACGACCCCGCGCAAGGCCCAGGCGCAGCATCTCCTGGCCCGTCAGCGTCAGCACCGTGTCCGGCGTGTCGAGGCGCTCATACTCCCACGACACCCGCGGCGCCTCGCCCGCAAACGCCCGCTCGCCCGTCTCGTCCAGCCACGTGTACAGCTCCGCATCCTGCGACACCATCGCGCGAGCCACCGCCGCCGGCCGCCCATGCCGCTCCGCGATCCCGCCCAGGATCGCCGCATACGCCGAGTTCATCTTGGCATCCACCTCCGCCGCGCCGCTCGACTGATCGCGTGTGAACACCACGGCCGCGCCCATCGCCGCCGACGGCGTGACGAAGATCGCATCGCACGAGAACGCGACCCAGATCGCCGCGGACATCGCGCGCTCGACCACGGCGTAGTACGTGAGCTGATCGTCGTACCTCTCCAGCGCCGCGGCGATCCCGTCCGCCGCCCACACATCCCCGCCCGGGCTGTCGATGCGGAACACGATGTGCTCGATCTTGCGGCGCACCGCGAACTCGAGCGTCTCCTCGACAGCCCGCGGCAGCACGTCCCGCCCGAACTCCCCGACGATCGGAAACTCCAGGTAGTACGTCGCCGACGCCGCGTCTCGCGTCACCGGCTCGATCGAAACACTCGCGCTCGCCGGCGCCGCCGGCTTGAAGTGATCATCGCGCAGCGCCGTCGGCTCGATGCGCTCGACCTCCGACCCGCGAAACGTCAGCGTCGTCCGGATCGCGCCGATCATCGTGTCCACCGCGACCGTGCCGTCGCGCCGGACCTCCACCACGCCCTCGAACGTCCGCCCATCCTTCAAATGCACGATGTCCGCAACCGCCGCCGAACCCAGCAACCCGCACAACGCCACGAGCCAACGTGTCATGCCATCGACCTCCACCGCCGCGCCGCGGCAGTGAAGATCAGACTAGTGAACAGCACGCCCGATTCGAACCGGCCATTCCCTGTTCATCCACAACCCCCCTGCGCGGTGGGTCGCTACCACAGCCAGGCCACGACAGCCCAGTAGAGCGGGAGCCCGAGCGTGATGTTGAAGGGGAAAGTCACGGCGAGCGACATGGGGACATACAGGCCCGGATTGGCGCGCGGCACGGCGTGGCGTATCGCCGCGGGCGCCGCGATGTACGACGCGGACGACGCGAGCACGATGAGCAGGAACGCGTTGCCCTCCTCCAGCCGCGCCGCCCACGCCAGCCCCGTGGCGAGCACGGCGTTGACCAGCGGGGTGACGATGCCGAACAGCGGCAGGCGCCAGCCGATCACCCGCAGCACGCGCGAGCGCCGGGCCGCGACCAGGCCCAGTTCGAGGAGGAAGAAGGTGAGGATGGGCTGGAAGAGATCGACGTACAGCGGCTTGAGCATCGTGTGCCCGCTGGCGCCGGTCACCGCGCCGATGATCATGCTTCCGGTCAGTAGAACGACGGGCCCGTTGAGCGCCGCCTCGCGGATGCTCGAACTCAGCGGCGGCATCGCGGTGCGCTCGCCGCGACCGCCCATGCGGGCGAACATCACGCCCATCAGGATCGCCGGCGACTCCATGAGCGCCAGCGCGGCGACCATGTGCCCGCCGGACTCCACGCCCTTGCGCTGGAGGAACGACACCGCGGTCAGGAACGTCACCGCCGACACCGAGCCGTACACCGCGGCCATCGCCGACGCGTTGTCGCGGCTCAGCGAGCGGCGCAGGATCGCGAACACGTACAGCGGCACGACGACGGAGAGCACGAGCGAGAGCGCCAGGCTCCAGAACGCCTCCTCTGTCAGGCCGGTGGCGCGGAGATTGACGCCGCCCTTCACACCGATCGCCCACATCAGGTACAGCGACAGCAGCTTGGTGACGGGTTCGGGGATGGCGAGGTCGGACTTCAGCAGCCCGGCGATGACGCCGAGGGCGAAGAAGAGGATCGGCGGGCTGAGCACGTTGTCGGCGATCAGCGACAGGTCCATCGGACTGTCAGCGTACCGACCCGGCGGCTACTTCGCCGACTTGCGCGCGGTCTTCTTGCCCGCCTTCTTCGTGGTCTTCTTCGCGGCCTTCTTGGCCGTCTTCTGGGTGGTCTTCTTCGGGGAAGACCCCTGCGCCGTGCGCGACGGGGGCAGCGCCGCCTCGTACTGCGCGATGTGCTTCTTCATGGGCACGCGCCGGATCGCCTCGCCGACGATGTCGAGCGGGATGTCGTCCAGCTTCTTGAAGCGCACGCAGCACTTGCCCATGTCGAGCTTCTTGCCCGCCTTCGCGAACGCGTCGTGGATCCACTTCTGGTCCTCGCCCACGTACATGCCAAAGAGGTACAGCGACATGTAGTTCTTCTGCGACGCCAGCGCCGCGTAGGGCAGCGGCTGCTTCGGGTCGCAGTGGTAGCCCGCCGGATACAGCTTGTGCGGCACGAAGTACCCGATCATCCCGTACTGCATCCCCTCCTCGTACCCCTTGTCGAGGTTCTTCAGGATGACCTTGCGCACCGCTTCGATCGCGGCGCGACGATCCTCCGGCAGGGACTTCAGGTACTCGGCGACGGTCGTGGCTTTGGACTGCATGGCGACACCAATCGATGCGGCGTGCGTGCTATTCCGATGTGTGCATCATCCCTTGCCCTTCCGCTTGTCGCGGAAGTCGGGCTTGCGCTTGTCGCGGGACTTGCTCTTGTGGCTGCGGCGCTGGCCGCCGGTCATGGGTTTGAAGCCGGCGCCGCGGGAGTGGCCTACGCCGCCGGAGTCTTCGCCGAGCGTCAGCACCTTCTTGACCTTGCCGACCTCGCGCGAGGAGGGGTCGGCGATGAGGAGCTCCATCTGTCGGGCGGCGAGGTCCACCGCGGCGACGATGCAGCCGCAGCGGTCGCCGATGTTGAACGAGCGCCCGGTCGATTGCTCGACGAGCGCGCCGGTGCGCGGGTCGAGCTTCCAGCGGCCGGAGCCCGGTCGATCAGCGCCGGTGGGCAGGTCCACGGTCTTGACCAGTCCCTCGATGAGGTACTGATCGATCTGCACGAACACGCCCGCGTTGGTCACGCCGGTGACGACGCCCGGGAACTGCTCGCCGATCTTGCCCTCGAGGAGCTGGAGCACAAGGAAGGTGCGCAGGTCGCTCTCGGCGGCGGCGGAGTTCACCTCGGTCCCGGAACAGTGCCGGCCGACCTGGGTGAGCGTCTCTTCGTCGGGACAAGCGCCGTCCTCGCGCAGCGAGCGGCCGAGTTTCGCGAAGCCGCTGTCGTCGTGGGGGACCTTGGCGCCGTTGTCGGTGCGCTTGAGGTACTCGGCGAGCGCGCGGTGGACGGTGAGGTCGGGGTAGCGGCGGATGGGGCTGGTGAAGTGGGCGTAGGCGTCGGAGGCGAGCGCGAAGTGGCCGATGAGCGCGGGGGAGTATTCGGCCTTGGTCATGGAGCGGAGCGCGGCGAAGTGCACGGCGCGGGCGGCCGGCGTGCCGCGGGTCGATTCGAGGAGCGACTGCAGCTCCATGCGCGAGGGGTTCTTGGGCATCTGGTAGCCGGCGACCTTGACGAACTCGCGCAGCTCGTCCATGTCTCCGGGAACGGGCTCCGGGTGCGTGCGGCGGAGCAGCGGGACCTTGAGGCGCTCGAACAGTCGCGCGACGGCCTCGTTCGCCTCGACCATGAACATCTCGATGAGCGTGTGCGTGAACGCGTCGTCCTCGGGGACGGCGTCGACGACGCGACCCGAGTCGTCGAAGACCAGCTCGACCTCGTGCAGGTCGAGGCGGATGAGGCCCTGCTTCATGCGCCGCTTCTGGATCGTGCGCGAGAGGGTGTTCGCTTCCTTGAGCGCATCGAGCAGCTCGTCGGTGTAGTTGGGCTCGGTCTTCGCGTGCTTCTTGGCTTCTTCGGCGTTCCCGTCGATGAGCGCCTGGGCCTCGAGGTAGGTGAGGCGCTTGGCGGACTGGATGACGCCCTGGGAGAAGCCGGTGGCGCGGACGTGGCCTTCCTTGTCGTACTCCATCCACGCGCTCTTGACGTAGCGCGGCACGCCTTCCTGAAGGGAGCAGATGCCGTTGCTCAGCGTCTCGGGGAGCATGGGGATGACGTAGCGCGGGAGATAGGTGGAGTTGCCGCGTTCGTAGGCCTCTTCGTCGAGCGCGCTGCCGGCGGGGATGAAGTGGGCGACGTCGGCGATGTGGACGCCGAGCTTCCAGCCGCCGCCCTCGTACTTGGTGAGGCGTTCGATGGAGATCGCGTCGTCGAAGTCCTTCGCGTCGGGCGGGTCGATGGTGAAGATGAACTCTTTGCGCAGGTCTTCGCGCATGGGCCAATCGCCGGTCTTCTCGGCGTGGTCCACTTCCTTGTCGTACTGCGCGCCGGCTTCGCGGGCCTGTTCGAGGCATTCTTCGGGGAACTCGCCGGCGAGGTTGAAGGCGGCGATGACGGCTGCGGTCTCGACGTCGGGCTCGCCGGACTTGCCGAGGACCTTGGTGATGACGCCCTCGCCGAGCATGTTCTGCTCGGGGCGGGAGATAAGTTCGAAGACGACCTTGTCGCCTTCCTTGGCGTTCTTGGCGCCGGGATCGCGGACGATGATGGGGTCGCGCAGCGCCTTGCCGTCGGGGAAGATGAGCCACTGGTTGCCGCGCTTGCGGAGTTCGCCGGCGAAGTCGTGCTGGCCCTTCTCGAGGATTTCGATGATCTCGCCGACGAGGGCGGAGCGATTGCCCGCGCCGGTTCCGCCGGAGCGCCCGCCTCGCGCGCGGCGGACGGCGGCGCGCACGGTGTCGCCGGTCATGGCCTCGCCGACGGCGTCGGGGGGGATGAAGAGGTCGCCGTGGGTGTTGGCGGACTGGGGGATGACGAAGCCGAAGCCGCGGGGGTTCTTCTTGAACGTGCCGACGACCTCGCGCCCGATGGGCGGGAGGCGGACGAGGTTGTCGTCGCCGTGGACGACCTGTCCGGCCTCGGCGAGCTGCTCGACGGCCTCGCGGAAGTCGTCGAGGTCCTCGCGGGCGACGCCGAGGTCTTCGGCGAGCTGGCGGATGGTCTGGGGGCTGTAGGCGTCGTGGCCGAGGTGCCGGATGAGCCGGGATTGGAAGCGGGAGGGCATGGGGGGAGGGTAGCAGGGGGAGGGGATGAATAGAGTTTCAAGGTCGAAAGGTCGGGTGGATTCGATGGGTCTGTTCCTGCGACAGTTCGCCTTGGTGATGGCCGGCTTGACGCTGCTCGCGTCTGCTGCGCACGCGCTGCAAGTCGAGGGGGAGATTCCACCTGACTTTCCAGAGGCCAGCTTTGCGCTCATCGTTCGCCAGATTGAGGCACAGGAGCTGGTCGAGGCGGGCGAATTCGATCGGGCGATGGACGAGTTTGTCGTGGTTTGGGACCTGGGCGCGCCGGACAAGGTTCCGTCGCTGGTCGCGGTGCGGCACTCGTTCTGGCGCGTCGCGATGACGGACTTTGCGGATGCGCATGCGGCCGCGCGAGTTCGGTTTGCGGCGTTGCGGGACGATGCGGAAGAACGCCTGGGCGATGGGGCCGAATCTCGGGAGCTGCTGCGCGATTGGATCACGTTGAACGCCGTGGTGCGGGATGATGCGCGGCTGATCACGTGGGTCGAGGGCGCGGTGCGCGATGGCGGGCACGATGCGATGATCGATTTTCATTCGCCGGTGTTCGAGGAATTGCTCGTGCGGAACGAGCGATGGCGCCTGCTCGGCGACCTTCATGTTGATCCGGTTGCGGCGGCGAACGAGCACGCGATGGCGCTGGGTTCGACGCTGCAAGCGCAACGGCGAGGCGGCCCGGCATTCTCCGAAGAGCACGCGGATCTATATCGAGACTCGATCGCGGCGCTGTATGCGGGGCTTCTGGCCGCGGAGCGGGAGGAGGACGCCGCGGAGGTTGTTGCGCTCGCGAAGCGGACGGACCCGGGGGGCGCGATGGTTGTCGCGTTGGTGGAGTTCGCGGTGCGCGCGGGCGAGGCGCGGCGGGAGCACTTGCATTGGTTGCGCGTCGCGAGCAACCAGGGCGAGGATTGCGCGGAGTTGTTGAGGCGGGTGGAGAGGGCGGTCGAGGAGAGGTAGGAAAAGGCGAGCGCTGCCGGCGCCGCTGCGCGGCGCGGGGGATGGGGCGGGCGAAACCGTGGGCTTGCGCCCACGGCTATCCCGGCGCGCCGGGACTTCGCGGCGGGGAGATTTCGGTGATTGGTGTCAATGCCGCGATGGCTTGATTCGTGCATGCTGGCGTGGTCTTCACCTCCGCCGCTCCGCGGCTCGAAGCATCAGATGTGGCGTGACCGGGGGCGGGGCGCCCCCGGCTAGGCGCCTGGGCCGCTCCGCGGCATCAGATCCGCTCCCTTCCGGTCGCGGCTCGAATGCACCGCGTCGGACTCGCTTCCTTCCGGTCGCGGCTCGAATTCGCGGCGTCGGACTCGCTCCATCCGGTCGCGGCTCGAATGCGCGGGGGGTCGTGGGTGCGATGATCGTGCGGGAAGAGCACGCTTCCTTACGGGCGCGTCTCGCTCGGCGGGAAGGGGCCCGTTTCCTCACGGTCGCGGTTCACAGGGTTGGGCGCGATTCGTGGGTGAAACTTCGGAGATCGGGGTGGGCGCGGCGGGGGGTCGGGGTATCTTCGGGGTTCGAGGTCTTTTCGTGGGCCTCTCCGCCGCGGCATTCATTTCAAGGTAGGTCATGACGAATCAGCCCCTCGTCCGGATATCTCTTTTGACTGTCCTCGCGCTCGGCGCCGGCGCTTCGGCGGCGGAGCTGCACGTGCCGGGGCAGTACGCGACGATTCCGGATGCGCTGATCGCGGCGAATGCGGGGGACACGGTGATCGTTGCGCCGGGGACGTACTCGAACGGCGGGTTCCCGGTGTGGAGCAGCACGTTCACCGGCGGGGCGAACGTCAAGGTGCGATCGAGCGGCGGGCCGGACGTGACGATCCTCGACGGGCTTGACGCGGGGCGCGTGGTCGAGCTGTTCCTGGGAGAGAGCAACGACACGGTGCTCGAGGGATTCACGCTGCGGAACGGGACGTTCCCGACGAACTGGGGCGGCGCGGCATTGTTTCTGGGCTCTGCGCCGACGGTGGTGAACTGCGTGTTCGAGACCAGCTCCGCGGCGTACGGCGGGGGCGTGGCGAACTACGAGAGCGGGACGGCGGTGTTCATGGGTTGCGTGTTCCGGAACAACACGGCGACCTCGTTCGGCGGGGGCGTGGCGAACTTCGACGCGTCGCCGGTGTTCCGGGATTGCGTGTTCGAGAACAACGAGGCGGTGGACGCGGCGATCTTCACGGAGGGCGGCGGCGCGGCGCACCGACTGGCGACGGCGCGCTACGAGAACTGCCGCTTCGAAGGCAACAGCGCGGAGGACGGCGGCGGGATGCACGTGCGCAACGAGAGCGACGTCGAGCTAATTGACTGCGTGTTCATCGACAACCTGGCGACGACGGCGACCGGCGGCGGCGTGCGCTCGACGCTCGACAGCAGCGTGCACGCGGCGGGGAGCCGGTTCCTCGGGAACCAGTCGTCGCAGTGGGGCGGGGGGATCATGTCGAGCTTCTCGACGGACCTGAAGCTCGTGAACTGCGAGTTCAGCGGCAATCGATCGGGGCTGGACTTCACGCGTTCGGGCGGCGGGCTCTATGCGCAGTCGCACACGGGCGTGGTGGAGGTGTTCAACTGCGTGTTCGCGGGGAACATGGCGAGCTCCGGCACGGGCGCGGGCTGGCACGCCACGACGGGCGCGACGGTGTCGCAGGCGAACAACATCTTCTGGGCGAACCTGGGCGGATTCGGGTTCGAGGGCATCGATCCGACGCGCGACGAGAACGATCAGGTGTCGCTGAGGTCGGCCACGGTGGTGAGTTCCTCGAACTGCATCATCGACCAGTATGCGAGCACCCCGGGAGCGGGGCACCTGGCGCTTGATCCGATGTTCGTCGATGCGCCGGGCGTCGATGGCGTGGTAGGCACGGAGGATGACGATCTGCGCGTGGGCAACGGGTCGCCGGCGATCGATGCGGGCGACAACGGCGCGCTGCCGATGGATGCGCTGGATCTGGATGGGGACCTGGATGTGATGGAGGAGGTTCCGTTCGACGGCACGGGGAATGCGAGAAGGACGGATGATCCGGGCGTGGCGGACACGGGGGTCGGCGCCGCGCCGATCGTGGACATCGGCGCGTATGAGCGCGTGGTGGCGGTGTTGTGCCCGCAGGATCTCGATGGCGACGGCGATGTGGACTTCGCCGATCTGAACATCGTGCTCGGCGAGTTCAACATGGTGGGGCAGGGGCTCGCGGGCGATGTGGATGGCGATGGGGATGTGGACTTTGCGGATTTGAACGCGGTGCTGGGGGTGTTTAATTCGGTGTGTGGGTAGGGAGAGAGCACGCTTCCTTACGGGCGCGTCTCGCGCGTGCGCCAAATGAAAACGACCCGCCGGTGGGGCGGGTCGTTTGGGGTTGATCACGCAACTTGTTCGTCGATCCGCCTCTTCGTCGAGGACTCCTCAGAGGCGGCTTCCGCGTGGGCGGCGGCTTCCGTGGGCGGTGAGGATTACTCGAGCGCCTGGGCGGATTCGACGCGGCCGTCGATGAAGCCGGAGAGCTTGCGGGCGCGGACGGGGTGCTGGAGCTTGCGGATGGCCTTGGCCTCGACCTGGCGGACGCGCTCGCGGGTGACCTTGAAGATGCGTCCGACCTCTTCGAGCGTGTAGGTGTAGCCGTCGCCGATGCCGTAGCGGAGCTTGATGATCTCGCGCTCGCGGTAGGTGAGGGTCTTCAAGACCTGCTCGATGCGGTTCTTGAGCATGTCGGAGCCGGCGTGCTCGGCGGGCGGCGCCTGGCGGTCGTCCTCGATGAAGTCGCCGAAGTAGGAGTCTTCGGACTCGCCGACGGGCCGATCGAGGGAGATCGGGTGGCGGCTGATCTTCATGACGCGCCGGACCTCGACGGCGCTCATGCCGGCGCGTTCGGCGAGTTCCTCGATGGTCGGCTCGTGGCCCATCTCCTGCAGCATCATCTTCTGGATGTTGCGCAGTTTGGACATCGTCTCGATCATGTGGACCGGGATGCGGATGGTCCGGGCGTGGTCGGCGATGGCGCGGGT
>JBGTSD010000013.1:0-46765 GCA_041940385.1 Phycisphaerales bacterium | reverse complement strand
TCAAGACGATGGAAGAGCCGCCGGAGCACGTGAAGTTCATCCTGTGCACGACCGAGTCGCACAAGGTGCCGGCGACGATCCAGTCGCGCTGCCAGCGGTTCGACTTCCGCAACATCGCGACGCGCAGCATCGCGGAGCACCTCAAGGACGTGGTGAAGCGCGAGGGCGTGAAGGCCGATCCGGGGCTGCTCATGGCGGTGGCGCGCCTCGGGGCGGGGTCGATGCGCGATGCGCTGACGCTGCTCGACCGCCTGATGGCGGCGGGCGAGAAGACGCTGACGACGACGTTGCTGAACGAACTGCTGGGCCTGGCGGACCGCGACCTGGTCGATGATCTGATCGGCGCGTTCGCGTCGGGCGACGCCAAGACGGCGCTCGAGCGGGCCGATGCGCTGGTGTCGCAGGGCGTGTCGATCGATCAGGCGATCGAGGCGATCACGCTGCGGCTGCGCGATCTCATGGTGCTCTCCGCGTGCGGCGCCGAGACGGAGCTGGTCGAGCTCGACGGCGAGGAACGCGAGAAGGCCGTGGATCTCGCGGGACGCTACGACGCGCCGGCGCTGGTGCACATGATCGCGCTGTGCGAGAACGTGCGCCGGAGAGCGGATCAGTCGTCGACGCCCCGCGCGCTCTACGACGCGCTGGTGGCGCGCCTGGCGATGACCGAGGCGCTGGCGGACGTCGCGGCGCTGATGAGTGGGCAGGGCGGCGCGAATGGCTCGGCGAGAGCGCCGGCGCGGGCGGCGCCAAGGCCCGCGGCGAGCGATGGAGGGGCGGCAAAAAAAGCCGCGCCGGCGCCCGGGGGCGTTGACGCTCCGGTCGCCGGCCACCCGGAAACTCCAGCCGCACGTCCTGTCGCGCGTCCGGAGCCCGAGCGTCGGTCACGCGAGGCGCCCGCGCCCGCGGCGGCGAGCGGCGATCCGCGCGAAGAGGCGATGCAGGTGCCGATCGTGCGCAAGGTCGCGGAGCTGTTCGACGCCCAGTACGTGCGCACGGAGTTCGATGACCCGCGGCGCGCCGGCGGCAAGGGTGGGAGCGGCCGCGCCTAAGGTTCTGGTGCATGGCCAAGCGCGGCGCACAGAACGGTTCAACGGGGGGCGGGGCCGAGGGTTCGGCCTACCCGGAATCGGTGAATCGACTGATCACGGAGTTCGCGCGGCTTCCGGGCGTGGGGCGGCGGAGCGCGGAGCGCCTGGCGTTCTGGGTGCTGAAGTCCTCGCGGGACGAGGCGATGCGCCTCGCGGACGCGATCGGCGACGTGAAGACGAACGTGCGGAACTGCTCGGTGTGCTTCAACCTGGCCGAGGCGGATCCGTGCGCGATCTGCTCGGACACGCGCCGGGACCGGGGGTTGGTGCTCGTGGTCGAACAACCGCGCGACCTGATCGCCTTGGAACAGACATCGATGCATCGCGGCGTCTATCACGTGCTGCTGGGCCGGCTGAGCCCCCTCGAGGGCGTGTCGCCGGGCGATCTGACGATCGCGGCGCTGATCGACCGGGTGCGCGATGCGGCGAAGAACTGCGGCGGCGAGCCCGTGCGCGAGGTGGTGCTGGGGCTGAATCCGAATCTCGAGGGCGACGGCACGGCGCTGTACATCGCGGAGGAGGTCCGCAAGGCGGGCGTGCGCGTGAGCCGGCTGGCGCGGGGCCTGCCGGCGGGGAGCCAGCTCGAGTTCGCCAGCAAGGCCGTGCTCGCGGAAGCAATCGCCGGGCGACAGTCGATGGACTAAACGGCGTTTCGGGCCGATGCTGTTGATGGAGGCGGCGCGGCTGTAGTCTGCGGCGCCGGGAGAAGTTCAAGGAAGGAGCGGGCGCGAAGGCCCATGCGTTTCGAGACCTCTCAGCACATGAAGCTCGGCCAGCAGATGAAGCTGGCGCCGCGGATGATCCAGTCCATGGAGATCCTCCAGTTGCCGATGATGGCGCTGCAGGAGCGGATCGCGCAGGAGCTGGAGTCGAACGTCACGCTGGAGACGTTCGAGCCGGGGCACGACGCGGAGGTGGGGCGTCAGGAGCTGGAGGACCGCCGGAGCGAGGAACGCGCGGACGCGGCGCCGCTCACGGTGGACGAGCAGGGCGGTGCAGACGAGTTCGCGCGGCTCGAGCGCATGGAGGAGTCGTACAGCGAGGCGTTCGAGAACGAGTACTCGGCGTCGAGCCAGCGCCGGCTGGACGAGCTGCAGCACGGGTCGTACTCGGCGTCGCGCATGGCGGGCGAGCGCGACGGCAAGATGGACGCGATGGCCAACGCCGAGGGGCGCGGGCCGGGGCTGACCGAACAGCTCTTGGAGCAGTGGTCGTTCGCGCCGGTGGACGACGCGCTGCGCCGGTGGGGGGACATCCTCATCGAGAACATCGACGAGGACGGGTACATCCGCACGGAGCTGGCGACGATCGCGGATCGCGCGCCCGGCGGCGACAACGGCGAGAAGCCGACGGTCGAGCAGCTCGATCGGGCGCTCCGCGCGGTGCAGGTGTTCCTGGAGCCGCCCGGCCTGGGCGCCCGGGACACGCGCGAGTGTCTTCTCCTGCAGCTCGATCAGCTCGAGGACGCGGACCCGGACGCGGAAGTGGGCGTGGCGCGCCGGCTGATCAGCGAGCATCTCGACGACGTGGTGCACAACCGGCTGCCGAAGATCGTGGAGAAGACCGGGCTCTCGATGGAGGCGATCAAGAACGCGATCGCGTCGATGCGTCGCCTGAGCGTGGCGCCGGGGCGGCAGCTCTCGACGGAACGGCCGACGGCGATCGTGCCGGATGCGCTGGTCGAGTACGTCGAGGACGAGGATCGGTACATCGCGATCCAGACCGACGGGCGCTTGCCGAACCTGCGGATCAACCGCGAGTACGCGGAGATGGTGCGCGATCGCGAGACGCCGAAGGAGACCAAGGAGTTCGTCAAGCGGAACCTGACGAACGCGAACTGGCTCATCGATGCGCTCCAGCAGCGCCGGCGGACGCTCCAGCGGGTGCTCAACGTGGTGGTGGATGCGCAGCGGGAGTTCTTTGACTACGGGCCGCAGGCGCTCAAGCCTTTGCCGATGACGCAGGTGGCGGACCAGCTCGGGCTGCACGTGGCGACGGTGTCGCGCGCGGTGGCGGACAAGCACCTGCTGACGCCGCGGGGCGTGGTGCCGCTGCGCCGGTTCTTCACCGGCGGCACGCAGACCGAGAGCGGCGAGGATGTTTCGTGGGAGGCGATCCGCGCGGCGCTGCAGGACGTGATCGACGCGGAGGACAAGAAGAATCCTCTGAGCGACGAGGCGCTGGCGGACGAGCTCAAGAAGCGCGGCGTCGAGATCGCGCGCCGGACGATCGCGAAGTACCGGGCGCAGATGAACGTGCCTTCGGCGCGGTTGCGGAAGCAGTACTGAACTCCGGAAGCCGACTCTGAGGAGTCTGCGACGAAGAGTTGGATCGACGCGTGCCGCGCTGCTGCGGGGGCGAAGCGATGATGCCTCGAATCGCTACAGCGTCCGGACGCGAGAGAGCCGGATGATTGCGTGGGCGTTTGCCGCACTCTGCTGGTTGAGCGTGACGGAGATGGTGTAATCGTGTTCGTCTGAAAGGTCGAAGGGATCTGACATCGACCCGCCATCGCCCCGCGATTCGTAGGACAGAAGGACGGCGCCGTCACTCTTGTCGACGATTCGAACGCTGAACACTGGCGAATCGGTGGATCGAGCAATCACGTAGCACTGGTATGTGCCGGCCGGCGGGGATTCCAGTTGGAGCACGCGAGGGTGCGCTGATTCAAGTTCACATTTTGATTCGAGCCAAAGCTCAGAGCCGGGGGTGACGACGGACTTGCGCACCACTTCGAAATCGGAACCGGGCAGCGAGGTGCGTGCGCACCCGATGCAGAGCATTGCCACGATCATGACCGATAGATTCGGTCGCATGAGTGCCTCCCCGAGCTACTTCGTCCCTGCCAACTGCCGCACCGTCATGTCGAACCGGTGCACCATGCTCGAGTGCAGGGCGTAGACGATGACGGTGTAGATCGCGGCGGCGAGGATGGCGCCGATGGCGATCGAGAGGCGCGCGAGCTGCAGGCCGTCGCGCCCCGCGAGCGTGGCTTGCGCGGCGTCGCCGGGGTCCACGAGGGAGAGGATCGCGGTCGCGGGATTGAGCGCAGCGAGTGCGGGGCCGACGACGGAGATCTCCTGGCCGGCCTGCCAGCCGCAGAGCCCGAGGATGCCGCCGATCACGCCGATGACGGCGACGGCCGCGACGACGGAGCCGATGGTGCCCTTGCTCTTGATCGACCACTGGAGCCCGACCATCACGGCGCACGCGACGGCGGGGATGACCACGAGCGGCGCGATAAGCGCGGCCTCGGGCAGGACGACGGGGACCATCGTCGTGCCGGTGCCCGCGATCGTGTTGACCATGATGCCGCCGGTGCGTCCGAAGCCATCGAAGAGGACGTAGATGGACGCGATGGCGATGGTCCCGAGGGGAACGGAGAGGAGCGGGAGGAGATAGGCGATGAGGCCGCGGAGCTTGCCGCCGACGTAGATCTTCGGCGTGATCGGCGTGGTGAGGAGGAGGTCGAGCGTGCCGTCCTCGCGTTCGCGGCTGACGGCGGTGGCGCTGAGGTTGATGGCGATGAGGCCGATGACGGCGATCTCGGTCCAGACGGTGGAGATGAGCGCGAGCCGGAAGCCGCTCGACGAGACGCCGGTGTGGTAGGCGATGACGAGGGCGAGGCCCCACAGCGTGCCGAGGGCGATGAAGCTCCAGCGCGCGAGGATCTTGGGGAGCGTGCCGGAGCGCGCGGTCGCTTCGCGCCAGGCGATGGGGTTCTTCCACATCGTGCGCGGGGCGCGGATCTTCTCGCCCTTGGCGCCGAAGCCGAAGAGACGGCGGTGCCAGGGGATGCCGCCGGTCGAGCCGGCGGTGCGCGCGGTGATCGAGGATGTGGCGACGAGCAGAACGCTCAGGCCGCCGCTGACGAGGCACCAGGACGTGACAGGCGAGCCGAACCAGAGTCCCTTGATCGTGCCCATCGAGGCGACGATCTCCGGCGCGGGGCGCGGGTAGGCGGTGGGGTTGAGGAGCGCCTCGAGCGCGAGGAACGGATTGAGCGGCGTGACGACGGTGACGCCGCCGGAGGCCTGGCGGAGCCAGAGATCGATCGCCCACGTCGCGGCGAGGTAGGAGATGACGGCGACGTAGAACGCGAAGACGGCGCGCCGGCCGGCGGTGCGCGAGACCGAGAGGAAGATGGCGATCGAACCGACGAGGAGCGCCGCGCAGAGCGCGATGGCGTAGGACGCGAAGATCGAACGCCCCGGCACGCCGCCGAAGTACTGCGTGATCGCGAAGAGGGGTAGGGAGCTGAGGAGCAGCGCGGCGACGAAGAAGAGCCGCCCGAGGAGATTGCCGAGGACGATCTGCCCGGCGGACAGCGGTGTGGTGAGGAGGACCTCCCACGTGCGCGGGCTGGCTTCCTGCGCGATGGCGCCGGCCATGAAGACGGGAGCGAGGATGCAGATCAGGGCGATCTGGAGGTAGGAGACCATCTGGAACGAGGTCGCCCCGGCGGCGGCCAGTTCGCGGTAGGAGAGCGTGGTCTGGCCGGCGTTGAGGAGCAGCGACCAGAGCAGGACGGCGATCAGGACGGCGAGGTAGCCGGTTCGGATGTAGAGGTGGCGCGTCCGGCGGGACCCGCCCTGCACGAGCCGGACGCAGATCGGGTTGGTGGGCCCCAGACGGAGGAGCCAGCGCAGGAAGGCGGGCATGGGCGGGATCCTATCGGGGCGGCGATGGGGAGGCCGTCGGGCGGCCCCCCCTCGGAAGGGGGCGGCGTTGACCGATCCAGCGTCAGTCGTAAAGATGATTCATTGTTCATATGACCGTCCCGGCGAGCGTCGCCGGGGCGACCCCTCGGCCCGTCCGGAGATTGACGAGCGGCCGTTTTCGACCGAGGCAGCGCCAGGATGCGGCGAACCGCCGATGCGCTTGCCGGGTCCGTGCCGGGCTCTCCCACCGGCGCGACATAGATTGACCGAGATCCCCGCGCAGCGACAGCGTGAACATGGCGATGCAACGACGGCGAGCAGGCATGATGTGCGAGCGTCCTCCGGGCATGGTCCGTGGAGGAGCGCGGTCGCCGCGTCGCGAGAACCTTCGAATCGGGGTTCGTTCAATCTGAAGGAAGACGGGCCGCGGATGCCTGAGGGCGTCTGCGGCGTCGCGAGTCCGGATCTTCGAGGCGCCCGAGGGCGAGTTGCTATGACTCGCCGCGGCTGCGGCGCGAGGAACCGGCCATGCGTCTGGCGGCACAACATCATGGAATTCTGAGCTTGGGGGCCGAGGTGTCCTCGGTCGCGCTGGTGGGCATCGGGGCCGGCGGCGTTCTCGCAGGGGTGATTCTCGGGTTCGTCTTCTTCCGCGCGATGACGGGGCAGACGCTCGGCCGGGCGCGCAGCGAGGCCGAGCAGATCGTGCGCGTGGCGAAGGCCGAGGCGGAGACCACGGCGCGGCAGGTGGAGCTGGACTCGCAGAAGCGGCTCGACGAGCAGCGCCGGCAGTTCGAGACCGACACCGAGGGCAAGCGGAACGAGCTGCGCGAGGACGAGCGCCGTCTGAAGAAGCGGGAAGACCTCCTCGACCGCAAGCTCGAGGCGCTGGCGCTCAAGGAGGACAGTCTCACCAAAGCGGCCGACGGGCTGAAGGCCCGCGAGGGGCGGATCGAGGCCAAAGAGCAGGAGGTCGAGCAGGTCCTGCGGCGGCAGAAAGACGAGCTACTGCGGATCGCGGACTGGACGCCGGACCAGGCCAGGGCGGCGCTGCTCGAGCGGGTCGAGGAAGAGGCGCGGATGGACGCGGCGCGCATCGTCCGGAAGATCACCGAGGATGCGCAGGCCGAGGCGAAGGAGAAGGCCCGCGAGATCACGGTCATGGCGATCCAGCGTTACGCGTCGGAGCACACGTCGGAGGCGACGGTGCGGACGGTGGCGATCCCGTCCGACGACATGAAGGGCCGGATCATCGGGCGCGAGGGCCGGAACATCCGCGCGATCGAGAAGGCGACGGGCGTGGACATCCTGGTCGACGACACGCCGGGCGTGATCGCGGTGTCGTCGTTCGACAAGGTGCGTCAGGCGGTGGCGGTCGAGGCGCTCGAGAAACTCGTGGCGGACGGTCGTGTGCACCCGACGCGGATCGAGGAAGTCGTCGAGCAGGTGCGCAAGGAGATGGACGAGCGCATCCAGAAGCTCGGGCGCGACGCGGTGCTGGAGGCGAACATCAAGGGCGTGCACCCCAAGGTGCGCGAGGCGATGGGCAAGCTGCACTTCCGCACGTCGTACGGGCAGAACGTGCTGCGCCACTCCATGGAGGTCGCGTACGTCAGCCAGCTCATCGCCGATCAGCTCGGGCTCGACGGCGCGCTGGCGCGGCGCTGCGGGTTCCTGCACGACATCGGCAAGGCGATGGACCACGAGATGGAGGGCGGCCATCCGAAGATCGGCATGGAGTTCGCGAAGATGCACGGCGAGAAGGAGCCGGTGCTCAACGCGATCGGCGGCCACCACGCGGACATCCCGGCGACGTCGTTCTACACGCCGATCGTCATGGCGGCGGACGCGATCAGCGGCGCGCGCCCCGGCGCGCGGCGTGAGTCGCTCGAGCGGTACATCCAGCGGCTCGAGGCGCTGCAGGGGATCGCGCTCGAGCACAAGGGCGTGACGGAGGCGTACGCGATCCAGGCGGGGCGCGAGGTGCGCGTGATGGTGGACGCCGCGAGCGTGGGGGACGAGGAGGCGGCGTTCATCGCGAAGCGGATCGCGGACCGTGTGTCCGAAGAGATGACGTTCCCGGGGGAGATCCGGGTGACGGTGCTGCGCGAGACGAGGGCGATCGAGATCGCGCGCTAGGTTTGCTGAGCGAGCATTCACCCTGCATTCACGGGCGACTTACTCGGTTGCCCATTGAATAGCGCATGGATGATCAGCAGGACTCCGGCCGGCCCACGGGCATCGTGGGCGTCATGGATCAACTGGAGAGCGAGACCGAGGGCGAGGAGAAGGTCGGCGTTGAGGATGTGCTCGATGCGTTCGGCGGGCGAGTCTTCGGACCGATCATCATGGTTCCCTCGCTCGTCATCTTCACACCGCTGGGCGGAATCCCGTTCGTGCCGACGACGATCGGATTGCTCGTGGCGACGATCGCGGCGCAGCGGATCTTCGGGCGCCAGCATCCATGGATTCCAAAGCTGATCCGCAAGCGTGAAGTGCAGCGCGACAGACTGGTGGAGGGGATGCACAAGGTTCGGGGCGTCGCCGGCTTTGTCGATCGACTCCTGCGCGAACGGCTCGGCGCGGTGGTCGAGGGACCGATGGAGCGCGTCATCGGCGTCGTGGTCGTCGCGCTCGGCCTGATGATGATTCCGCTGGAGGCGACGCCGTTCCTCGCCGTGGTTCCGGCGACGGCGATCGTGGCGCTCGCGCTCGCGATGACGGCCAAGGACGGTCTGCTCGGGGTGATCGGACTGACGGTGTCCGCCGCGGCCTTCGGCGGCGCAGTGTGGGTGTTCGTGCCGACGGGAGAGTCGACCCAGTCCGCAGCGCTCGCGGCCTGCCCGGTGGGGCGAGCCACCAATCGCCGCCCTGAATTCGCCGCTTCCTGATCCTTTCCGGCTTGCGATGATCGGCAGGCGCCGTAGATTGCGTCGGCACAGATCCGCCGAGCACAGCGGCGGTCGATCGTCGAGAGAGGAGTCGGGTCATGGCGTCAGTGTTTGTTTTCGCACGTCTCGCGCCGATGGTTGTGGTGGCGTCGAGCTCCGCGATGGGCGTCGCGTTGCCCAATCTGGTCGGCTCCGGCGAGACGGGCCGGCACGGCGCGCTGCTCTGGGCTCGTTCGAACGCGGCGGGGGCGCTGACGTTCGAGTGGGCGACGGACGCGGCGTTCACGAACATCCTCGGCGCGAAGACACGGATGGTCGGCGACATCACCAAGCCGCGCAGGGTCTCGATCGGCGGGCTCGACGACGGCGCGACATTCTTCTACCGGGCGACGGACGCGAACGGCGATTCGTCGGTGGGGCAGTTCACAACGGCGGCGGCGGGTGGTCGGAGCGGGTTTCGCATGGGCGTGTCGGGGGACTGGCGCGGCGAGCTGGGTGGGTATCCGGCGGTGAAGAACGCCGCGGGGGCCGGGCTCGATCTCTGGGTCGCGCTCGGCGACACGATCTACGCGGACTTTCCTTCACCAGCGGTCCCGAGCGCGCAGGCGATGACGCTCGCGGAGTTCCGGGCGAAGCACAACGAAGTGTACTCCGAGCGATTCGGGCTCAACACGCTCGGCGACATCCGCGCCGCGACGTCGGTCATGGCGCAGATCGACGATCACGAGGTGACCAACGACTTCGCGGGCGGGGCGCACCCATCGACCGATCCGCGCTTCGCGGGCATGGTCGGTGATTACATCAATGAGACGCAGCTCTACCGCGACGGGCTCCAGGCGTTCCACGAATACAACCCGATGCGCCAGAAGGCGTACAGCGGGACGGGCGAGGACCGGCTCGATGGCGCGCCGGAGCTGTACCGGCAGCGCCGATACGGGCTGGATGCGCAGGTCTTCTCGCTGGATGCGCGCTCGTTCCGCGACGAAGGACTTGCGGCGGCGGACCCGCTCGATCCGATGTCGGTGGACGACTATCTGGCCGCGGCGTTCACGCCGGGGCGCACGATGCTCGGATCGGCGCAGCTCCAGGACTTGAAGAGCGGGCTTCTTTCGGCGCAGGAGAACGGCGTCACCTGGAAGTTCGTGATGGTGCCGGAGCCGATCCAGAATCTCGGCGTGGTGAACGCGAGCGATCGGTTCGAGGGCTACGCCGCGGAGCGGACGGAAATCCTGCGGTTCATCGACGAGAATGCGATCGACAACGTGGTGTTCATCGCGGCGGACATCCACGGGACGCTGGTGAACAACCTGACATACCAGTCGGAGGCATTCGGGCCGCAGATCACGACGAACGCGTTCGAGATCACGACGGGCTCGGTGGCGTTCGATGCGCCGTTCGGTCCGACGGTGGTGGAGCTGATCCAACCGTTCGGGATCCCCGGGACGCTGGACCCCAAGGTGTACGATGCGCTGCCGCTCTCGGCGAAGGAGGCGTACATTGAGTTCCTTGTGAACGCGCAGATGACGCCGCTGGGCTACGACCCGATCGGGCTGGATGGCTCGGACATCGACGCGGAGCTTCTGGTGGGCTCGTGGACGGCGACGAACACGTTCGGCTGGACGGAGTTCGACATCGACGCGGAGACGCAGGCGCTGACGGTGACGACGTGGGGCATCGAGCCGTACACGGAGGATGAGCTGCTGGCGGACCCCGCGGCGATCATGGCGCTGGAGCCATTCGTCGTTCAACAGTTCGTGGTGCATCCGACGGTCGTGCCGACGCCGGGGGCGGTCGGTGTGGTGGCGCTGGCGGGGTTGGCGTGGAGCCGTCGGCGATCTTGCTGAGTTTCCATTGACGCGCGGGCTTCCAGCGTCGAGCATGCCGACCAATCAAGGGAGGTTCGGCTCATGAGTACGTGGCGCTGTTCGGTCATGATGTCGGTGCTCGCGGTGACGACCAGCGCCGAGATCGCCGGGTCGTTCAATACGAACCTGCTCGTGAACGGCGACGCCGAGACCGGCGATGACACGGGATGGTCGCCGGCAGGTCTGGTGAACGCCACGGCGTCGAGCGTCGCGGGGACGCTCGGACTGCCCTCGGGCGTCAGCATCGGAGAGTTCTCCTTTCATGGCGAGTTCGGCGACCCGCAGGAGACGGTCGAGCAGATCGTGTCGCTGAGCGCGCTGGCCGAGGCGATCGACGGCGGCGACGTGCAGGCGGAGATCGAAGGGCTGGTGCAGTCGCGACGCTTCATGGGGCTTGTCGATTCGGCCGCGGTGAATGTGTTCTTCCTGAACGGGTCCGGCGCCCAGCTCCTGCACCGGGCCTACACGGACGCTGTGGTCATGGAGGGCGTCGCGGACTGGACTGCGTTCGCGGAGACGGTGGATGTTCCTGTGGGGGCCCGCACGATTCGTGTCACGATGACGTTCTCGCGCTCGGGCGGCGCGTCATCGGACGGATTCGTCGACAACCTCTCGATCATCTTGCGATCGACGACGTGCCCGGCCGATGTGGACGGTGACGGAGATGTGGACTTTGCCGACCTCAACCTGCTGCTGGCCAACTTTAACATGACTGGCGCCGGCCTGCCGGGCGACATCGACGCGGATGGCGATGTGGACTTCGCGGACCTGAACGCGCTGGTGAGCGTGTTCAATACCCAGTGCCCGTAGGCCGCGTCATTCTTCGTCCGCCAGGTTGTTCTCGCGTCGCCAGCGGCTCGGGTCCTGCTTGAGTCGATCGATGATGATGGGAAGAGTGTCGCGCAGTGATCGATTGGGGCGCCAGCCGAGCATCTGCCTGGCGCGGGAGATGTCGAGCGCGTAGTGATCGTCGGCGAGGCCCACCATCCACGGCTTAATGAACGGCTCCTCGCCGGCGGGGATATGTTCCTGGATCCATGCTCCGATCTCCGCGAGCGGCTTTGGAATCTCGCGGGTCTCCCATTCCGGATCGCCGTGCAGCAGCCGGGCGATGCTCCGTTGGAGCTCGTCGTACGACATGGTCTCGGGCTCGCCGAGCAGGACGTCGAGCTGTTCGGGGAGCGAGGCGCGGCGGGCGAATGCGCTCCAGATCGCGTCGACGAGATCGTCGAGGTGAATGAACGCCTGGCCGGCGCGGAGGTCTCCGGGGAAGACGTGCGCCGTGAGCTTCTTTTCGAGAATCCGGTCGATCTGGTGGGCGATCGGGATGGAGTGACAGTCGTCGTCGTAGACGCCGGCGATGCGCAGGTTCAGCGTGGGAATGGAGCCGCGGTGTTCGGCGATGGCGCGTTCGGCGCGGACCTTGGACTGTGGATAGGGCCAACGGGCGTCGATGGGATGACGCTCGTCGATGGTGTTGCCGATCTCGCATGGGGCGTGCACGAGCATGGTGCTCGAGAAGATGAACTGCTCGACGGTGAAGCGCTTGGCGCGGAGCATGTCCAGCAGGCCGGCCGTTCCCTGCACGGTCAGTTTGTCGTAGAGGGGGCTGTCCTCGCCGGAGAAGTCGTAGTACGCGGCGAGGTGGATCACGGACGCGATCCGGTCGCCGTAGGCGTGGCGGACGCGCTCCAGCGCGCGATCGACGCTGCGCTCGTCGGTGAGATCCACCGGGACGCACTCGGCCTGAATGGGAGGGACGGGAGGTCCCTCGAAGTCGAATCCGACGAGCTGCACTGCGTTCGGGGCGCGCTCGATGAGTCGCGACCCGATCAGGCCGCTGCTTCCGGTGATGAGAACGACCGCTTCGTTCACGGCTGATCTCCGTTGGGATGTGCCGGCGGCGGGTTGAAGAGCACCTGCGGCCTCCAGAGCGAGAGCCAGCCGCCGCCGAACGAATGTCGGCGCCGTCCTCGCACCAACGAGAGTCCGGCCACGATCACGCCGCTCGCGACGGCGCTGATCGCGGCGTCGGCGGTCGCGGGCAGCGTCCAGGGCGCGGCGATCAGCCAGCATCCGAGCGCGGTGTTGAGCCAGCGCATGCCTCGCGTGCACTCCCAGATGCAGATCACGCCGAACGTGACGATCAGCGGTCCCACGACGCGATCACTGACGGCGAGCGCCGATCCTTCGTACTTCAGGGCCGCCGGCGCCGTCATGATCCAGGCCCCGACGAGCGCGATGATCAGGTGGGCCCACATCAGGGCGCCTCCACGTCCGGCTGGAGGCCCCAGAAGGTGCGCCAGCCGTGGCCGCGGAGGGCCGCGCGGCGGACATGCTGCAGACTCGCGAGCGCCTCGTCCATCGCGGGGCCGATCATGAGCACGGAGATGACGGCCGTCGTCAGGCAGAGCGTGCACCACGAGTCGTAGAGCAGGGGCTGGGCCATCACCAGGCCGATGCTGACGGCGCCGAGCGGGCCGACGAAGATGGCGAAGACGATCACGATCCACGGCATGGTCTTCCAGCGGTTGCGACCGCCGATGGCGCCGGATACGGCGTCCGCGACGTACGCGAGCGCACCGAGCGCGGCGTCGGAAATGGGGAGCACGTCCGAGAGCGGCGAGTCGAGAATGGTCCGGCTGCCGTCGCCGAAGAACGGCTCCCACACGTCGTTGATCAGCTTGTACTGGTAGAGCGTCAGGTAGCCGGCGATGGCTGCGCCGATGACGGCGAGCGCAATGATCGGCGCCCGTTGCCCCCATGTCGCCGGGTTGTAGAGCCAGCCCGGAGGAATACCATCGTGCGCTGTGCGAGTCACAACGAGCGACCATACGTGGCTCGGCTTGGTGCGCATCTGTAGCGCAGGTGAATCGACATTCATGTTCACCGGCGCCGTTGCTCGAAGGAATCGATCGTGATCGACGCTGGCTCCTATCCCATGTGGGTGAACAGCGTCGTCTTCACCGTCGCCGCGGCGTTCGTGTGGTGGTCGGGGACGCGTCTTGTCGTGCATGCGGAGCGGATCGCCCGCGCCACGGGGCTGACGCACGGTGTGGCGGGGCTCGCGCTGCTCGCCACGGCGACATCGCTTCCGGAAGTGGCAACCACGGTCTCGGGGGCTCGCCTCGGCGCGTCGCGGCTCGTGGTCAACAACCTTGCCGGGGGCGTGGCGATGCAGACGGCGGTGCTTGCGGCGGCGGACCTCTTCGCCGCGCGGGGCGCATTGACGGCGTTCGCGCCGAACGCAGCATTGCTGCTGCAGGGCGTGGTGCTCGTGGTGCTGCTGGGCGCGACCCTCGCGGCGGCTGCGGGGGAGTTGCCGGCGATCGGCCACGTCGGGCTGGGAACTGTCGCCGTATTCGCACTTTTCTTGGTCGGATTGCACGCGGCCCGGATGTACGAAAAGCGCCCTTCCTGGCTTCCGCGCGAGGCCGACGAGGCGACATTGAACGAGCGGAGCGCCGAGACGGAGGAGGGCCACGCCCTCTGGCGCCACGCCGCGGCGTTCGCGGGGTTCGCGGCGGTGACGTTTCTCGCGGGCTGGACCGTTGCGGTCGTCGGAAAGGCACTCGCAGAGCAGTCCGGTCTCGGAAGCAGCTTTGTGGGCGCGACCCTGGTCGCAGCGTCGACATCGCTGCCGGAAGTCAGCACCACGGTCGCGGCGGCGCGGCGCGGCGCCTTCGCCATGGCGGTGTCCAATATCTTCGGCAGCAACGCGTTCTGTCTTGCGCTGCTGCTCCTGGGCGACGTCATCGTCACAGAGGGGCCGATTCTCGAAGCGATGGATGCGAGCGCCATGTTCGCCGCGAGCCTCGGTCTCCTGCTCACGGGCATATACCTTTGGGGGCTGGTGGAACGACGCGATCGAACGTTCCTTCGCTTGGGCGTCGATTCATGGGCCGTTCTCTTCGTCTATGCCGGAGGACTGGTCGTCCTGTATCGGATTCGTGGCCATGGCTGAGACTTTCAGCGCCCATCAAGCGCCGAGAGCACCGCGGGCTGGCGAGCGACGCTCAGGCCCGATTCTCTTCTACGACGGCGACTGCGGCCTGTGTGCGCGCAGCGTGCAATGGATCCTCCGGCACGATCGCCGGGGCGAACTGCGATTCGCGCCGCTTCAGGGCGCGACGTACGCGGCGCTCGATGTTCCTGGCAAGCCGCGTGACCTGAACTCGATGGTGTTGTGGGACGGCGAGCGTCTGTTCGTCGAGGGCGATGCGTGGGCGCGGGTGCTCAAGGCGATGGGCGGGTGGTGGGGGATGTGGGGTGGTGCGCTCAAGCGTCTGCCGCGGCGAATTCGGGATGGGGTGTACCGGTTCATTGCGCGGCGACGGCACCGGCTGGCCACCCCGCCGAGCGCGTGCCCCACGCCCACCGAGGCGGAGCGGCGGCGGATGCTCGATTAGAGGGTTCGTGCGGGCTTCCGAGGGCAGATAACCGGGCGGACGCGTGAGTTTTCGTTGCCCGTGGGGTCTTTCCGGGCGATGATGACCGTTGGCCGCGAAACCGGGCGGGCGGCCGACGAGGGCGCCGGATGATGCATCGATCGGTGCGAATGGCGTGGGTGTGGTTGTCCGCGGGCGGCGCGGCGTGTGTCGCGTCCGCGGCGACGCTGCATGGCATCACGGCGACGAGCATCGTGCGGTTCGAGACGAGCGACGTCGCGGGCACGATGACGGTGGTCGGGCCGCACGGGATTCACGCCTCGCAGTTCGCGATGCTGCTGACGTATCACCGCACCGAGGGCATGCTGTACGGGCGGCGCACCGAGCCGGTGGGGGACGGGACGTTCGACTACGTGATCTACCGCTTCGATCCCGCGAACGGCGCCGGTGAGTTCGTGGCGAACCTGGGCAACAGCGCTGTGGTCGGCGCGCTCGGGTTCTTCGAATACGCGGACGCCGTCGATGCGCTGGTCGTGTCGCGCGGCGCCGGCGTCGTGCGCAACGAACTGCTCGCGATCGGCCCCGGCGGGTCGTTGACGCCGCTGTCGCAGACGATGACCGATCACGTGGCCGCGGCGTTCGATATGCGCCGGAACCGGCTCTACTCCGTGAACGTCGGCTCGACGCAGCTCTCGCAGGTCGACGTGGTGACGGGGACGGTGACGCCGATCGGGCCGATCGCCAGCTTCAACGAGATGGTGTACGCGCCGTGCGAGGACGTGATCTACGCGCGAACGTCGGTGGGTGTGCTGCACCGGCTGACGACCACGGACGGCGAGGCGCCGGCGTCGTCGCAGGCGATCGCGCTGCTGAGCGGGACCCAGTTCGGGGGCATCGCCTACGTGCCCGACCTGTCGTGCCCGATCGATCTGGACTGCGACGGCGCCATCGGTTTCGGCGACCTGAACACCCTGCTCGGGCAGTACGGGCGCGCCGCGCCGGGGGTCTACGCCGACCTCGACGGCGACGACGCCGTGGGTTTCTCGGATCTGAACCTGCTCCTGAGCGCGTACGGGACGGACTGCGAATGAAGCGCTGCGGACGAGTCCGATCGGCGGGGCGAGGGCGGCGCGGGTATAGTCCGCGCGCCGTGCGACGCCGCGTTGACAGCTCGGTCCTCTCGGTCGCGATCTTCGCGCTGGCGCTCGCGGCGCGGCTGGTCGTGGGCATGAACGCGGGGGCATCGATCGTCTGCTTCGGCGCCGATGCGCTGCCTTTCGTGGCGCCGGCGGAGACGCAGTTCGTGCGTGGGCACGAACATGGCCTCGAGGCCGGGCATCATCATCACCCCGAAACGGCCGTCGCGTGCGAGCCCGACGAGACGTCGGACGAGGTCTCGCCCTGCCATCCGCACCCGGGCGCGCACGTGCACCTGGCGTCCTCGGACCTGGCAAGACCGGACGCCGAGCGCTGGGGCGCGACACTGCGGGCGCATGCGTCCATGGCGGCGCTGAGCATTGACTGGGGGCACGACGCGGCGCCGCGGGCGAGCGCGCGGATTCTGTCGGTGGTTGAAGCGGCGCATCCGCCGCCGAATCCGACGCGATCCGTGCGGCTGAACGTTTAGTCGAATCGAATCCCGAGCGCGTGGCCCAGGCCCCGGCGCGATCTTCGCGCGCCGAGCGTGGGCCGGTTTGCCGGTGATTCGAGCGCCCGAACGGGCGCCGCGGGAGACTGCACTTGGAACGGAAATGGCGTCGGCGCGCCTGGCGCGCCGCGTGCGTCGGCATGTCGCCGGCGCTTCTCATGGCGTCGTGCCGCTCGTACGAGGCGCGGCCGCTGGACCTGGACGCCCACCGCGAGCGATGGCTTGCGCGTTCGGCGTCGGACGAGGGCGTCGCGCTGCTCGCGTCGGCCTCCGAAGGGCCGTTCGATGCTTCGGACGGGCTGACGGCGGACGAGGCGGAGATCGTGGCGCTCGTCTACAGCCCCGCGCTGCGGTTGGCGCGGCTGCGCGCCGGCGTAGCGCTGGCGACGGCGGAGCACGCGGGGCTGTGGGACGATCCGTCGCTCGGCGTGGATGTCGAGCGGATTCTGGAGGGCGGGAGCCATCCGTGGATCGTGGCGGGAACGATCGGGCTGACGTTGCCGATCTCGGGGCGGCTCGAGGCGGAGAAGGAGCGGGCGGGCGCCGCGGGCGAGGCGGCGTTGCGCCGCGTCGAGGCGTTGGAGTGGTCGATCCGTCACGACGTGCGTCGCGCGTGGGTCGAATGGACGACGGCGCAGCAGATCGAGTCGCTGACGCGCGAGACGCACGAGCAGCTCGACGGCCTGACATCGATCGTCGATCGATTCGAGGAGGCGGGGGAGTATTCGCGCGTCGAGGCGCGGGTGTTTCGGATGGAGCGCATCGGCGTCGCGGCGGATATGGACGCGGCGGCGACGAGGGCGCGCGATGCGCGACTGCGACTGCTGGCGCTCATGGGACTGGCGCCGCAGTCGGAGGTGACGTTGACGCCGGGATTCCCCGTGGCGGGCGAGTCGATGGACGACGCGTCGCGCCGGGCGGCGATGGAGCGCAGTCATCCGGAACTGGCCTCGCTCCGCGCGGCGTACGAGGAGGCCGAAGCGACGCTTCGGCGCGAGATTCGCGAGCAGTTCCCGGACATCACGATCGGGCCCGGCGGCAAGGAGGAGGACGGCGACACGCGCGTGCTCTTTGGTGTCTCGCTGCCGTTGGCGCTCTGGAATCGCAACCAGCAGGGCGTGGCCGTGGCCGAGGCCCAGCGGGAGCTGGCTCGGGCCGAGTTCGAGACAACGTACGAGCGGCTGGTCGGCGAGCTGGCGAGCGCGGAGTCGCGACTCCTCGGCGCCAGGGAGCTGCGCGAGCGGCTGGAGCGCGAGCTGGCGCCGGTTGTCGAGGCGCAGGACGAAGACATGCGCCGATTGGTCGAACTGCGGCGGATGGAGCCGCTGCTCCTGCTCGACGCGACGACGCGCCGGCGCAACGCGAAACAACGACTCATGAACGCCTACGCCGACGAGGCGATGGCGAGCATCGCCCTGGCTGAACTCACGGGGCCTCGGACCATGGAGACGACTCGATGACAAGCCGAACCCTGCGAAACGGGCTCGTTGGATGGTCTTTGGCGGCGATGACCTTGCTCGGCGGTGGTTGCGGGAACGAACCGCCGCCCGCGGCCCACGATGAATCGGCCGTCGCCCAGATGCCGACGAATCGCGTCGCCATCCCCGCCACGGTGCGCGAGAACCTCGGCATCACCTTCGCCACGGTCGAGCAGCGGCCGGTGTCGAGCACGCTGCGCCTTCCCGGGCGGTTCGAGCTATTGCCGACGGCGAAGCGCGAGTACCGCACGCCGCTGCCGGGGCTTGTCGAAGTCCAGGTCGAGCAGTACGAGACCGTCGAGGCGGGCGAGGCGCTGTATCGACTTGATTCGCCGCGTTGGCGCGAACTGCAGCGGGAGCTGAGCCAGGCGGCGGTGGACATCCGCCAGGCGCGCGCGGGCGTCGAGAGCATCGGCCCGTTCTTTGAGGCGCACGAGAAGCATCACGAGGAGCTGGAGCGCGCGGTGGCGCTCTGGGAGGAGCGCGTCGCACGCATCGAGCAGGTGCAGGCGGCGGGCGGGGCGCGGGCGGACGAGGTCGCGCAGGCGCGGGCCGCGCTCGCGATGGCCCGGGCGACGCTCGCGGAGACGCTGGAGAAGGAGGCCGAGCTCGTCGCGCGGCGGATCGAGACCAACGCGGCGCTGGAGGCGGCCGAGGCGCGGTTCGCGCTGCTGCTCGAGACGGCCGCGGCGCTTACCGGCGTCGCGGCGGCGGAGCTCGAAGCGCCGCACGAGTCCGGTCCGCGCTGGGCGTCGATCGGCGCGATCGAGGTTCGCGCTGTCGCTGCGGGCGTGGTGGACGCCGTGCACGTCACGAGCGGCGGATGGGCGGAGGAGCACGAGTCGGTCGTCGTCACCGTGCAGCCGGACCGCGTGCGATTCCGGGGCAAGGCGGTGCAGAGCGATGCGGACCGGATCCCGACCGGCGCCGCGGCGAAGATCGTCGGCACGGGCGGGCGCGCGGGCGTCGCGTCGCTGCGCGCGGAGCTGCGCCTCGCGCCGACGGCCGACGCCGAGAGTCGCACGATCGACGTGCTCGCGACGCCGCTCGAGGACGCGGGCTGGGCGCGTGCAGGCGTCGCGGCGTTCGTGGAGGTGGCGACGTCGGCCGCGCGCAGCGATGAGCTGGCGATTCCGCTCTCGTGCGTCGTGCGCGACGGCACGCGGTCGATCATCTTCCGGCGCGATCCGAGCGACCCGGATCAGGTCATCCGCATGGAAGCCGATCTGGGCGCCGACGACGGGCGCTGGATCGTGGTGCGCAGCGGCGTGCGCGAGGGCGACGAGATCGTGCTCGACGGCGTCTACCAGCTCATGGCCGCAACGAGCGGCAGCGTCACGAAGGGCGGGCACTTCCATCCCGACGGCACGTTCCACGAGGGGCACGACTAAGGAGCGCCGATGCTGAAGCATCTCATTGCCTTCTCGCTTCGTCAGTCGACGCTGGTGCTGCTGCTCGCGGCGGCGATGGTCGTGTACGCGATCGTTCGACTGCCGCGGATGCCGGTCGATGTGTTCCCGGAACTGAACGCGCCGACGGTGGTGGTGCTGACCGAGGCGGGCGGCCTCGCGGCGGACGAGGTCGAACAGTACGTGACCTTCCCGATCGAGGCGTCGGTGAACGGTCTGCCCGGCGTGCGGCGCGTGCGCAGCGCGAGCACGACTTCACTCTCGCTGGTGTGGGTCGAGTTCGAGTGGGGGATGGACATCTACCTGGCGCGTCAACTCGTGTCGGAGCGGCTTTCGGCGGCGCGAGAGGCGTTGCCGCAGGACGCGCACGCCGAGATCACGCCGATCACGTCGATCACGGGCGAGATCATGCTGCTGGCGCTGGCTTCGCCGGACGGATCGGTCAGCGGGCTTGAGCTGCGGGCGTACGCGGAGTTCGACCTGCGCAACCGGCTGATGGCCGTGCCCGGCGTGGCGCAGGTGTCGGCGCTAGGCGGCGAACTGCCGGAGTATCAGGTCAACGTCAATCAGAACGGGCTGGCGCTCTACGGCCTGACCGTCGCCGACGTCGTGGACGCGGCCAGGGGCGCGCACAGCACGGCGAGCGCCGGCTACCTGCCCGATGTCGGCCGGCTCGAGATGCCGGTGCGGCAGAGCGCGCGGGTACGGAGCGCGAGGGACATCGAGCAGACCGTCGTGGCGATGCGTGACAACGCACCGGTCTTGATCGGCGATGTCGCCGAGGTGGCGCTCGGCCCGGCGCCGCGCCGTGGGCTCGCGGCGAACCAGGGGCGAGGCGCGGTGGTCCTGACGATTCAGAAGTCACCCGGCACGAACACGCTGGCGCTCACCGAGGCGGTGGACGCGACGCTTGATCAGATCGAGCCGGGGCTTCCGGCCAGCATGGCCATCAACCGGGACGTGTTCCGTCAGGCGACGTTCATCCAGCGATCGGTGAGCAACGTCGTGCACGTGCTGCGCGATGCGACGATCATCGTGACCGTCATCCTCGTGATGTTCCTGCTGAACGTGCGGACGACGCTCATCACGCTGACGGCGCTACCGCTGTCCCTCGCCGCGGCCCTGCTGACGATGGACTGGATGGGCCAGACGATCAACGTCATGACGCTCGGCGGGCTCGCGGTGGCGATCGGCGTGCTGGTGGACGACGCGATCATCGACGTCGAGAACGTCTACCGGCGGCTGAACGAGGAGCGCGCGATCCCATCCGACCGGCGGCGGACGATCACCCAGATCGTGTTCGATGCGAGCAACGAGATCCGGCCGTCGATGGTGTTCGCGACGGCGATCATCGTCATCGTGTTCGTGCCGCTGATGTTCCTGAGCGGCATCGAGGGCCGATTCTTCCGGCCGCTGGGCGTGACGTACATCGTGTCGATCCTCGCATCGCTCCTGGTGGCTTTGACGGTGACGCCGGCGCTCTGCAAAGTGTTGCTGAAGCGCCGTCTGGTTGCGCGTGGCGAACAGGCGTTGCAGCGCCACGGCGATGGCTGGCTCGTGCGCCGGCTAAAGCGCTGGTACGAGCCCGCGCTGCGCTGGGCATTGCGCCGCCGGACAGGGACGCTGGTTGGCGCCGCGCTCTGCACCACGCTGGCGCTCCTGCTCGGCAGCACGTTCGGCGCCTCGTTTCTTCCGGAGTTCAACGAGGGGTCGCTGACGGTGTTCGTGTCGTCGCCGCCGGGGACTTCGCTCGCCGAGAGCAACCGCTCCGCCGCGGCGATCGAGCGGCGGCTCATCGCCATCGAGGGCGTCACCAGCGTCACCCGCCGCACAGGACGCGCCGAGCGGGACGAGCACGCCGAGCCGGTGTCCAACAGCGAGATCGAGCTGACGCTGGCGGAGGGCGTGCGCAACTCGCGCGTGCGCGAGGCGATCACGCAGATCGCCGCGAGCGTGCCCGGCGTCACCGTGCAGATCGGCCAGCCCATCGAGCACCGGCTCTCGCACATCCTCTCCGGCACGCCCGCGGCGATCGCAATCAACGTCTACGGCCAGGACCTGAGCACGCTGCGATCCCTCGCGAAGCAGATCGAGGCGGAACTGCGCACCATTCCGGGCGCGCGGGACATCGCCGCGAACCGGGAGGTGCTCGTCGCGTCGCTTCCTGTTCGCTACCGGCGTCCGGAGTTGGCGGCGGCGGGGCTGTCGCCTGCATCCGCCGCGGAGCAGGTGCAGGCGATGCTCTACGGCGCGACGGTGGCCGAGGTGAACGACGGGCTGCGCCGGTACGACCTGGTGGTGCGGCTCGCGCCGGAGGACCGCGAGCGCGTGGAGCAGGTGGAGTCGCTGATCCTGCGCGGCCAGAGCGGCGCGCTGGTGCGGCTCGGCGACGTCTCGGACATCGGGCCCGAGATGACGAGCAACATCATCGCGCGGGAGAACGCGCAGCGCAAGGCCATCGTGTCCTGCAACGTCGCGGACGGCCACAATCTCGGCGATCTCGTGCAGGAGGTCCGCCGGCGCGTGGAGCCGATCGTGCAGAACGCGGGATGCACCGTGGAGTTCGGCGGGCAGTTCGAGGCGCAGCAATCGGCGTCGCGGACGCTGCTCTTTGCAGGCGCCGGCGTGGCGCTCGTGGTGCTGCTGATGCTCCAAGTCTCGACCGGCTCACTGCGCGTCGCCGTTCTGGTCATGCTGAACCTGCCGCTGGCGATCATCGGCGGCATCCTCGCGATCTACATCGCGGACTCGCTGCTGCACGTGGGCGGAGGGGGCATCGGCGGCCTGGTGCGCAATACGCTCGCGCTCTTCGGCCTGTCGTCTCATGGCTACCAGGCGCCGGTGATCTCGATCGCCAGCATGGTGGGCTTCATCACGCTCTTCGGCATCGCCGTGCGCAACGGGATCCTGCTGGTGAATCACTACCGGCGTCTGATCGAGGTCGAGAACGTGCCGCTCGCCGACGCGATCGTGCGCGGCTCGCTCGAGCGGCTGGCGCCGATCCTGATGACGGCGCTCTCGGCGGCGCTCGGCCTGATTCCGTTGGTGATCGCCGCGGGCCGGCCCGGCAGCGAGCTGCTGGCGCCGCTGGCCGTCGTCGTGCTCGGTGGGTTGCTGTCGAGCACGGTTCTTAATCTCTTCGTCGTTCCCGCGGGCTACGCGCTGGTGTTCGGCGCCCCGCGATTCCGAACAAGTGAGCGCGGCGAGTCCGCCCGCTCGGCGGTCGTATCAGATCCTGTTTCCTGAAGGAGCCCTGTCATGTTCACGCGAATCGGCCTCACGATGATCGGCGTCGGCGCCCTGCTCGTCGCGGCGTCCTGTGAAAAGAAGTCCGAGCCCGCGGCGCCCGCGAACTCGCCTCCGACGGCGACGGCGCCCGTGTCCAGCGCCGGCCACGGCGGCCCGGTCATCGAGCTCGGCGAAGGTGTCTTCGGTCCGTACGCCGTCCGCGCTACGCGCGACCAGCGCGCCATTACGCCGGGCGGGGATGCGCCGGTCGACATGTGGATCGAGCCGGCCTCAGAAGATGCGCCGAAGGTTGTCGCGGTCCGCTTCTGGATCGGCGTCGAGGACGCGTCGGGGTCCATCAAGGCGCGCGCATCGGTCGAGAATCCCAACGACCCGAACCGCTGGCACAATCACGCGGAGGTTCCCGACCCGATGCCGCAGGACACGAAGCTTTGGATCGAGATCGAGGACGCGGCGGGCGGGATCACGAAGGCGTCGTTCGACTTGCTCGCCTGACAAGAGCGGAGCTTTGCGCGAGTATCCAGCGCCGAGACTGGTCCGTTAGCGGACGGATGTCTGCGCTGCTTCGGCGCGCCAACGGGCCGCGTCGTCGGTGCGTCCGGAGGCATCGCAGACCTCGGCCATCACTCGGGCGACATCGGAGCGAGCTCGTGCGTCGTTCGCCACCTGGTACGCGGCGTCGAGAATCGCCTCCGCGTCGGCGTGCCGGCCGAGTCCCATGTGCGTCCGGGCCAGCGCGATGCGAGCGACACGCGTCCGAGAGTGGATCTCGCCGTGCTCCTCGAGCGAGAACTCGAACAGGGCGGTCGCATGCGGCAGCGCACGGTCGAAGAGGCCGAAGCCGTTCAGCATGCGGACGCGGTTCATCGCGGCGGAGAACGTGAGCTCCGCCGCGTCGCCGTGGAGCCGGCGGCTGAGCTCGATGGATTCCGTCATGTCGCGCTCGGCGTCGGCGGCGTTCCCGGCCTGCTCGTGAATTCGTCCGCGCGTGAGCAGGAGGAAGGCGGTCGGGGCGCTCTCCTTGCCGTATGCCGCGGCGGCGCGGGTGAGCCCTTCGCCCACGAGCGCTTCGGCCTCGTCGAGGCGGCGCACTTGACCGAGGGCATCGGCGAGGACGTTGAGAGTGATCAGGGTCTTCGAGTGGTCCTCGCCGACGACGCGCTCCTGGAGCACGAGTGTTTCCTCCAGGAGCGGGATCGCCTCGGCCCAGCGCTCGGCGTTCTTGTAGACCGAGGCCAGGTTCGACATGAGGAGGATGGTCTGCGGGTGCTCCGGGCCCAGGGATCGGCGCGCCTCCTCGATCAGCGGCGCGTATGCGCTCGCCGCCTCGGCCTGACGGCCGGAGATGGCGAGGAGCTGCGCCCGGTTGCCGCGCAGATCGATGCGGAGCTGTGGGTCGGCGTCGGGCGTGGCGTCGATGATGGCGATGGCCTCGCGGTAGTGGCCTTCGGCCTCGTCGAACCGTCCGAGGCGGGTCTCCATGAATGCGACGTTGCCGATGGGCTCGATCAGGCGCGGGTCGCCGGGTGGATAGGTCTCTCGAGCGTGACGGAGCACCGTGCCGAGGACGTTCGCGGCGTCTTCGATGCGACCCTGAAAGTACCGCGCCTCCCCGAGCGCCGTGTACGCCGCGAGCATCGCGGGGTCCGCCGGCTCCTGGTGGTCCGCGAGGATCGAAACGGCCTGGGCGATCTGCTCCTCGGCCAGGTCGTACTCGCCGAGCGACACGAATGTGCGCCCGATCGCGCTGCGGATGCTCGCCTCCACGCCGGGGCTCCCGGCGAACCGATCGCCGACCTGCGCCGAGGCGGCGTCGAGGACCTCGCGCACGGTGACGTTGCGTCCCATGGCCGATGGATTGGCGGCGCCGAGCGCATCGGAGAAGAACCTTGTCACGGCCTCCGCGACGTCGCGCGCGTGGCGCTCCTCGTGCATCGCCGCGACGCTCGCGGCGCGTTCTCGGCGGGCGGCGACCAGGCCGTACGCCGAAACGCCGACGCCGATCGCGATGGCGAAGCTTGCGACGACGCCGCCGGCAACGAGGTGCCTGTTGCGTCGGACGAACTTTCGAAGCTGATAGATCGTCCGGGCGGGTCGGGCGTGGATCGGTTCGTCGCGCAGGTGGCGGCGGATGTCGGCCGCGAATTCCGCGGCGGACTCGTAGCGGCGCTCACGGTCCTTGTCGATCGCCTTGGCGATGATCACCTCGACGTCGCCCCGGAACGAGGTGTCGAGCGCGCCGAGCGGCGCGGGCTCGTCGTCCAGGATCGCGCGCCCGGCGCCGGCGATGGTGCGTCCGTCGACGGCATGCGGCAGCCGGCCCGACACAAGCTCGTAGGCCATCACGCCCAGCGCGTAGATGTCGCTGCGTGTGTCCACGTCGTCCGAATCCGTCCGGACCTGCTCCGGGCTCATGTAGGCGAGTGTGCCGATCAACTGTCCGGCCATAGTCTCTCGCGCGCCCGCCTCGATCGCCCGCGCAACTCCGAAGTCAACGACCTTCGGCTGGCCGATCGCATCGATCGCGGCGTGGCTCGGGCGTTCGCCCGGCGTGGTCGTCGTATGGGCCTTGACCACGAGCACGTTCGCGGGCTTGAGATCGCGGTGGATGACGCCCTTCTGGTGAGCGTGCTGCACCGCGTCGGCGATGCGCGCCACAAGTTCAAGGCGCTCGGGGATGGAAAGGTTCGCCTGCCGCGTGTGCTGATCCAGCGGCAGACCGTCGATGTGCTCCATGGCGATGAACGGCCGCATGGCGCCGTCCACCATCGCGGAGCCCGCTTCGTACACGTGGGCGACGCCGGGGTGCTGGAGGCGCCCGAGGAGTTGCGCCTCCTGGAGAAACCGGCGCACGAGCGCGGGCGTCGCCATGTCCGCGCGCACGACCTTCAGGGCGACGCGCCGGCGTGGATTGTCCTGCTCCGCCTCGTACACCGAGCCCATGCCGCCGCGGCCGATCAACCGAAGGACGCGATATCCACCGATCGTCGCCGGCGCCGGCGCTTCGGGCATGGCGCGCGCCATTTCGATCGCAAGACGTTCGGCTCCCGCGCCGTGGCGTGAGTCGGAGAGGGCGCCGCCGCTCGCGTCGTCCTCGGCCAGCAGCGAACGCGCGAGGCGCAGCGCCTCTGGATCGTCGGTGAGCGCCGAGAGCCGCGCCTCGCGCTCCTCCGGCGGGAGATCGCACACCGATTCGAAGAGGGCCATGGCGCGTTGGTAGGCGGCGTCCGTTGTCATGTGGGATCGTCTCCGCGCAATTCGTGGTGCAGCCACGCCCTGGCGCGCCGCCAGCGCCGCTCGATCGTGCGCTCGGAGACCCCGAAGACGTCCGCGATCTGCGCCATCGTGAGGCCCCCGAAGTACCACAGCTCGACGAGGCGCGACTGATCCGGATCAAGCCGGTCGAGACGCTCCAGCGCCTCGTGCAGGTCGGCGAGGTCGATGGCGTCGGAGCCCGATCGCGCGGCGATGCGGCTGAGGGGCTCGCGTGACGCGGAGCCGCCGCGCTTCTCGGCACGCTGGGCGCGGACGTGGTTACGGAGGATCTGTCGCATCGCGGTCGCGGCGACGGCGCGGAAGTGGGCGCTGTCGGTCCATTCGCTCGTCGATCGCGCCAGCTTGATATACGCCTCGTTGACGAGCGCTGTCGGCTGGAGCACGCCGTCGGGCCGGTGCGTCCGGAAGTAGGTTCGCGCGAGGGCGCGCAGCTCTTCGTAGACAAGCGGGAGCAGTCGCTCGGCGGCGAGGGTGCCGCGCTCGCCGGTTCGCTCCGCGCGGGGAGGAGTTCCGGCGTCCGCAGGGAGTTCGACGGGTCGCTCGTCCGCGCCGCACATGACATCTCCAACGTACCACCCGCCCCCGAGGCCGGTCGATAGCGAACCGGCGAGCCATCAAAAAAGCTGTCGCGCCGTGTCGGGTTCGTCGGCCGGATGGGGTGTTGTCTACGGAAGCCGACGCCAAGTCGTGCAAGGCGCCGGATGGTCCGTAGCGGAGCTCGAAGGATGACGACGCCGAGGTTATCGCTCCTCCAACCCCGTTGGTGTCGTCCGCATGGCCCCGCTCGGCGCGCCCTGCTGGGATGCGTCGCGCTGGCCGCGGCCACCGCCGCGGCCGGCGTCGGGCCGGACCCACTCGCCGACACATTTACCTATCAGGGCCGCCTGCACCAGGGCGACGCGCCGTACACCGGCGTGATCGCGGAAATGAGCTTCAGACTGTTCGACGGCCCGCTGCCCGGGGCGTTGCAGGTCGGCGCCACGCTGGGCTTGACCGACGTCGACATTCAGAACGGCGCATTCATCGCCGACCTCGACTTCGGAGCCGGTGCATTCAACGGCGAAGCGCGATGGCTCGAGATCGCGATCAACGGAAATCCGCTGGCGCCGCGCCACCACCTGTCGCCCGTCCCGTTCACGCGGTTCGCGCTCGGCGGCGGGACCGAAGGCGGTCAAGGTCCGCAGGGTCCGCAGGGACTTCCGGGTCCCGTCGGACCTGCGGGCGCGCCCGGTCCCGCGGGGCCGGTCGGCGACGCCGGGCCGGCAGGTCCGGAAGGTGCAGCCGGGCCTCCTGGACCGGACGGTCCGGTCGGACCCGTCGGACTCGGCGGTCCTCCCGGTCCGATGGGGCCCGCTGGACCGGTCGGACCTGCCGGCGATCCGCAGTGGGGATCGAACGGGTCAAGTCTCTCGTTCGCCGGCGGCGTGGTCGGCGTGGGCGTCGCCTCGCCAGGGGCGCTGCTGCATGTTCAAGGGTCGGCCGGAGTCGCGATCGTCGCCGTCAACGCGACGGAGAGCGGCGAAGCACACGGGCTGCACGCGTCGGCGCCCGGCGTGGGCGGGATCGGCCTCCAGGCCGAAGCGGGTTCGACCTCGGGATTGGATGTCGCGCTCTCCGGGTGGTCGACGAGCCCGACGGGCGTCGGTGTCTTCGGTCGGAGCGTCTCAACGCACGATGACGCCGTGGGTCTCTGGGGCGAATCGTCCAGCACGGACGGCACGGCGGTCATCGGGCGCGCCATGGCGTCCGAGGGCACGCCGCGGGGCGTCTTCGCCGAGGCCGCGGGGGGCGTCGGATACGCCGCTCGCCTGCACGGCGGACGAACGCACATCACCGGGCGTATGGGCGTGGGGACGGAGCAGCCCGCGGCGTCGGTGCATGTGATCGGCGAGGTCCGATCGAGCGGCCCGTCGAACAACATCATCGCGGAGCAGAGCGGCGCCGGTATGCAGCTTTTCGGGTGGCTCAACAACGGAGCGCGACTACGAGTCGAGCCGCCCGTCGGCGGGACCTTCCAGATTCAGACGGTGGGCGACACGCCGCGGCTCACGATCACCGACGAAGCGAAGGTCGGCATCGGCACGACGACGCCGGCCCGTGCGCTCGAGGTCGGCGGCGATGGCATGCTGCTCGAGCACGCAAGCGCGGACGCATCGGTCGATTTCCGTCGCACGCTCGGCGGCCTCATCACCGCCGCGCTGGCGCTCGAGTCCACCGGCCCCGGCGAGGGTCGCGTCATTCTGACGGACGCGCAGAACTCGCCCGTCGTCACCATCCGCGATGGACGCATCGGCGTCGGAACATCCGACGTCACGCCGGACACGCGACTGCACGCGATCCAGTTGGCGGGCGAGGCGGCGATTCTCGGAGAGAACAACTGGGCGCTCGCCGACAGCGCCGGCGTCTACGCGGTCGCGACGAACAGTCCGGGCGGATCCAGCCGCTACGGCGTCGTCGGCACGACCGAACATCCGAGTTCCACCGCGGTCTACGGTGTGCACGCCTCCGCGATCGGCGTGCAGAGTGTCGGCAACTTCGTCGCGACCGGCATCAAGGGTGGCTGCTTCGGCTGCCTCGCCGGCGGCGACGCGGAGCACGAACACGGGACCAGCGCGGGGCCGAACAGGTTCTGCGCCGAGTCGCCCGAGCCGCTGAACTTCTACGGCGGCAACGTCGTGCTCGACGAGCGCGGCGAGGCCTGGGTCGAGCTCCCGGCGTACTTCGAGGCCATCAACCGCGAGCATCGCTACCAGCTCATGCCCATCGGGGCGCCGGCCCCGTTCCTGCACGTGGCGCAGGGCGTCCATGACAACCGCTTCCTCATCGCGGGCGGCGTCCCGGGGATCAAGGTCTCGTGGCGCGTCGAGTCCGTCCGCAACGACCTGCACGTGCGCGTCCACGGTGCGCCCGCAGTGCTCGACAAGCCGGACTCAGCGCGCGGCAAGTACCTCCACCCCGAGCTCTTCGGTCAGCCGGAGGAGAGCGCCGTCATTCGTCGCTCGTCGTTCACGACCGGCGCCAGCGAAGGGGGTGTCCGATGATGCGTACTCGATTCTGCGTGTCGATGCGGCGCGCTGTCATCCTGACGGCCGCGCTCCTGCTCGCCACACCCGGAGCGCTCGCGGGCGAGCAGCCCCTCAGCAACGCGTTCACGTTTCAGGGGCTGTTGCTTCAGAACGGCGCACCAGTGGACGGCGCTCTTGCGGAGATGTCCTTCCGCCTGCACCTCGGCGAGTTCGGTCCGCCCGCCGGGCCGCCCGTCGTGCTCCAACAGGTTCAGGTCGAGGACGGGATCTTCACGGTTGAACTCGACTTCTCGGCGACCGCATTCACCTCGGACACGCGATGGATGGAGGTCGCGGTGAATGGCGCCGCGATCTCGCCGCGCATTCCGCTGACCGCGGCGCCGTACGCCATCGTCGGCCACGGCGGTGTGCCCGGACCGATCGGCCCGCCCGGAGAGCCCGGTCCCGAAGGCGACCAGGGCCCCGAGGGGCCTCCCGGCGCGCCGGGGCCGATTGGTCCTGACGGTCCGCCGGGGCCCGAGGGACCGCAAGGCGCTGAGGGTCCCGCGGGCGCCGCGGGGCCGATGGGGGACGTCGGTGCGCAGGGCCCTGCCGGTCCCAATGGCGTTCAGGGACCTGTGGGCCCGACGCCGTGGGCGCTCGTGGGCTCGAACATTCACTATCTGGCGGGCGATGTCGGCATCGGCGCCATGAATCCGACATCGCGGCTGCACGTCGAGGGCGCCCACGATGTGGCGGTGCGCGCCATCAACACGAACGTCGCCGGACCGCCGGAGACCTACGGCCTGTTCGGCCACTCGAACGCGGACGCGGGCGCGGGCATATTCGCCGAGGCGACCGCGGCGACCGGCGACAACTTCGGCGTGCACGCCACGTCGATCAGCTTCGCGGGACGCGCGGTGTTCGGGCTCGCGTCGGCGGCCGAGGGCGTCAACGCCGGCGCTCGCGGCGAGTCGCGCAGTTCGTCAGGCTTCGGCGTGCACGCGCTCTCGTCGAGTCCGATCGGCTCGCCGATCGCCATCCGGGGAGAGACCTCGGCGGAGGGATCGTTCGCCGGCTACTTCGTCGGCGGCACGACGTACATCGATAGCCGCCTCGGCGTCGGACACCTGACGCCGAATAGTCAGATGGAAGTTGTCGGCAGTGTTCTCATGAGCGGCCCCAACGCTTCGCTCACGCTGCCGAACATGAACGTCGCCACCGCGTGGGCGTCGCTCGGCTGGAAGAACAATGTGTCGCGCATCCTCGTCGACGGGACGGGCACGGGTTCGGCGAATGGCTTCGAAATCCAGATGTACAGCGCCAGCGCCGTGCGCATTCTTGACAACGGCAACGTCGGGTTCGGCACGTCGAGCCCCGAGAGCCGACTGCACGTCCGCAGCGACGGCCTGCGCATCGCGAATGGAACCGCGCCGCTCCTTTCGATTCGAAACGCCAACGACGGCGAACTGAACGCCGCCGTGGGCATCACGACGTCCGGTCCGGGCGGGTACGTGTTCCTCACGGACGAGCAGGCGTCGCCGTCGCTCTTCCTCCGTTCGGGCGGGGTCTACACCTCCGCGCCGACAACTACGGTCGCCGCTGCGCTCGTGGTCGAGAGCAGCGACCAGAGCGTGGTGGCGCTGCGCGGCACGGCGCACAACGGGACGGACATCATCGCGGGCGTCAAGGGTCGCTCGATGCAGAATCTCGGCGTGCGTCGCTACGGCGTTGTCGGCGAGACGCAATCCAGCCACTCCGATTCCGCCGGTGTGCTGGGCCTCAACCCCGGCGGCGCCGCGATCGTCACGGGCACCCTCGCCGCCACCGGAGTCAAGGCGTTCCGCATCGATCACCCGCTTGATCCGAGGAACAGGTACCTCCAGCACTTCAACGCCGAATCGCCGCAGGCCGCCGCGTTCTGCAGCGGCAACGTCGTGCTCAACGGCGAGGGCGGCGCAATCGTCGAACTCCCGGCGGGCTTCGAGTCCGAGCACATCGACTTCCGTTACAAGCTGACGCCGATCGGGGCGCCTGCGCCGGCGCTCTTCATCGCAGCGGAGATCGCGGACAACGCGTTCCGCATCGCCGGTGGCCCGCCGGGGCTCAAGGTCTCCTGGCGAGTCGAGGCGACGCGTGACGATGCGTACGTCCGGGCGAACGCCGCGCCGGCGGAGTCCGACAAGTCGATCGAAGACCGTGGCCGGTTCCTCGCGCCGGAGCTCTTCGGGCGCACGCGCGACGACTTCCTGCTCCGTTTCCCGTCGAATCCCGGCGATGTCGAACTCGTGGAAGGAGATCGGCCGTGAAGCATCCGCTCGCGCTCATCATGGCGGCCGCGCTGCTGGCGGCGGCGGGCGTGGCGAACGCCGATCCCGTCGGCGACGCCATTCGCTATCAAGGTCGGCTGGTGCTCGACGGCGAACCCGTCAACGGTCCGACGACGATGACGTTTCGGCTGTTCGATGCGCCCGTCGGTGGCGATCAGGTCGGTGTGACCTCCGTGTCGATCGACACGCCCGTGGTGGATGGAGCGTTCGAAGCGTCGCTGGATTTCGGTCCCGGCGCGTTCGGCGGCGGCGCGCGCTGGATCGAGATCGAGGTCGGCTCTTCGACGCTCTCGCCTCGCCAACCCGTGAACGTCGCGCCGTTCGCGCTGTATGCGCTCAACGGCAACGACGGCCCGCTCGGCCCGCAAGGTCCCGTTGGACCGGTCGGCCCGGCCGGTGCACCAGGCCCCCAGGGTCCGGAGGGGCCGCAGGGCCTTCCCGGTCCGGAGGGTGCGCCGGGGCAGGACGGCGCTGCCGGTGCGGCCGGTCCTCCGGGACCGCAGGGGCCTCAGGGACCGGAAGGCCCGAGCGGCGCCGCCGGTGCGCCTGGATTCGCGGGCGCGTCGCGCTGGCAGATCGGCCCGGGCGCGACCTGGTACACCGCCGGGCGCGTGGGCATCGGAACGGATCAACCAACCGGCATGCTGGAAGCGGTGGGAAGCGGCGCGAGCGGAATGCGCGTGGAGAACACGTCCGCCGACGACTACCCCGTCGCCGTTCAGGCGTACGCCGCGACGATGAACGGACGCGGCGCCCACGGCCAGAACCTCGCGGCGACGGGCGACACCATCGGCGTGCTCGGCCAGACGCGGAGTCTCTCGGGGATCGGCGTCTACGGGCGATCCGCCGCCGGTGGCGGAAGCACGATCGGCGTGCTCGGCGAGTCCTTCAGCACGGACGGCGTCGGCGTGCATGCCCGTGCCACGGCGACGTCCGGCTTGCCGGCGGCGCTCTCGGCGCAGGTCATGAGCCCGGACGGCTACGCCGGGTACTTCGATGGACCGACGACCTACTTCTCCGGACCGGTCGGCATTCGCAACCCGAACCCTGCCTCTCCGCTGCACGTCAACGGCTCGCTTCGGGCCCATGGCACATTCATCGTGCGCAACCCCAGCAACGATCTCGCCAATGTCAACTTGAGCTTCTTCAATAATCAGCCGCGCATTCGCGTCGGCGGCAACAACGCCGGCGCCAGCGCGGGCATCGACTTCCAGACGAGCGGCGAGATCAGTCGTCTGCGCATCCTCGGCGGCGGCGCCGTGGGGATCGGCACGACCACGCCCCAACGACGACTTCACGTCGTCGGCGGGAATGTGCTGCTCGATTCAGCGAACCTGATCGACCCCGTGCTCGCGCTGTCGAACACGTCCAACGGGCTGAACGCACAGATCGGGCTCGAGTCCACCGGCTCAGCCAACGGCTATCTCTTCGTGACCGATGAGACGGAAGCCCGAATTCTCTCGATCACCCAGGGACGCGTCGGCGTCGGCACGACGACTCCGAACAGTCAGACGCGCCTGAACGCCGTGGCGAACGATCGCTTCCCGATCATCGCGCAGCAGAACGGGCCCGCGCCCGACGCGACCGCCGTGCTCGGCGAGGGCGTCCATTCCAGCGGACCCAATCGTCCCATCGGCGTCCTCGGCGAAATCGGCGCCGGCATGCCCGCGGGGTCCGCCGCCATCGTCGGCGTCAATACGCTCGGCGGCACGGGCGTCTACGCCATCGGCGACAGCTACGCAGAGCTCTACCAGTTCCGCATCGACCATCCGCTCGATCCGGAGAACAAGTATCTCACCCACACCAGCGCGGTCTCCACGGAGCCGGTCAACGTCTACACCGGCAACGCCACGCTCGACGAGCGCGGCGAGGCAACGGTCGTCCTGCCCGAATACTTCGAGTCCATCAATCGCGAATTCCGCTACCAGTTGACGCCCGTCGGCGCGCCGGCGCCGATGCTCCACGTCGCCGGGGAAGTGGCGAACAACGTCTTCCGGATCGCCGGCGGCGCACCCGGCATGACGGTGTCGTGGCGCGTCGAGGCGACGCGTGACGACGCGTACGTCCGGCGATACGGCTTCGGCGCCGCGGGCTTTGCGCCGCTCCAGATCGGAGGTGATCGATGATTCGTTCCGTCGTCGCTTCCCTGCTGATGGTTGTCGGCGCGTTCGAAGCCCACGCCGGCCCCGGCCCCGGCCCCGGCCCCGGAAACGTGTATGACCTCTCGTGGCACACATTCGACGGCGGCGGCGGGGTCTCCACCGGCGATGGCTACGTTCTGGCCGGGACGATCGCGCAGCCCGACGCCGGCGCCATGGCGTCGGCGGAGTTCACGCTCCAAGGAGGATTCTGGCCCGGGACCGGCGTGGTCGTCGTCATCGTCTGCCCCGGGGACGTGAACGGAGACCTGGTCGTCGACTTCACCGACCTCAACCTCGTGCTCGGCGACTACGGCGCGACCGGCCCGGGACTTCCGGGCGATGTCGATGGCGACGGCGACGTGGACTTCGCCGACTTGAATGTTGTGCTGAGTTACTACTCGTCCGTGTGCAGGTAGCGCCGGAACGAGGCGAAGCGGAGAGGAAGGGATTCGAACCCTTGATAGCCCGAAGGCTATACCGGTTTTCGAGACCGGCCCATTCAACCGCTCTGGCACCTCTCCGGCGGTGAGGGCGATTCTCGCCCCCTCCCCCCGGCCGGTCAACCGGAGGCGCCGCAAAGACGCAAAGTCGGGGCGACTCAGCCCACCGGCTCCTGCCGGGCGGCGCGTGCCACCATCTCGTCGAACTCCGTCAGGTCCATCTCGACGAACGTCGCGGCGAGCGCGGGGTCGAACTGCACGCCCGCGTTGCGCCGGATCTCGTCGAGCGCGCGCCAGCGGTCGAGGGCGCCGCGGTACGCGCGATCGGCGCTCATGGCGTCGAAGGTGTCGGCCAGCGCGATCAATCGGGCGATGAGCGGGATGTTGTCGCCCGAGAGCCCGTGCGGGTAGCCGCCGCCGTCCCAGCGCTCGTGATGATGCATGACGCCGGGCAGCACATCGGCGAGCTGCGGGATGCCGCTCAGGATGCGCACACCCGCCTCGGGATGAGCGCGGATTTGCGCGAACTCTTCGTCGGTCAGTCGGTGCGGCTTGCGCAGCACGGATTCCGGGACGCCGATCTTCCCCACGTCGTGGACCAGGCCGCAGATCCGCACGCGCTCGATCATCGCGCCGTCGAGCCCGGACGCGACGGCCAGCTTCGCCGCGAGGTGCGCGACGCGCTCGGAATGGCCGCGCGTGTACCGGTCCTTGGCGTCGATGGACGCCACCATCGCCTCGACGGCGCCCATGAAGAGCGCCTGGCGCTCTTCCGCGTGGCGGCGTTCGGCGTCGATGCGCATGACCGCGCCGAGCGCCAGCGCGCCGAGGCGCGCGAGCCCGATCGCGAACGGCGCGGCGTCCTCGGCCGCCATGCCGGCGCGTCCGGTCTCGTCGCGATTATCGAGATAGAGCAGTGCGCCCACCGCGCCGCCGAGCGTCATGGGGACGCAGAGCGCATCGGCGATGCCCAGGCGCATGATGGACTGACTCTCGCCGCCCTGATCGAGGTCCAAACGCGCCGGCTCGCCGGCCAGCGCCTCGCGGATGAGCGACCGGCTGACCTCGAACGCGTCGGTCGAGGCCTCGCCGAAGCAGCGGGCCGCGACGACTTCCGCGTCGCCATCGGCGCCGAGGGGCTTGAGATACGCCGCGTTGGCGAAGCCGGTGCCGTCGGCGGCGGCCTGGAGGAGCGCCTGCGCGAAGCCGTCCTCGTCGGTGACGGAATGAAACGCCGCGGCGCAGTCGAGGAGCAGGTTCAGGCGCTGCTGCGCGAGCACCGCGCCTTCTTCGAGACTGACGCGCGCGATCGTCGCGTTCTGCTCGGCGCGGCGGACGGCGCCGTGGCGAGTCGTTGTTGGGTCGCGATGCAGGCGGGTGGTCTCGATCGCGTGGTCCGAGACGCGGAAGGTCCAGGGCGCGATGACCACCAAGTCGCCGGAGCGAAGGGGAAACTCGCGACCCGGCCCGAGGCGCACGCCGTTGACCCAGGTCCCGTGCAGGCTTCCCGTGTCGGCGATCAGCCAATGCCCGTTCCGGTTGGCGCCCTCGAGGCGTGACGGCTCCCGATACGTGAGGACGGCGTGGTCGCGGGATACGCGATCGCTTTCCGCAAGGGAAAGCGCGTGCGTCGGGCGCCGGCCGATCGCGAGCGGGCCCGGCGGCTCGAGCGCGAGCGATCGCGACGTCGGACCGGCGACGGCGACGAGCGCTTGCTGTGGATCGGCTGCATTCGGCGGCACGCGAGGACGCTCCGGCGCCGGCGGTCCAGAACCGGCGATTTCGGACTATATGGCCGCCGCTTCTCCCGACCCCCGGACGGTGGGGGGTAGACTTTGCGTCGTGACCGGCGCGAAATCCGGCGAAGCGCCGCCCGAACAAGGGCCGGGCGCGTGCCCGGCGAGGAGGCCAACGATGTTCACGCTCGCGGACAGCATCGGTGAGATTTCGCTGTGGATGGTCGGCGGCGTTGTCGCCGTCATCTGGATCATCGCGGCGACCATCCAGAGCATCGCGTCGACGGCGTTCAAGGAGCGCTCCCGCCGCGAGATCGCCGCCTACATCGCGGAGGGCTCGATGTCGCCCGAGCAGGGTGAACGGCTCATGAACGCCGGGAAGCCCGAAGACGACGAGGCCTGAGCTGGAGCGGACTCATGGAAACGCTGCTGGACCTGTCGATCGAGAAACTCGCCACCATCGCCGTCTTCGGCGGCGGCACGATCATCGCGGTGATCGGAATCCTGTCGTGGATGATTAAGTCCACGGCCGAGCGCAAGGAGTTCGAGCGTTCGCGTCGTGAGATCGCGGCGTACATCGCGGAGGGCTCGATGTCCGCCGAGCAGGGCCAGCGCCTGCTCGCCGAGAGCCCGTTGCCGAAGGATGACGACGACTAAGCAAGTCCGTTCCGGGCCAAGACCAAGGAGCAGGCGACATGCAGCAGCTATTTCTGGCCAGTGTGGACGGAAGCATCATCGCCGTGATCGCGGTCACCGGCGGCCTGGGCATCGCCGTCATCTCGATCATCGCGGGCTCGATCCGCGCGCTGTACGGACAGCGGGAGCTCGAGCAGTCGCGGCGCGAGATCGCCGCGTACATCGCCGAGGGCTCGATGACGCCCGACGAAGGCGAACGGCTGCTCAAGGCCGGCCCGAAGCGCCCGCCCGGATCGTGCATGTAATCGTCTAGATCAGCGTGTCGATGAGCTGACCCATGACGCCAAGGTCCGTCACGAGCGTGACGTGCTGCGTCTTGGGCGGGGGCGGGGGACCGATCTTCGCGATGACGTCGCCGATCTTCGCGCCCGCGTAGGGCGGCGGCGCCGACGATTCGATCGGCTGATCCTTGGCATACGCCGCGGTGAAGAGGGGCAGGTCGCGCACCAGCCCGGCCCGATACTCGCGCAAGCTGCGCGATCGCTTCTCGAGGTAATCCGCGTAAGTGGGATCGGTGCGAGTCCGGGCGTCGCGCTCCAGGTAGTTGGAGAACTCCACCGTGTCCTCGACGACCCGTCGCGTCTCGGGCGCCGCGGGCGGCGCGGCGTCGGTCCGATCGCGCGTGAGGAAGCCCACGCCGGGATGGGGCCCGACCGTGGGGTGCGCTTGTCTGGAATCTCCTATCCTCACGCCCCCACGAGGACCGAATCCCGTGCCGCGCGGCCAGAATCGCGTCAGGCCCGATAGAACCCGCGTCCACGTCTCCTCACCGCCGGTGTTCCGCTCGAGAGCGGGGCCGGTTGTGCGGGGTGTTTCGCCGACGCAACAAGCCCTGTGGAGCCGCACGGACGTGCTGCGAACCGCCGACCTCGACTACCACCTCCCGCCCGAGCGCATCGCGACCACGCCCGCGTCCCCCCGCGACAGTGCGCGGCTGCTGGTCGTCTCGCGCACCGACGAGTTGCGCCTCGAGCACCGCATCGTCCGGGACCTCCCCGAGCTCTTGAAGCCGGCCGATCTACTGGTCTTCAACCGAACGCACGTGCTCCCCGCGCGGATCGCGGGCCGCAAGGTCCCCAGCGGCGGGCACATCCCGGGCCTCTTCGTTTCGGAAACGTCTCCCGGTCGGTGGATTGTGATGCTCAAGGGCTCGCGCCTGCACGCCGGAACGACGATCGAGCTGCACGATGCTTCCGACCGGCCGACCGGGGTGACGCTCACACTCGGCGACCGCGCCGAGGAGGGCTGGCACGTCGAGGTCGCCGGGACCGCGCCGGGCGAGGCGGCCAACGCCGTGCTGTCCCGCGTGGGCGCGACGCCGCTGCCGCCGTACATCCTCAAGGCCCGGCGCGACGCCGGCGTCGAGCCCCCCGACGAGCAGGACCGCGCCTGGTACCAGACCGTTTACGCGGATGCGCAGAAGGCCGGATCGGTCGCCGCGCCGACCGCCGGCTTGCACTTCACCCCGGAGCTGCTCAGCGCGCTCGCCTCGCGCGGCGTCGCCCGCGCCGACGTCACGCTCCACGTCGGCCTCGGGACGTTCCGCCCGATCGAAACCGACCACGTCGAGGAGCACCCCATCCACGAGGAATGGTGCGAGGCGCCCGCGCCGACGATCGACGACATCCGCGTCGCCCGGCAGCGCGGCGGGCGCGTCGTCGCCGTCGGCACGACGACCGCCCGGACACTCGAGAGCGTCCCGCCGGGCGCCGACTCCGGATTTGTCGGCCCCACGCGCCTGCTCGTCACGCCCGGGCACGAGTGGCGGAACCTCGACGCCATGCTGACCAACTTCCACCTGCCGCGCAGCACGCTCCTGGCGATGGTCGGGGCCCTCTTCCCGCGGGGTGTTTCCCGGCTCCTCGAGATCTACGAAAACGCCATCCGCGAGGGCTACCGCTTCTATTCCTATGGCGACGCGATGCTCGTCCTGCCGTAGGCACGAACGACGCGGATAATCTGCGCGGCGGAGCCCGTGACCGACGATAATTCCCGCGGCGTTTCCGCCTGTTTCCCCGGTTCGGCCCGATCCATGCGACTCCGCGACCTCATCGTCGGCCTCGACGCCCGCGCGCCCGATGCGCTGCTCGATGTGGACGTGCGCGCCGTCACCGACGACAGCCGCGAGGTCCGCCCGGGCTCGCTCTTCGTCGCCCGCCAGGGCACGCGCGTAGACGGCCGGCAGTTCATCGCCGGCGCCATGCGGTCCGGGGCCGCCGCCGTGGCGATGGAGCCGGGGTCCACGCCGCCGGAAGGGACACCGGTTGTGCTGACGGGCGACGCCGCGCTCCTGCTCGCCGTCGCCGCCGAGCGCATCCACGGCTCGCCGACGTCGAAGATGCGGGTCGCCGGCGTCACCGGCACCAACGGCAAGACGACCGTCTCGTTCCTGCTCCGAAGGATCCTCGAAGAGTCCGGGCGCCGCTGCGGCCTCGTCTCCACCGTGCGCATCGACGCCGGTGAGCAGGGCGGCGCGCTGGAGAAGGCCACGATGACCACGCCCGGCGCCCCGGCGCTCGCGGCGATGCTCGGCGAGATCGCCTCGCGCGGCTGCGACAGCGTCGTCGTCGAGACCTCCAGCCACGCGCTCGAGCAGAAGCGCGTCGCGGGCATGCGCTACCGCGTCGGTGTATTCACCAACCTGACGGGCGATCACCTCGATTACCACGGCACGATGGAGGCCTACGCCGCGGCGAAGGCAAAGCTCTTCGAGTCGCTGCCCGAGGACGGCTTCGCCATCGTGAACGCCGACGACCCGATGAGCGAGCGCATGCTGCGCGACTGCCGCGCGAAGATCGTCCTGTGCACCGCCGGCGCCCCGATGCTTCGCCTGCGCAACGCGAGCAACGCCGCGGCGACGGTGCTCGACGCGTCGCGCGAGGGCACGGAGCTGCGGCTCACCGGCCCGTGGGGCGACATCCGCGTGCGCATGCCGCTGATCGGCGCCCACAACGTGATGAACGCGCTGCAGAGCGCCGCCGCGGCCCACGCGATGGGCGCCGGGGCCGACGCCATCGAGCGCGCTCTCGCCCACGCGAGCGCGCCGCCCGGGCGCCTCCAGCCCGTGACGCGCAGCGCGAACAGCGCCGAGCCCGTCTCGGTCTTCGTGGATTACGCGCACACCGACGATGCGCTCGAGCGGGCACTGCGCGCGACACGGTCCATCGTGCCGAGCGGCGCGCGTCTCTGGGTGGTCTTCGGCTGCGGCGGGGATCGCGATCGCACCAAACGGCCGCGCATGGGCGAGGTCGCCGCGCGATTGGCGGACGTCGTGGTCGTCACCAGCGACAATCCGCGCACCGAGGAGCCCCGTTCGATCCTTGAACAAGTGCTCGCGGGTGTGCCCGAGGCCAAGCGAGCCGACGCGTCCCGGCGCGCGGACGTCGATCGCGAGGACGCGATCCGCCGCGCCGTGCGCGACGCGCAGCGCGGCGACGTGATCCTCATCGCGGGCAAGGGACACGAGGACTACCAGATCCTCCCCGACGGCAAGGGCGGTACAGTCCGCCGGCATTTCGACGATGTGGAAGTGGCGCGAGCGGCCCTGACGGACCGGGCCGCGAACTCCGCGCATGGAGGAGGAGAGGCGGCATGAACTTCTGGACGCCCGACGCGATCCGCGGCGCCGTCAACGGCGTGTGGGCGGCGCGCCCCAAGGGCGACGCCGAGCTCACCGGCGTCAGCATCGACTCCCGGACCATCCGTCCCGGCGAGGTCTTCTTCGCATTCCGGGGCGAGCGCTTCGACGGGCACGACTTCGTTCATGCGGCCGTCGAGGCCGGCGCGGGCATGGTCGTGCTGGAGCGTGACAGCGTCGCTCGCAACCTCCCGCGCCAGGTCGGCGTGGCGCGCGTCGGCGATGCGCGCAAGTCGCTCATGCGCCTCTCGAAGGCCTACCGCAAGCGCCTCGACAACATGAAGCTCGTCGCCGTCACCGGCTCGGTCGGCAAGACGACGACGGTGCGCCTGATCGAGGGCGCCCTCTCGGCCAAGCTGCGCGTCGTCGCCAGTCAGAAGAGCTTCAACAACGACATCGGCGTGCCGCTGACGCTCCTGCGGGCGCGTCCCGGCGATCAGGCGGTGATCTGCGAGGTCGGGATGAACTCGCCCGGCGAGATCGCGGCGCTCGGCGCCCTGCTGGAGCCCGACGTCGCCGTGATCACCCGCATCGGCCGCGCGCACATCGGCCATCTCGGCAGCCGCGAGGCGATCGCGCGCGAGAAGGGCAGCTTGTTGACGTTCCTTCGACCCGGCGGGCTGGCGGTGATTCCCGCGAACGAGCCGCTGCTGGAAGACTTCGCGCGCACCGCGCCGAACCTCGTGACCTTCGGCCTCGAGGGCGATGCGGACCTGCGGGTCTCGCGCATCCGTCAGGAGAGCGACGCCTCCGGCGCGCGCGTTCGTTTCACGCTCAACGAGCGGAGCGAGTTCGAGGCCCCAATGATCGGCGAGCACAACGCGCTCAACGCCGCCGCGGCCATCGCCGTCGCGCGACGCTTCGGCCTCGACGAGGACGCCATCCGCCAGGGCCTCGCCAACGCCAAGGCGCCGGCGATGCGCATGCAGGTCCGCGAGATCGGCGGCGCCCTCGTCTACAACGACGCCTACAACGCGAGCCCGGAATCCACCATCGCCGCGGTCAGGACGTTCGCCGGCGCCGCGGCCAACGCGAACCGGCGCGTCGTCATCCTCGGCGACATGCGCGAGCTGGGCGAGTTCGCCGAGACCGCCCATCAGGAAGTGGCCGAGGCGATCCTCGAGGCGGGCAACATCGACAAGGTCGTGGCGATCGGCGCGCTGGCGCTGCACACCGCCGAGCGGCTGCTGCGCGACTGGCCCGCGGCCCGCGTCCTGATGCTGCCGGACCTCGACGGCGCCCACGCGTCGCGGGTCGCCGCGGCGATCGAGCCGGGCGACGCGGCGCTGCTGAAGGGCTCCCGGGCGATGGCGCTGGAGCGGGTGGAAGAGGCGCTCGGCGCCCGGCGCGAACGCGCCTCGGCGCCCGCCGGCGGTTGATGGCAGAATGACCCCGGCGCACGGTCGCGCCGAGCACGAATCAAGGAGGAACGCCGCGCCGCGGCCCGGAACCGATGCTCTACAACCTGATCGACCAGATCCGCTCCTGGCTCGACGAGCACGGTCTCTACCGGTTCGTGATGGTGCTCGACCAGATCACCTTCCGCGCGTTCTTCGGCGCGCTGCTCGCGTTCCTTCTCGTCGTCGTTCTCGGCAAGCCCGTCATCCGCTGGCTGACGGCCAAGAAGATCGGCGACGCCGGCATGACCGACGCCGCCGCGCTCGAGCGCGCCGCGGCATCCAAGAAGAACACGCCGACCATGGGCGGCCTGCTCATCGCCGGCGCCATCGGCGTCACCACGCTCCTGCTGGCCGACCTGACGAACCGCTACGTGCAGATGTCGCTGATCGTGCTCGTCTGGCTCGCGGCCCTCGGCGGCGTGGACGACTGGCTCAAACTCACCGCCTCCTCGCGCCCCGGCGGCTCGCGCCAGGGGCTCTTCGCATGGGAGAAGCTCGTCTTTCAGCTCGCCATCGGCGCGCTCGTCGGCTGGTTCGCGTTCAGCCACGGCGACACCGGCGCCGAGCGCGACCTGGCGCACGTGGTCAATCTCCCGTTCCAGAAGACCTACGAGGGCACGGGCCTTGCGCCCAACGATGCGCTCGTCTACCTCTCGCGCGTGCCCTACGTCGTGCTCATGGTCCTGATGATCGCCGGCATGTCCAACGCCGTGAACATCACCGACGGCATGGACGGCCTGGCGTCCGGCATCACCGCGGCGGTGGCGACGGGCATCATGGTGCTCTGTCTGATCGCCGGCTGGGAGGCGGCGTCGCAGTACCTGCTCATGCCGCACGTGGTCGGCTCGGATGAACTCGCCGTGGTCGCCGGCGCGATGGCGGGCGCGTGCCTGGGCTTTCTGTGGTGGAACTGTGCGCCGGCGAGCGTCTTCATGGGCGACACCGGCGCGCTCTCCCTCGGCGGGCTCGTGGGCTACATGGCGGTCGTTGTCCGCCAGGAATTCCTCGTGCTCCTGATGAGCGGCATCTTCATCGTGGAGATCGCCAGCGTCGCCATGCAGGTCGCCTACTTCCGGGCCACCAAGGGCAAGCGCATCTTCCGCTGCGCCCCGTACCACTGGCACCTGCACATGGGCGGCTGGTCGGAACAGAAGATCGTCGCGCGGCTCTGGATCATCACCATGGTCCTGGTCGCCGTCGCGATGGTCTCGATCAAGGTCCGCTAGGGCCCGGATTCCGCAACCTTCGCCGGGGGAAGGTCTACCATCCGGACCCCACGGGCGCCGGGGACACGCCCGCCGGGACTGGAGTCGAGGTGAACGCACCGTCCGACATGTCGGAGCGATCGGGCGCGCTCGCGGATCCGCAAGCGACGGACACGGGCTGCGCGCCCGGCGCGGCGGACATGATCGTCCCCGAGCAGGCGCCGGTCGAGCGCATCCGCAGCGGTCGGCTCGCGGGCCTATCGCTGCCGATGTCGATCTGGGTCCTCTCCTGGCCCATCCTGATCGATGCACTCATGAACTGGCTCGTCGGCGCGGTGGACACCGTCCTCGCCGCGGGCGTGAGCGAGCCCGCGACCGACGCGATCAGCGGCGGCGCGTACATCGTCTGGTTCATCGCCATGCTCGGCATGTCGCTCGGCGTCGGCGCCACGGCGCTCGTCAGCCGATCGGTCGGCAAAGGTCGGCTCGCCGTCGCGAACGCGGCGGTGGGGCAGGCGATCACCCTCGCCGCGGTCTGCGGCGGATCGATCGGGCTCCTCGTCATCCTCGCCGCGCCGACGCTCGCCAACCTGCTCGGGCTTACCGGGGAGGCGCACGAGGCCATGGTGTCTTACCTGCGCATCGTCGCGATCGCGGCGCCGGCGACGGCGGTGATGGAGGTCGGCATCGCCTGCTGCCGCGGTGCGGGGGATTCGTTCCGGCCGCTGCTGATCATGGTGCTGGTCAACGCGGTCAATATCGCAGTTTCGTGGTCGCTCGCGGGCGTGGACCTGACGCACACGACCATCGGCGCGGACGGCGCCGCGGTGACGCGCACCATCATCGCCAATCCCTTCGGCTTCGAGATGGGCGTGACGGGCATCGCCATCGGCACGCTCACGGCGTGGCTGGTGGGCGCGATGGCGGTGCTGGCGCTGCTGATTGATGGCCGCACAGGCGTGCGACTCATCGGGCGGCGGCTCAAGCCGCACTGGCACACGATGCGCCGCCTCGTCGTGCAGGCCGTGCCGAACTTCCTCGAAACGCTCGGCATGTGGGCGGGCAACTTCATCGTCCTGATGATGGTCGGTTGGATGGCCTCGCCCGGCCTGCTCGGCTCGCACATCGTCGCCATCCGCATCGAGGCGGTGTCGTTCCTGCCCGGGTTCGCCATGTCGATCGCCGCGGCGACGCTCGTGGGCCAGTGGCTCGGGGCCGGCAGCCCGCGCATGGCGGAGAAGGCGGCGTGGGCGTGCGCGGGCGTGGCGTCGGCGTTCATGGGCACGATGGGGCTGCTGCTGATCGTCTTCTCGCGACCGATCACGGGTCTGTTTACGCCGCAGGAAGCGCACATCGAGACGGTGCCGCATCTGCTGTTCATCTGCGGCCTGATCCAGATCCCGTTCGCGATGGGCATGGTGTTCCGCGCGGCGCTGCGCGGCGCCGGCGATGCACGCGTGGTGATGTGGCTGACGTGGATCAACACCTGGGGCGTGCGCCTGCCGCTGGCGTTCTTCCTCTCCGGTGTGGACGCGCCGATCTTCGGGCGCATCATCGAGAATCCCTCGCCCTGGGAGGGCGGGCTCATCGGACTCTGGTGGGCGCTGTGCATCGAGCTGGTCGTGCGCGGCGTGTGCTTCACCGCGCGATTCCTGCAGGGCAACTGGAAGACCAAGAAGGTGTGACGCCCATGAGCGAAAACGCCGCAGCCGCAGTTATCCGCGACGCCACCGAGGCCGACCTGCCCGCCATCTTCGACATCTACAACGAGCAGGTCCTCCACGGCACGGCGACGTTCGACACCGAACCGAAGACGCTTCCCAAGGATGTCGTCTGGCTCACCGAGCGCGATCGCGTGCGCCACCCGGTCATCGTCGCGGAGTTGAATGGGCGCGTGGTCGGCTGGGGGAGTCTCTCGTTGTGGTCGGCGCGCTGCGCGTACGCCCGGGCCGCGGAAGAATCGGTCTACATCCACAAGGACTTCCGAGGCCGCGGGCTCGGCAGGCAGATCCTGATCGCGCTGATCGACAAGGGTCGCGCCGCCGGGCTCGGTGTGCTGCTGGCGCGGATCACGTCCGGCAACCCGGGCAGCATCACGTTGCACGAGAAGCTCGGCTTCCGGCGGATCGGCACCATGCGCCGCGTCGGCGAGAAGTTCGGGCGCATCCTCGATGTCGAGATGCTCGACCTGCACCTGGACGGCGGTTAAGCGCCGAGGCGCAGCCGCTCGCCCAGCCGGTCCGGCAGGCCCGCGATCGCGATCTTCCGGTGCGCCGACTCCACGTCGTACGCGGCGCGGCGGACTTCGAACGTCATCGCGTCCGTGTCAAGGATCGACCACGCGGCGTCGGGGTTCCGATCGCGCGGCTGCCCCACGGAGCCAGGGTTGACCACGATCCGCTTGTCGCGCGGGAGCTGGATCCGCACGCCGCTGCGCACGTGGCGGCCTTCGGGCAGCCCGTCGGCGCCGATCGTGAACACGGCGGGGATGTGCGTATGACCCACGGCGCCGATCGCGCCGCTGAAGCCGTCGAAGCAGCGGATCGCCGCGCCGGGCTCCACGAGGTATTCCCATGGGTCCGGACCGAAAGAGCCGTGCGTGATGTCGAGATCGAGCGCCGCGGCCGTGCGGGGCCACGAACGCATCCAGGAGATGTGCTCGGCCGAAAGGCGCGCCCGGGCGTAGTGAATGGACTCGCGTGCCGCGGGATTGAACCGCTTGAGCGCCGGCTCGTGGAAGATGGCCTCGTCGTGATTGCCGAGGACGACCAGGTCGCAGCGTTCGAACACCGTGTCGAGGCAGACATCCGGCTCGGCGCCGTAGCCGACGACATCGCCCAGGCACAGCACGCCGTCGACCGGCGCGTGCGCCACCTGCGCCAGAACCGCGTCGAGCGCGTCGGCGTTGCCGTGAATGTCGGAGAGAAGGGCGTATCGCGGCATGGTTTTCCCCGCTGAGTCGGGCCCCACATATCGGCCCGAAGACCGACGGGAATGAACGAACCACGCCCGCGCGACAACAGCGCGGCTATCGGACCCCCGGCCCCCGGAACCCAAAGTCCGTGGGCTGTCGGTTTTGTTCAGAAGGGGAACTGGGCCTGGAGCGTCAGGCTCAATTGGGCCTTGTCCGTCGCCGGCGAGTAGATCGCCGGGTCCAGGACCTCGCTGCGGGCGATCGGGTCGCCCGCCCAGCCCCGCGCAAAATGAGCGTTGAGCATCAGCCGCCCGCCCGGGAACATCCAATTCAGGGCGCCGTCGCTGAGCTGCAGCCCGTCGTGGAGGTGCTGAAGCTGCGCGGTGACCAGGTTCGGACGCGAGGCGCTGCGGAGGTAGATCTGATCCACGTCGTCGAAGGCGTGGCGAAGCGGGTCGGCTTCTTCCTCGCGGTTGAAGGTCAGGTCCGAACCACCGACGTCCAGACGGATCTGCTCCGGCTCGGTAGCCGGCGCGACCACCGCCTCGATGAACACCCGGCGCAGGCCAAGGTCCACCGCACGGGTGCGCAGGTCGGCCATCAGCTCGGCCACGGCGATGCGGACATCGTCGACGCGCTCGGGGCCGTCACCGGCATGCACGGGCGCAATCCCGACCGCGGCCAGGACGAGGGTTCCAAGAAGGTCGTGGCAGTGGACCATCGGTCTGTCTGGTTTATCGGTCCGAAACGACCCGGACCTCTCTGCCGTTTGCCCCGACCCCCCTCCGGAGGGGCTGGAGCCCGATTCCGCCATCAGGATATCCCGGGCTCGGCCCTCACGCCGACTCGGCCCGGGCCTCTTCCTTGGGGGCCGGCTTGGTCTCGGACTGAGCCCCGCCGCCCCCACCCCCGGTTCCGCCTCCTGACGCCTTGGCGGCCGCGGCGGCCTCCTTGGCCTCTTTCCGCTTGATCGCCTCGATCTTGACCTTGTCCGGGGCCATCAGGAGGGACACGCGCCGACCGGCGAACCGGGGCGGGACCTCGACCTTGGCCACGTCGGCAAGCTGATCCACGATGCCGCGCAGCGTCTGCTCGCCGAGCTGCTGGTGCATCATCTCGCGGCCTCGGTAGACCTGCACGATCATCACCTTGTGTCCCTCGAGGAGGAAGCGGCGCGCCTGCTCGACGCGGATGGAGATGTCGTGGGGGTCGATCTTGATGGAGCGTCCGAGGCGGACCTCCTTGATCTCCGAGCCCTTGTTCTTGGTCTTGTTCTTCTCTTCCTTGGACTGCTCGTACTTGAACTTG
>JBGTSD010000012.1:0-47153 GCA_041940385.1 Phycisphaerales bacterium | reverse complement strand
TTCGTCATCCGGCCGATCGGGATCATCGCGTCGATGGCCTTCACGCCCGTCTGCAGCGGCTCGTGCACCGGCTGACGATCGGCGATGCCCGGCGCGATGATGTCGACCTTGCGGAAGTCGTTCGTGCGGATCGCCGGCCCGCCGTCGATCGGACGGCCCAGCGGGTCCACGACGCGGCCGAGCATGGCCTCGCCGACCGGCACCTCGAGCAGGCGCCCGGTGGACTTCACCGTGTCGCCCTCCTGCACCGAGAGATAGTCGCCGTAGATGACGGCGCCGATGGTGTCCATCTCGATGTTCATCACCTGGCCCATCACCGAGCCCTCGGCCGTCTGGAACTCCAGCAGCTCGCCGGCCATGGCCTTCGACAGGCCGTAGATCCGCGCGATGCCGTCGCCGACGGTGATGACGCGACCGACCTCGGAGACCTCCAGCTCGCTCTGGAACTGCTGGATCTCCTGCTTGATGATGCTCGTGATCTCGTCCGTCTTGATCTTCATGTGTCGATCCTGAGTGAGAATCGGCCCTTCCAGCGGGCCGCGTCATGCGGTCTTCGGTCAGTGCGTGTCCGTCTTGGGCTCGACGATGCCGTCCATCCGGGCGCGCATCTCGGCGCCGCCCTGCCCGGCCAGACGCTCGCGCATCCGGCGGAGACGGGTCGCGATGCTCGCGTCGATCAGCTGGTCGCCCACCTGCAGCTTCATGCCGCCCAGCATCGACGAATCCGTGTACGCGTGGAGCACCGGCTCCTTGCCGATCGCCTTGCGGAGCGCGGCGCCGATGCGGTCCTTCAGCTCCTGGTCGATCGGCGACGCCGTGTAGACGTCCACCTCCACCAGCCCGAACTGCTCCTGCACCTGCTCGTCGTACGCCGCGGCGATCGCCGCGAGGTGCGCCAGCCGGTCCTTGTCGTTGAGCACCAGCAGGAAGCGCAGCGTCAGCTCGCTGACGCGCCCCTTGAAGATGCGCTCGAGCGATGCGCTGCGCTGGTCGTTCGGCACGATGCGCGACGACAGGAACTCGCCGAACTGCCGGTCGTGCCGGGCCATCTCGACGACGTCGCCCAGCTCGGCGCCCGTCTCCTCGATCGCCGAGCGCCCGCCCTTCTCGCTCGCCAGGTCAAAGAGCGACCGGGCGTAGAGGCGGGCCAGCGCGTCGGGCTGTGATTCGATCATCGGCATGCGTTCAGCCCTTCACCGCTTCCAGCTCGCCGAGGGACTCTTCGATCAGGCGCCGGTGATCGTCCGGGCGGATCTCCCGCTGCAGGATCTTCGCCGCCAGCTCCGACGCGATGGTCGTCGCCTGCGCGTAGATCTCGCTGATCGCCTCGCGCTTGGCCGCCTCGATGTCGCGGGTCGCGCGCTCGCGCAACTGCGACAGCTCGGCGTCGGCCTTGGCCTTCAGCTCCGCCGCGAGACGGGCCTGGTCGCCCTTGGTCTTCTCGAGCATCGCCTGCGCCTCGGCGCGGGCCTCGGCGAGGGACTTCTCGTACTGCTTGAGAGCGTCCGCGGCCTGACGACGCGCTTGCTCGGCGCTCTCGATCTCGCCGCGGATCTTGTTCTCGCGGTCCTGCAGGCCCTTGAGGATCTTGGGCCACACGTACTTGTGCAGGATGAAGACGGCCGCGCCGAAGGCGATGAGCGCGGAGATGAACGCCGCGGGCTCGAACGACATCGGGTTCGCCGCCGCCGCGCCGTGCTCGCCGCCGTGCGCCGCCGCGCTGGGATCCTCGGCGCCGAAGGCCGCCGCGGCCGAAGCCGCCGCGAGGAACGCCGACAGGGTGAATCGCTTGATCATCACCGGTCCTCAATGGCGCAGAACGCGCCCGATCCTTAGAAACCGTCCGCCCCTCGGCCCTGCGCCGGGCCCCGATTCGTCAGCGGGGCCCGGCTGTGAGCACGAGACGACGGTGAATCAACGTCAGATGAGGAAGATCGCCAGCAGGCCGACGACGACCGCGAACAGCGTGGCGCCTTCGACCAGGGCCGCCGTCAGAATCATGTTCGAGCCGATCTGCTGCGCCGCCTCGGGCTGACGCGCGATCGCCTCGACGGCCGAGCCGCCGATGCGGCCGATGCCGGGACCACCACCCATGACCGCGAGACCAGCCGCGAGGCCGGCGCCGAGGCCCTTGCCGATCGGGGCAAGGTCCGCCGCGGCGTGAGCCGCATCCTGCGCCAGCGCGGGGCTCGACATCGCCGCCATCGCCGCGACGCCCAGGCCAGCCTTCACAATCGTCGAAGTCTTCATCGTCTCGTGCTCCACTTTCGAAATCTGGGACGCCCACTGCGGGCGTCGATGCTTGAGGTTCAACAAAGATCGGGGCGTCGCCCCGCGAGTCAGCGATCGATCAGTGCGCCGGCACGGCCTCGCCCGGCGTCTCGCCGGGCCCGTGCGCCGGCGTGTGCACTTCATCGTGGTGATGGTGCGAAAGCTGCGCGATGAACACCGTCACCAGGAACATGAACACGTACGCCTGCAGGAAGGCGACGAACAGCTCGAGGAACGTGATCGCGATCGCCGAGACGATCGCCACCAGGGTGATCGGCGCGCCCCCCAGGATGCCCACGCCCTCCAGCGACATCTTCGTGAACATCAGCAGCGTCGCGAGCAGCGTGTGCCCGGCGACCATGTTCGCGAAGAGACGAATCGCCAGCGCGAAGGGCTTGATGAACGTGCCCAGGATCTCGACCGGGATCATGATCGGCCACAGCGCCATCGGCGCGCCGCCGGTGTAGTGCTTCAGGTAGCCGACCAGCCCGTTCTGACGGATCCCGTTGACCTGGATGATGATGAACGCGATCAGCGCCAGGGCCGCGGTCACCGCGATGTTGCCCGTCGCCGTCCCACCGACCACCGCCCAGTGCGAGTCGTTGAAAAGAGCCAGGCCGATCAGGTGCTGGAGGTCCAGCAGCGGGATCAGGCCGAGAAGGTTGTTGAAGAGGATGAAGAAGAAGACCGTCCAGAGATAGGGAATGAAACGGTCCGTGTCGGCGCCGAGCTGCGGCTTGACGACCTTGTCGCGCAGATAGAGGCAGAGCACCTCGATCATCTGCGCGATCGAACCCTTCGTGATGTACCGGTCGTTGCCCTGGCTCTCCGGACCCGTCGAGATCGCCTTCGCGGCGCGGCTCAGCACCCACATCGTCAGCAGCGTGGCGACGAACAGCGTCACCATGTGCAGCGTCAGGATCACCGGCGTGTCCCCGCCGCCGATCAGCGGCTTGTCCACGACGTGGCCCAGCGGGTTGTCGGCGCCAAGCGTCAAGAGAGAGAGCATCAGGTCCGGCATCCTCGGGGGAGCGAAAGCGCCTCCCCGCGCGCGTCTCGTGCGAGCGGTGACTCAGCTACCCGCGGGAGACACTCCCGTGGGTCGGCCCCGATTCCGTCGATGTGTGCGCCGCCGCCCTGAGGCGCCGCGACATCACCGCCGACTCGGCCAGCAACGCCGCAAAGTACGACGACGCCAGCGCAAGCCCCATCGCGAGCGGGTCCGGCCGCGAATGGGGGGCAAAGTATAACAGGGCGCCGAGCAGAATCACGCCCACGAAACAAACTCCCCGGCCCGCCAGCCACACCATCAAAAGCCGCCCCACCGGACGTGCGATCCACGGCCGCATCGCCAGCATCCCGAGCAGGAATGCCCCCGCCACCGCCCCCCAGCCCGGCCACACCCCCCACGCCGACGCCGGCTTGAACCAGGCAAACGCCCCCCAGCCGACCAGCGCCACGACCGTCGCCGCCGCGAGCGCCGCCCAGTACGCCGCCCAAGGCGGACGCATCGCCGGACCGGCCTCCATCGGGTTCACATAAGGCCGCGGCCCCTCAGTTCCGGTCATCACCGGTTCCTCCACCCCCGGACCCAGGCCCATCCCCGGCATTCTCCCCCCACTTTTCATCCCACTTCTTGTCCCACGGATCCTCCGAATCGGGCTCCACGGGCCGCTTCTCCGCCGGCAAACCGGTCGGGTGCCGACGCTTGTAGTCCTCCGCCGCCTCGCGGCTGATCCGCAGCGCCGCCTTCAGGAAGTTGTACCCACCCCCCAGGATCCCCACGACCACCCCGCCCATCGTGCACCACGGCTTCGTGCCGAGCCAGAGGTCCAGGAGGTAGCCGAGCAGCGCCATCCCGATGATCGCCGCGGCCAACTCCGTCCCCATCCCGCTGTAACGCCACAGCTTGCTCGTCTCGTTCGAGTCGTCCTTTCGCTTCGGCATGGGAATGAGCGGCATGGAGCCGGGACGATATCGCGCGAAGCCGTCTCCCGGATGAACTCGACGAACTCAGAGCCGCCGGCTTCCAGCCGGCGCGCCCCACGCGTAACCCGCACCCCACGCGCGGTCCAGCCCTCTCAGGCCCGAAGGGACGGGCCCGGCGCGCCGGGATACCCCCTCGCAAGGGCTGAGTCCGCTTCGCCCCAACGGGGCGCAGGCACGTAGCCGGGGGCGCGAGCCCCTGGTTCACCGCGCCTTCTTCCGACCGCCGCGTCGTGGCGGAGGCGCGCAAGCTTCCGCCAACCACATCGACTGAGCGCACCGCCGGCGCCGCTGCGCGGCGCACTTCATTTGGCAAATCCCTCCGGGGGCTTGCGCCCCCGGCGACGTGCCCACGCCACTTCGTGGCGAATGCCCAAACTGGCCTCGAACCCCCCCTCGCCAGCCCCTCCCAACCCTACTTTTTCCCTTCCACTGGCGGACCATCTCCGCCCGGCCGACGTATAAGGATGAGGAGGGCGACCGGCCATGGTCAGCCGCATCGAACAGGACTTCCAGCGCTTCCGGCAGATCGTCAAAGGACGCATCCGCCACGACCTGCGCAAGTTCCTCCAACGCGGCGAACTCATCGGCAAGGAAGGACACCGCTACGTGTCCATCCCCGTCCACGACATCGACATCCCCACCTTCCGCTACGGCGACAACGCCGGCGGCGTCGGCATGGGCGAGGGCGAAGAAGGCGATCCCGCCGGCGGCAATCAGAGCGGCAAGACCCAGGGCGGCGAAGAGCCCGGCAAGCACATCCTCGAGGTCGACGTCTCCCTCGAAGAACTCGCCGACATCCTCGCCGAAGAGCTCCAGCTCCCCCGCATCAAACCCCGCGGCCAGCACAACATCACCACGATGCGCGACAAGTACTCCGGCGTCCGCCAGACCGGCCCGGAATCACTCCGCCACTTCAAGCGCACCTATCGCGAGGCGCTCAAGCGCCAGATCGCGCTCGGCGACTACGACGCCGACAATCCGATCGTCATCCCCATCAAGCGCGACCGGCGCTACCGCTCGTGGAAAGAGATCAAGAAGCCCCAGAGCAACGCCGTCATCGTCTACATGATGGACGTCTCGGGCTCCATGGGCGACGAGCAGAAGGAACTCGTGCGCCTCGAGGCCTTCTGGATCGACACCTGGCTCCGCCGCAACTACGAGGGGATCGAGAGCCGCTTCATCGTCCACGACGTGCACGCGCGCGAGGTCGATCGCAACACGTTCTTCTCGATTCGAGAAGATGGTGGAACACGCATCAGCAGCGCGTACAACCTCTGCCGCGACTTGCTCAACGAGCACTACGCGCCGGACGATTGGAACACGTACTGCTTCCACTTCAGCGACGGCGACAACTCAAGCGAGGCGGACAACCGCCTCTGCGCCAAGACGCTGCAGGAGGAGATCCTGCCGCGGGTCAACGAGTTCGGCTACTGCCAGGTCGCCTCGTCCTACGGCAGCGGGAACTTCATCAACGTCCTGCACGACGCGTTCCCGAGCTGCGCGACCGACAAGCGCGCCGCCAAGGACGACCCGACCGACCCCGGCACGATGCTGGTCACCAGCCGCGTGAACAACCGCGACGACATTTATGACTCGTTGCGGACGTTCTTCGGCGCGGGGCGGTGAACCTTCGCGCCGCCGGCTTCCAGCCGGCGCGCGGGAGACGCGGCAGCCCAATTCGATTCTCGTGCTCGCCAAGTGCCGCCCCTCCGGGGCTCGCGCACATTCTTCTGACAACCCCGGGTTCCGGTCGCCGTTGGCGACCTCCACGCGGGGCTACGCATTGCCGCCGCTCCGCGGCTTCGGAGTTTGGTTGCTAAGCCGCTGTGGTAGACCGCTGCGAATGTTCACTGACCAGCAAACAACTGCAGCCCCTCACCCCCCGCGCGCAGGGTCCCCCTCCCTTCCCACCCCATCGACCCTCAATTAGCCTCTCGATCGGGCGCTATCGGAGGGTTCGTACATGCGCACGCTCTTCACAGCACTGTCCGCGTTCGCGATCGCTTCCGCCGCGCTCGCCGGCGCGTGCCCCGGCGACACCAACGGCGACAACGCCGTGGACTTCGCCGACCTCAACGCCGTCCTCTCCTCCTTCAACCAGACCGTCAACCCGCCCGGGACCGGGCCCGACGTCACGGGCGACGGCCTCGTCTCTTTCGCGGACCTGAACGTCGTCGTCGGCGCCTTCAACGCGGTCTGTGCCTTCGATGCCCGCCTCGTCGCGCTCGAACACCCCGCCTCCACGCTCGGCGGCCAGCCGTTCTCCATCACCGTCACCATCCGCCACAACGCCGCGGCGCCCACCGACGTCCCCGTTTCGATCACGCTCGGTGCGTCCATCACCAACCACGTCATCCCCGCGGCGCCGCCCAACGCCGACGTCGAAGCAACCCTGAATCTCACCGCGCCCGCCGCGACCACTTCCTGCGCCGCCGGCGCACCGACCGCGCTCGAGGCTTGCGTCATGCTCGACGGCGACGCCGACGCGAGCAACGACTGCGCGAGCGCGGCGATCAGCGTCGATGCCGCGCACAGCGACCTGCGCGTCACGCTCCTCCATGAACCGAGCAGCGCCATGTGCTGCTCACAGATCACCTGGTCGGTCCGCGTCCGCAACCACGGCAACATCGCATCGACCGCGACGTGCTTCCGCACCGGGATCAACTGCATCGCCGGGCAGGGCCAGTGGTCGTGCAACCTCGGCATGGATGCGCGCATCATCCCCGCGCTCGAGCCCGGTCAGGTCGAGGAGTACTCGTTCGTGTACGACATCCCCTGCTGGGCGCCGCAGGTGCAGCAGTGGCTCAAGGTCGAGATCGGCTCCATGCCCGGCTGCTTCGACGCCTGCCCCGCCGGCAACTTCATCGAGCGCCCCGTGCAGATCACGCCCCAGACCAAGTAGCGCCCCGCCGCACACATCCCACCCCTCCGCGCGCTCTGCGCCCTCGGCGCGCTCCGCGTTCTTCCCTGCCTATCTCCTGCCTTCGCGTCCCTTCGTGTCCTTCGCGTTCACTCTCGTCAGCAAGGCACGTTGAACTGCCCCAGCAGAAGATTCAGATCCGCGAAATCCACATCCCCATCCTCATCCAGATCTCCCGACAAACCCTGCCCCGTCTGGTTGAACTGGCCGAGCAGGATGTTCAGGTCCGCGAAGTCCACGTCGTTGTCGCCGTCGATGTCGCCGAGGCATCCGCCCGGCGCCTCGCCCCGCGGCCCAACGAACATCAGCGCCTCGTACCGCTCCAGCACGCCTCCCTGCCGCAGGTACTCGATCGTCGCGTTCACCACCACGCCGCCGAACGCGAACACGCTCGCCGGATCCGTCGGCAACGTCCCGCCCGCCGGCGCCTGGAGCACGCACCCGCCGTGCGTCGCGCCGCTCGCGACCGAATCGCCATCCGCGAGCGCGAGGCCCGCGATCAGGTAGAACGACGCCGAGTTGGCCCCGAAGAAGCCCTGTCCCGTCGTCAGCAGGCGCTCGAGCTGATACCCGCCCGCGAGATTCACCGCGCGGAACAATCCAACCTGCGGCGAGCCCATCCCCGGCCCGCTGGTCGGCATCCATCGCGCCGTGAAGTAGATGTTGCCGAGCAGGTCCACCGCCGGAGCGCTCATCGACGCCGGCGAGCCGCTGATCAGCGCGCCGATCGAGGCGCCATTCGCGCCGTCGAGCACACTCTGGCCCGCGCGCGCCGCGACCGTCCACGTCGTGCCGCCGGAAGCGAACCGCGCGACGGCGATGAACTCGCCCGCCGCGTTGTCCGTCGCCGTCGCCGCGAGAATCAGGTTCCCCTGCGCATCACGCCCGACGCCCACGTGCCCGCTCCCACCGCGGAACGGCGTCTGATTGAGGTACTGCGCGAACCGCGCATTGCCCGGAGGAACATTGGCGCTGAACCCGCCCGGCCCGGTGATCGGGCTCGGCATCGTCGCGTGCCGTCGTGATCCCGCCGCGACGAACGGCCCGCCGCCGCCGTTCTGGAAGTCGAGCGCGAACGCCGCGAGCGTGTCCGCGCCGTCGCCCGGCGTCGCCCGCGCGAGCAATCCCACCGCGCCGCCGTCGCCGCCGATGTCCATCGCGACCGAGTATGTCGGGTTGCCCCGCGGCTCGATCGCCGGATCCACATGCCCCATCGTCGTCGTTGATGCGCCCGCGCTCGGCCCCGCGCGGAACTGCTCCGCAAAGTCCAGCGCCAGCGAGTGCCGCACCGGCGCGGGCGTCGCCTGGAACGCGCCCGTCGGCGTCGCCACCGTCGGCCCACCGTTATTGACCAACAACGACGTCGCGCTCCCGTCGATTGCGCTGTTGGTCGAACCCCCCGGCTGCAGCGCATTGATCGAACTGGCGCGCGCATCGAGATCGACGCGCACGATGTTCTGGCCGAGGATCGTGCCGCCGTTGTACGCGTCGGCGCGCAGATGCACGCCGCCGCCCGCGTCCGCGCCGCCGAGCGACACCGTCGCCGTGTCGTTCCCCGGCGCGCTCGTGCGGCTGGCCACCGCCATGACGCGCTCGACGTACAGGCGCAGCAGATCGTCCGAATCGCGCCCCACCAGCGCGCCCACGATCTCCGTCGGCGCCTCGGACAAGCCGTTCATCGCGACGACGAAGCGCTCATCGAATCCGGTGACCTGCACCGCCGTCGGCGGACCGTTGTGCGACGGATTGATCCCCGCGCCCGCCGTCGTCCACGTGATGTACGCCGTTGAGTTGAACGAGAACGGCCCCAGCGCATCCGCGCTGATCGCCGACGCGCCGAGGATCTGCGTCCGCCGCTGCGCATCGATCGAGCGCGACGCCTTCAGCAGCGGACCGACCGCGATCTCACCGCCCCACGAGGTCGTCGTCCCCACCAGGTCCACGATGAACCGCACGCGCTGCGCGATCGGCTCGTACGCCGTCAGCGCATCGTTGCCGCCGACCGTCGAGGCCACGCTGTCCTGCGCGAAGGACGACGAAGCAGCAGCGCCCGCCCCCAGCAGCAGCGCGATGGCTCGTTCGGCTCGCATCAGGTCCACCTCGTCTCTCTCGCCGCGACGCCGCGGCCACCCAAATATACGCGCGCCGGTCGCCCAACCCCCGCGAACCCCCTTCTTCGGCCCGAATCGGCGGTTTCTCGACGCCCCCGGGCCAATCCCGCCCCAAGGTCCGATCACGTCCCGCGCGTATTGCCATAGAGAAGGATGTGCAGCCGCGGACTCACGCGCCATCCCCGCTCGGCGCAGAAGCCCTCGACCCACCCGCGCGACGCCAGCGCTTCGGGCGTGACCCCCTCGGGCATCAGCATCACATCCCCCGGCGCCCAGCCGCGCAGCCGCGCGAGCAGCTCGTCGATCTCGTCCACATCAGCGCGCTCGCGCACGACGAACTTGAACTGCCGCGCCGGGTAGTGGTCGATCAAGTGCTGCAGCGCATCGAGGTTCAGCCGGCGCGCCTCGTGCCGCTCTCGCCAACCGGAGTCATCCGGGGGCGGGGGCGCGGAGTTCGCGAGCTTGGGGCTGATGCTCATCAGGTCCGCGTGCGCCTCGCGCACGATCGTGCCTGCGGTCTCGATGGTCACGTGCAGCCCCGCGTCGCGCAGGCCGCGCGTGAGCGCGACGACCTCCTCGAACAGCATTGGCTCGCCGCCGGTCACGACGGCGTGCTTCGCGCCGCTCCGCCGCGCTTCGTCGATCAGCTCCTCCACACTGCGGCGCTCGCCCTCCGGCGCCCAGCTCGCGTACGGCGTGTCGCACCACGCGCAGCGCAGGTTGCAGCCGCTGAAGCGCACGAACCACGACCTCGTCCCGGCGAGACGACCCTCGCCCTGCACGCTAGTGAACGTCTCCGCGATCAGCGGTCGCGCGCTCATCGCCCCGCCGCCGACCCCGCGTCCGCGTACACCGTCGGGTCCTCGACGCCCGCTTCCTCGAAGCCGCGCCGCCGGATCTGGCACGCATCGCACCGCCCGCACGCGCGCCCCGCATCGTCCGCGGGCGGGTCGTAGCACGATCGCGTCAGCGCAAAGTCCACGCCCAGGCGCGCGCCCAGGCGAATGATCTCCGACTTCGTCAGTTCCACCAGCGGCGTGTGCACCCGCACCGCGCGACCCTCGGCTCCGGCGCGCGTGCCCTCCAGCGCCGCGAGCACGAACGCGCGGATGAAGTCATCGCGGCAATCCGGATACCCCGAGTAATCCACCGCGTTCACACCGATGAACACATCGACATCGCCCGTCGGCCACAGCGCCTCCGCCCAGCCGACCGCCAGCGACAGGAACACCATGTTCCGCGCCGGCACGTACGTCACCGGGATCCCCGCGCCGATCGCCGCGTCGTCGCGATCCTTCGGCACGTCGATCTCGCCCGTCAGCGCCGAGCCCCCCACCGCGCGAAGATCCATCCGCACCACCGAGTGTTTCAACGCGCCGAGCGACTTCGCCACCTTCGCCGCGGCCTCGACCTCGCCCCGATGCCGCTGCCCGTAGTCCACCGTCAACGCCGCGCACTCGAACCCCTCGCGCACCGCCGACGCCAGCGCCACCGCGCTGTCGAGCCCGCCCGACACCAGCACCACCGCGCCGCCTCGCGACTTGTCCGTTCCGCGCTTCATAAGGAAGGCAATCCTAGGAACCCCGCCCCGATGCGCGATCCCCCGTGGGGCCTATCGCCGCCCGGCCCCCGCCCGCAGCCCCTGCACCACCTCGATCGCCTCTTTCGTCGCCCGCTCGAGGTCGTCATTCACGATGAAGCAGTCGTACACGCCGCAGGTCCGCGCCTCGGCCATCTCCCTCTGCGCCGCGGCGAACCTTCGCTGGATCGCCTCCTCGCTGTCCCGCTTGCGCGCCCGCAGCCGCGTGAGCAGCGCCTCGTCGCTCGGCGGCAGCACGAAGATCCCGAACGCCCCCGGCATCGCCGCCTTCACCTGCTTCGCGCCCTGCACGTCGATCTCGAGGATCGCCAGCATCCCCTTCGTCAGCGCCTCGTCGATCGGCGCGCGCAGCGTGCCGTAGCGACGCCCGTACACCCCCGCGTGCTCGAGGAACTCACCGAGCGCCCGGCCCGGCGCCGGCTTCGCACGCCGCTCGAACTCCTCCTCCGTCACGAAGCAGTAGTCCACGCCGTCCCGATCATTCGGCCCCGGCTGGCGCGTCGTCAGCGACACCGAGAAGTGTGCATCCGGGCACGCCCGCTCGATCGCGCGCGCGATCGTCGTCTTGCCGGCGCCCGAAGGCCCCGACACGATCAGCGTCATCGCAGTTCCCTGGCTCCATCCGCCGTTCATCCGCCCCACGATACACGGCGCCACGCCCGCGCGCATCCGGTTACGCCCGCTCCGCGTCGAGACACCACAGGAGCGCCGCCATCCGCACGTAGACGCCGTTCTCCACCTGCCGCAGAATCAGCCCGCGCGGCCCGTCCGTCGCCTCCGCCGCGTCGCCCGTGATCTCCAGCCCCCGATTCATCGGACCCGGGTGCATCACCACCGCCGACGGCTTCATCCGCTTCAGTCGCTCCGCGTTGATCTGGTACGCCGCGGCGTAGTCCCGCGCGCTCGACAAGCTCGCCGCACGCTCGAACTGCACCCGCAGCGACTGCACCACGTCCACTTCGCCCAGCACGCCATCAAGTTCGTGCCGGACCTCGACGCCCATCGCCTCCAATGTCCGCGGCGCCAATGTCGGCGGCCCCACACACACCACGCTCGCGCCCAGCGCCGTCCACGCCGCGATGTCCGACCGCGCCACCCGCGAGTGCAGCACATCGCCGACGATCGCCAGGCGCAATCCACTCAGATCGAACCCATCCAGCCGCCCGTGCGCCTCCGCGACGGTCAGCGTGTCGAGCAGGCCCTGCGTCGGATGCTCGTGCGTGCCGTCGCCGGCGTTCAGCACCGGAACAGCCGCCGCGCGTGCCGCGAGCGCCGCGGCGCCGCTCGACGCGTGACGCACGATCAGCGCATCCACGCCCATCGCCTCGATCGTCCGCACCGTGTCGCTGAGCGTTTCGCCCTTGGAGACCGACGACCCCGCGGCCGACAGGTCCACCACGTGCGCGCCGAGCCGCTGGGCCGCGATGGTGAAGGACACCCGCGTGCGCGTGGAGTTCTCGAAGAAGAGGTTGGCGATTGTCCGCCCGGCGAGGGGCGAGCCGATCCCCGGCGCCGACCGCGCCCCGCTCCGCCCGCGCCACGCCGCGCCGATGTCCTTCGCCGAGGCGAGCAGCCGCTTGAGCAGCGCAACGTCGATTCCCCCGAGCCCCACGAGATCGCGCCCGGAAGTCGCGGCTCCACCACTCTGGCCGGCTCGGGACATGCGGGGGGAGTGTAGCGGGCAATCGGCGGCTAGCGCGCGGGAGGCGAGCCATCCGCCGCGGCCACCGCCGACCCGGCTTCACCGAAGAACCCCAGCAGCAGATCGTCGTCCACGAACTTGCCCGCCTGGACGCGCCCGTCCGGAGTCCGTGCAGCGCCGAGCGTCGCGAACCCATAGACGCCCGCGTACACATCGCGCCCGGGCAGGTGCGCCGTGCCGAACATGTGCAGCAGCGAGAGCAATTCCTCGCGCGCCGATTCCGAGTACTCGCGGAGCTGCGTCGTCCGCGCCAGAATCAGGGCCTTGTCGGGCCGCGTGTCGATCAGGAAGTGGTACTCATCGACCTCGATGCCGTCGACGACGGATGCGCGCATAAACTCGCGCAGCGCCTTGGCCAGCTCGACGTCGCCGCCGTTCGCGTATACGCGCACGTCTTCCGCGGCGTTTCTCAGGAGCGGCCGGCGCGGATCCTGCTCCCGCTGCCTCATGGCGAGATCAACGGGGACCGCGACCAGGGCCATGGAGAGCGGCAGCGCCGCCAGCCAGCGCATCGGCAGAAAGAACAGCGCCGCCCCGGGCTGCCGCTGCCCCGTCTCGCGATGGATCCGCCTCCCGCCGAAGAGCAGCCACGCCGCACCGATGACGAGCAGCCCGGCGCTCGCGCTCTTCGTGCCGACGAACACACCGACGCCGACGATGCCGGAGAGCACCAGCAGAACGAGCCCAAGCGGATTGGCGATGACGAACATGACGGACCACCTTGAGGAATGCTTCAGCCATCCAGGCGCACCGGCGCCCAGCGTGCTCTGAAGTGATGCTGCTTGAAGAGCTGATACACGCGCTGGGAAACGACAAGGCGCTCGTTGAATGGCGGTTTCATGAACTGCTCCCAGGTCATCGCGAAGTCGAACGGCGGGAGCCGGTCAATCTCGGACCTGATGTAGTGCAGCTCTCCGCCACGAAAGGCGCCCTCACGAACTCCAACGATCTGACGCTCACTGAAGGGGCCACGCGCCGGATCGGGATACACCAACGTCACCGACGGGCTGAGCCGCGGCAGCGTCATTTCGCCGCGGATTTCCCACCAGGGATCGCCGATCTTCTGCCAGCCGAGCGGGTCCTTCACTCTCTTGCCTTGCACACTCCGCATCGGCACGACCGGCCAGATCACCGTTCCGACGAAGCCGGCGTTCTCGATGGCTCGCTTGACGCGATCGGTCACGAGGAAGGCCGGAAAGTCGCCGAGCAATGTGTCGACCTTGCGCAGCTTGAGTGTGCTGACCGGCGCCATGCAGAAGCCCTCTGAGGTCCGACCGATCGTGTTTCGACACCGGGCGCCCTCCACACGCAAGTAGTCGCAGTTTTCCAACTCAGCGTCGTCGTACTCGCGAGTCAACCACAGAATGACTCCTGCCCCGGTGGTCTTCCACCAGGGGTACTCGCCGACAAGCACGCCGTTCTCGGTCAGGATCTCGATGGCCCGCTGCGATGCCTTGTGCTCGAGCGGCTCCTGCAAAAACCAACATACAGCGTCATGAAATCCACACTCACGGAAACCGATGTCTCGGCATCCCGATCGGTAGGCGCGTGATAGCTTTCCAAAGATGGAAGAGGAGACCAACGGACGAGACGCCTTGATATTCAGTCGGATCATGGAGAGCAAGGTGGCGGCCAGCTGGCGATCAGGAACCCTGCCTTAGTCTTCAAGTCGTACCGGAACCCAATCGGTCTCAATGCCGTTCTTAAGACAGGCGTCGAAGAAGCGATGCGACGCAACGAGTGGGCGATCAAACTCAGTTGGGTACTCTCCGAAGGCCTCTCTCGTATGAGCCAGATCGAAGTCACCGAGCGCGGCGATATCACGTCGTCTGTAGCGGAGCTCGGGATGGCTATACAGCCCCTCTCGTCGATAGCAGCTCCGCTCACCCTCACCGGCGCAGGGAGACCCGTCGCTGCGCACGAGCGACAAGGTCTCGGCAGTCCTTGGCAGCACAATGCTGCTCCGTAGTTCCCACCAGATCTGAGGGCGTCCGCGCGCGGGGCGCTGCACGGGATCGCCGTCCTCTCGAAATGGGTTGCGGCCGCGCTTCGTGGGCAGAAAGATCATATTGCGCAGGCCTTCCTGCGAGAGTTGCCCCTTGACGCGATCGGAAACTGCGATCCAGGTCGGTCGATGTACAGCGACCACGTCACCAGACGGGTTGTCATAGATGGTGATCGTCGGGTCCGAACCTATTCGCCTGAATCCATCAGCGAACGCAGACCTGTGCGGCGCCAGCTCGAGCAGCTCGAACGTCTTGAGTTCACGGATCGAGTATCGGCGGTCAAGGGACATGACGTATTCGGTGCGGCGACGCTGCGCCGCCATGCGTGGCCACGGCTGGAGTCCAAACTCAGACAAGGCCTCAACCAACTGCTGAGTCTTTGGGTCGTCAAGCGGCGCGGCGATGAGAAAGCCGCCAGGAGTCTCTGACTGAGCGAACAAGTTGCGGATCAATGCAGACAACGCTGCGTCGATCTCGGGTTTTTGAACAGCGATTGTTGCAATAGTGAGCATGGGAGTTCGCGCTGAGCCAGCCACCCCCTCGCTGTGGCGAAGGGAGATGGAACGAGATCGCGAGCTCATCGCGTATCGGCGACTTCGAGCGCAGTTGTCGTGGAACTGGCGATGACGTGCATGTCAAACCACCTCGCGAAATGTTTCAGCCATCCAGGCGCACCGGCGCCCAGCGTGCTTTGAAGCGATGCTGCTTGAAGAGCTGATACACGCGATGAGAAACGACGAGCCGATCACCGAATGGAGGCGCTCCAACGTGCTCCCAGGTCATGGCAAAGTCGAATGGCGACATCTGTTCAATGTCGGACTTGATGTAGTGCAATTCACCGCCACGAAAGGCGCCCTCATGGATGCCGACAATCTGGCGAGGGTCGAATGGGCCCCACGCGGGATCCGGATAGAGGATTCGGACGGAAGGACTCAGAGGCGGCATGGTGACACTACTTCGGAGTTCCCACCACGGCTCACAAACGCTCTCCCAAGAGATCGCTTCTCTCTCGCCCGGCTTCCTGCCAGTTCGACGCTCAGGAATGACTTCCATGAACTCGAAGCCGAGCAGATCCGATTCTTGAATCCGCTGTCGAACGACCTCGCGGACGAGCACGGATGGGAACGATGTGCATGCTGTTGCCGACACGAGCCGCTTGAGGCTGAGCGCGTTCGCGATGGATCGACCGTCACCGGCCGACCTTCCGAACGTTTCGCCATGACGAACGCCGGTGAGCTGGAGGAACGCCGCATCTTCGAGTTCGTCGTCAGAATAGCGACGCGACAGGAAGAGGGTGAGGCCAGGCTTGGTGTGCTTCCACTGCAGCGGTTCGCCGGCTATGAGCTCGTGGCGAAGTAGGAGCCGGATGACGCGTTGAGCTCTCGGGTCGTCGAGTGGGACGCGGCAGTGCCATCCCGTTGCCTCATCAATCTCGGGCACGATTCGGCCCCCGACGGTGCACGCCGTAGGGATTGCTTCGGCGAGCTTCCGAAAGACAGTCAGCGGGACCATCGACCGAACGACATTGATGTGGAGCAGGACGGTCATGGAATGGTCTGAATGAGCGCGTCAAACCAGGATTCTCCGATTGGCGCCAGTTCGGGCCTGCCCCACTCTTGGTAAGACTGTCGAATGGCCATGCGGAAGAACTCTAAGCTATTAACGCTGTCCGCTGTGCCATTCGGAATGTGAACTCTCATGATGCTGTGCAGACTGGGCAGACCCTCTGCCCGCGCGCCTCGGTGCGCCTTCTGATGGACTAAGAATCCAGGCATGGAGTCCTCAACTTGTCGGGCGATCGCTGTTGCAGCTTCCAATGACAAATGCGGCTTGGCGAGCTGGATCATTCGGGGGAGACAATACTTCGGAATCGTATGGTGCACCTCCATTGTCGCGGCTGCGAGTCTGGCAGCGTGATCGGGATTATGCTGAATGTCATAGAGCTGCTGGACGGACGCCACATCCGAGTGCGAAGTCGCAGTGCGGTATTGATTGCGTTGCAGGTCCTCAAGCCCATTTGCGAGCTCCATATCAACCGCATCTCGGCGAGGTAGGTCTTTAGTCTCGAGGAGTCTCTTGTTGATATCATCGGCGGCCGTCCCGTTGGGCGCTAGTCGACGGAGAGCGTCGTCAACTGAGAACCAGTTCTCACACGGCTTCCCCGCATTATGAACCCAAACCCCCGTCCGCCCAACGAAGTACGTGTGCCACTCCCCAACCTCGAAGTTGTAGGTCGTGAATCGGTCGGCGCCGGCCGGCGGGCCGCGCTGCACCTGGATGTCGGTGACGTAGGCGGTGGAAACGCCATCATTCAGGACGAGCGCATCGCCGATCCGAAGCTCGCGCATGGGCACGAATGCGTCGCGGCCCGCGATGTAGAACGGGTGCTCTCCCGTGCCGACGATGCGCTCGGTGTCGAGCTCATCGCCGCCCGATGGAAGGATCGTCAGTTCAACCAGCTCGGAAGGATTGGTCTCGAAGACCTCGAGCACCGGGCGCATCGCGATCTCGCCGGTCTCCTCGCTGCGTGAGATCACAAGGTCCCCCGCCTGGATCGACTCGATCGGCACGAGCCCGTGGGACGCGAGCACCAGCGTCCCGGCCGCGAAGCAGGACCGTGAATTGCGCATGAGGTGGAAGTAGGCGAGCAGGTCGAGCAACTTCTGCTTCACACCAGTCGGGATCGAGTTGAGGTTGCTGACCTTGTTGATGCACGCAACAACCTGCGTGGACTTCCGCGCAACATTCCCTGAACCACCGGTGGTGGTCGCGAGAACGATCTCGACCGCGAGCTCGCCAAAGATGCGGCCAACGATGCGCCCCTTCTCATAGTCGTCCATCGCCTGCAATTCATCCCGAATCGCGAGCAGCAGCTCTACAAAGAAGATGATCCCCTCTCGATGCTCCGCGCCGAACTGTTCGAGCCCGCTCGTGTCCCCTGTGATCCCCGCGATGACCGCGTGATACTCGAGCTGCATGATCGTCCAGATCAGGTTCACCAGCGCAGGGATCTGCTCCCAGATGGCGGAGAGCGCCGCGCGATCCTCGGCGAGCAAAACCGACTCGCCGTGCGACAGCCGTATGAGCACCGAAACCGTGTTGTAGTGCACCGCGAGGTGGTATCCGAGCTTGATCGTCGACCCGATGGAGTCCACGATGTCCGCGCCAGTGTCGAGCATGCCTTGCCCGAAGCCGAGCGCAAAGCTGTCGAAGCCATAGCGAAGCTCGCTGATCGCATCGGCGACGACTTGGTCGAACGTCATCGGAAGCAGCGCCAGCATCACCTCCGGATGCGCATTCCCCGGAAGCGCCAGCAGGAACCGACCCTCGTACTCGGTTACGGCGTACTCACGCTCGTAGACCATCTGCTGCCCCGCGGCATTCGTGAACGGCGATGTGAACTCGATCACGTCGATCGCATCGCCGAGATCGGACGGCCCCAGCACCTGGATCATCAACGGATGCAGCGTCCCTCCCGTCGACGCCGTGATCGCGGTCGCCGGCGTCACGATGAACGTGTAGCCGGTCCAATCGAGCCGCTCCTGTTCCTCGAGCAGCCGCCACCCGGAGAAGATGATCGAGCGAGGCGAAGATCGCTCCACCCAGAGATCAACGCCGACCAGGCTCTGGTCCGGCCAGAGCACGGTCGCCCGGAACCCCTCGCTGAGGTCGAAGTCCGCCGCCGGATCGACGGCGATCTGCATCGGTCCGTTCTCGTACACACCAAGCGGGCACGCCGCGCAGTGCGTGAAGAGACCGGTCACGATCGTCTGGTGGCCCGAAGCCGGATCGATCGTGGCGATCGTCGCCGTCAGCTCGTTGCCCTTCGGGTTCTCGATGACGAGCGCCACCATCACGTCCGGTGGAGATGTCGCCTGGACTTCGAAGCTCCGCTGCGCGAAGCCGATGAGCCCGCGGCTGTTCTGCGCCTCCACAGTGAACGTGTTCCAGCCCGGTTGGACCTCGATCCCGGTGATCGTCGCGCTGAACTGACCGGCGTAATCGAACGGCTTGAGCAGACTGCCGCCCGAACCCTTTGAGTACACGACCGGGATCTCGAGGACGGTGTCGTCGTCCAGGAGCGTCGCCGGTTCACCCCCCGTCAGAATGCGCACGTGATCGATGATGCCCGCTTCGCCCGGACGCAAGTCGCTGAACGCGTCGTCCACAGCGCCCGAGATCACGAGATCGCCGATCAGGCGCGTTGAGTCAGGGCTCGTACGAACGTTCTCCAGAACGAACTGCCCCATCGTGATCGTGGGCGTGGGGTGCGAAACGACAGGAGTCGTGGGCCCCAGCACGGCGCCGTTTGTCCCGACCCCCGTCATCTGCAGCCCGTACCCGGTCAACCGCACCCTGTCGCCGTGACCCGCCGCGGAGACGTCAATCGTGAGGTCGCCGAGGAACTCACTCGGCTTCAGCGCCTCGACGTAGAGAACAATGTCGCCGCCGTAGCTGCTCAGCCCGATCTGCTGCGGCGTCAGCGCCACACCCGGCTCGACGTAGTCGCCGCCATCGGCGACGCTCGCCGGGTTCCGGGGGACGAACGCGTCCTTCGTCCAAATGCGAAGCTCCCCGGGCGCGGCCGCGTAGACCCGCCCATAGGGTCCGTCATCAATCGTCACGTCCTCCGGCGCGGAGCCCATGTACGTGAAGCGGATCGTCTCGTTGCGAAGATCCACGTTCTGAATGCGTAGCCGAATAGGCACGAATCGATAGCCGTGCGCTGAATCATCATTGCCCGTCATCGGGTCGATGCCGAAACCATCGGCGAAGCCAGGAATGCCATCGCCGTCACGATCCGCGGTCGCCAACGGAATGAGCTTCCCGGGGACGGTCGGATCGTCTTCGATTTCATCCTCAGCGTTCGTCAGCGACGGGGAGTCAAAGCCGTTGTCGTTGTTGCTGTCGATGTCGAGGTCGAAACGCGACAGGTGCAGCGTCGCTTCACGCCCCTCCGCGGCGTCGCAGGCGCAGTCCTGACACTGACACTCGTCGTCCGCCCAGTGGACGCCGAGCAGGTGCTCGGGATCATCGACATAGCCCAGATTGTTCAGCGGATAGACCTTGAGCAACCAGCTCGCCCGCGGCGGATGCTGCGTGCTTCCCAGGTGCGTCAACGAGACTGGAAGCGATTCACCACGGCGGAACAGGACGAACCGTGTCGGCGGATTGCCCTGGGGCGCAATGAACCGTCGATCACCGACATGCAGCGCCCAGCTCTCCGTCGGAATGGGGTTCGGATCGCCGATCGTCAGGTGCACGACGACGGCTTCGCCTTCCGGAATCGGCTGCCCGCCGTCGCTCGCGTCCGTCGGAATCCCGCGATTCGCGAGCTCATCGCCATCCGATGTCCCGTCGCCATCGGAGTCCGCGTTGTGGGGGTCCGTTCCGTAGGACTCCTCGTCGCCATTCGACACGTCATCACCGTCAAGGTCGTCGTAGAAGTCGCTGACGCCGTTGTCGTCGGAATCGGTGTCCTGCGGATCGAGCCCGTGCTCCACCTCGAACCCGTCCGAGAGCCCGTCTCCGTCGGTGTCGAAGTGGGCAGGATTGAGCCCGTAGAGGCACAACTCGTGGATGTCCGGCAGTCCGTCGTGATCGACATCCGCATTCCACGGCGCCGTGTCGACATCCGGCGAACCCGCCTGCAACGGGTCCGTTCCGAACTGCACCTCGCACCCATCCTCCAGCCCATCATCATCCGTATCCGGATCCGTCGGATCCGTCCCGTGCGTCACCTCGTCCGCGTCCGACAGGCCGTCCTCGTCGAAGTCGCGGTTCGGCAGCCCGATGATGTCGAACTCGCACACCTGGAAACGCGACACGCCGTTGAGCGCGTAGTGCGCCACGAGACGCACCGTCCCCGCTTCGTAGCCCGAGATGATCTCGAGCCGCTGCGCGTTCTCGTCCCAGTGCACGAGCGCCGGACCGGAGAGCTGCTTCCAGTACAGTGTGCCGCCCTCGGGGAAGACGTCCGTCTCGATGCGCATCCATTCATCGAACGGCAACGTCGGCCGGCAGCCGGCGAGGTCGAGGAACATGTCGTCGATCCGCAGCGTGTGCGGCACGACGATCGGCGTGATCGCGCAGCCGCCCGCCGAGAACGTCATGCGGAAGTCCACCTCGCCCGGCGTCGTCCCGGTGACGAAGTTGTAGCGGTGCGCATTCGCAGATCCGGAAGTCAGCAGCGAGGCGCCGTCCGTGATGGCCCACGAGAACGTGCCGCCGTGCACGAGCGTGGCGCCGGCGCGCAGCTCGCCCGCGGTGTTCATCAGCGCACGGTCGGGCGCGACCCCCGCAGCGCACCAGATCGTGTGCGGCCCCTCTTCCTCGCCGGGAATGCCGATGTGTTCGGGCGGGATGCTCGGGGGATAGAAGATGTCGCAGTCCCCGCCCGGCTGATGCGGATTGTCCCAGCAGAAGAAGAACGGATCGTTCGCCCACCCACGCAGCGCGCCGCCCGTCGAATCCGCGCCCGGATCCCGCGCCGCCTCGCCCACGCGACCCACCTCGCTCATCACCGCGTCCAGGTCGCGGGATGTCACGGCGCCGTCCTCATCAACGTCCGCAATCCCGCCGCGCGCCCCCATCGACTTCGCCACGATGTGCACGTCCGCGACATCCACATCGCCGTCGCGATCGAGGTCGCCGCCCAGGATGACCGGCGAACCCGGGGGCGCGATCGTGCGGAGCTCCTGCACCATCAGCGAACGCCCCGTGGCGCCGCAGATCAGGTGCAGACGCTCGACTAGCAGCCCATCCTCCCACGCCACCGCCGCGGCCCGCAGATCCGGCGCCCCATCGCCATCGCAATCCCCCGCATTGCCGACGCGCAGTCCGAACTGCTCGCCCACGCCGCCCCGATGCTCCGCCAGCAGCGCGCCGGTCGCGCCGTCGTAGACGAAGACCCGCCCCACGCGCGTCGTGCCCGCCGCGTACCCCGGCGCCGCGACCGCGATCTCGGCCACGCCATCGCCCGTCAGGTCGCCGATCGGCGCCGCGCGATGTCCAAACGACTGATCCGGCGCCGGCGGCGCCAGTTCCAATCCTCCGACCTCGACCAGCCGGCCGCCGCCGCGCGGATCATCCCGCAGCGCGCCGACCTCCAGCGCCCGCGGCGCCGCCGCGAGCTGTGCCCAGCTCTCCCCACCGACCAGCAACGACAGAACAACACCCCACGCCGCGCCGCGGCGAGCGACCGATGCACACATGGCCTGTCTCCTATCTCACGACGGCCCGCCCCCCGAGGGCGGGCGACCACCAACCAAACGTGGCGGTGAGATATATCGAGGCCCGAAACGGCCGCAAGAGACAAGTTCCACGATTGATCGTCACCCAATCATGGTGCGCCGCATAAATGTGGTTTACTCGCACGAAAACACAGGCGCAGCACAATTACACTGCGGCCGCATAAGGCACTCAACACATATTCGTGCGTCAGAAAAAAATCTGCACAGCTACGACGACATCGTCGCTCGAGCCCCCTCGGAGGTTGCTCGCGCCGGCTTGCCCTCGCCGGGCCGCCAGTCATCGCAAATCAATCGCGCCACCAGCGCCGTCCAGCCCGTCTGGTGACTCGCGCCCAGGCCCTTGCCGCTGTCCCCGTGGAAGTACTCGTGGAAGAGCACCAGGTCTTTGTAATGAGGATCGCTCGCGTACCGCTCGTCCCCACCCATGCACGGCCGATGGCCGTCGGCATCCGGCAGGAACAGCGTGATCAGACGGCGCCGCAGCTCGTGCGCGACCTCCGACAGGCGCATCTTGTTCCCCGAACCCGCCGGGCACTCCACCGTCAGCGAGTGCTCATAGAAGTGGTCGTACTTCTCCAGCGTCTCGACCAGTAGATAGTTCAGCGGGAACCACACCGGCCCGCGCCAGTTGCTGTTGCCGCCGAAGAGCGCCGTGTCCGATTCGCCGGGCGTGTAATCCACCCGCCACTCGCGCCCCGCGGCGTAAATCACATACGGATTGTCCTTGTGCGCCTTCGACACGCTGCGCACGCCGTGGTCCGAGAGCAGCTCGCCCTCGTCCAGCACGCGCCCGAGCGTGCGCGCCAGGCGATCCACGCTCGCGGCGGCGAGCAGCCGGCGCGCCCGGCACTCCTCGTCGCCCTCGAGGTCGCACGACACCATGTACGAGATGTGCCGCGCCAGGTCCTTGCGATGCTCGAGAAACCAATCCATCCGCTTCTTGAATCCCGGCAGGTGATCGATCACCCGCTCGTCGAGTACCTCCGCCGCGAGCAGCGGCACGACGCCCACGAGCGAGCGGACGCGCAACTGCTTCGGCTCGCCGTGCACGAGGAGCTGGTCGTAGTAGAACCCGTCCTCCTCGTCCCACAATCCCGTGCCACCGTGCGTGTTCATCGCGTCCGTGATCGCCACGAAGTGCTCGAAGAACTTCGACGCGACATCCTCGTACGCCGGATCGCCGTCGGCCAACTCGAGCGCCATCGCCAGCATCGTGCCGCAATAGAACGCCATCCACGCCGTGCCGTCCGCCTGCTCGAGGTGCAGCCCGCTCGGCAGCGGCTGCGAACGATCGAACACGCCGATGTTGTCGAGCCCGAGGAACCCGCCGCCGAAGATGTTCTTCCCGTCCGGGTCCTTCCGGTTCACCCACCACGTGAAGTTCAGCATCAGCTTGTGGAACACGCGCTCGAGGAACAGCCGATCGCGCTTGCCCCGCGGCCCCGTCATCTTGTACACCCGCCAGCACGCCCACGCGTGCACCGGCGGATTCACATCCCCCAGCGCGAACTCGTACGCCGGCAACTGACCATTCGGGTGCATGTACCACTCGCGCAGGAACAGGATGAGCTGCTCCTTCGCGAACTCCGGATCGATCCGCGCCAGCGCGATCACGTGGAATGCCAGGTCCCACGACGCGTACCACGGATACTCCCACTTGTCCGGCATCAGGATGATGTCGCGGTTGAAAAGGTGCGTCCAATCCTCGTTGCGCCCGTGCCAGCGGCTCGCCGGCGGCTTGGGCTGCAGCGGATCGCCCTTCAGCCAGTCGTACACCACGTAGTAGTAGAACTGCTTGCTCCACAGGAGCCCCGCGAACGCCTGACGAACCACGTTCCGCTCGTCGTCGCTCAGCGTCTCCGGTGTCTTGCTCGCGTAGAACGCCTCCGCCTCGCGCCGGCGCGCCTCGAACACGCGCTCGAAGTCCTTGCCCAGCGCCTCGTCCGCAGTCGTCTTCGCATCATCCTCCGGCGCGTACCGCAGCCGGATCTCCACCGACCCGCCCGCCGCGATCTCGAGCGCGTACCACCCCGCCGCCTTCGAGCCCCAGCCCTCCGCGTTCACCGCGTCCTCGCGCCCGTTGACCACCAGCTCGTGAAACGCGTCCTTCACGAACTCCCCCGAGCTCTTCACGCCGAAGAGCCGCTCGTTGTTCGTCTCGTTGTCCGTGAACACCATCCGCGGCGCCGCGCCGTTCGACGCCACGCCGAAGTGCATCATGAACCGCCCCAGCGACTCGTGCTCCGAGATCAGCGTGCGCTCGCGCAGCGTCTCGATCCGCGCCTCGGGCCAGCATCCCTCGTGAATGCAGCCCCACGACCACGTGTTCCGCGCCCACAGCGTCGGCAGCACGTGCACCCGCGCCGCCTCCGGCCCGCGATTGTGCACCGTCACCTTGATGCACAGGTCGTCCGGCGCCGCCTTCGCATACTCCGCGAACACGTCGAAGTACCGGCTCTCACTGAATACCCCCGTGTCCACCAGCTCGAACTCCGCGTCCTTCCGCCCCCGCCGCGCGTTCTCCTCCACCAGCTTCGCATACGGGAACTCCGCCTGCGGATACTTGTAGAGCGCGCGCATGTACGAGTGCGTCGGCGTGGAGTCCAGGTAGAAGTACTCCTCCTTCACGTCCTCGCCGTGATTCCCCTCCGGCCCCGTCAGTCCGAACAGCCGCTCCTTCAGGATCGGGTCCTTCTCGTTCCACAGCGCCAGCGCAAAGCACATGCGGCACTCGCGGTCCGTGATCCCGAGCAAGCCGTCCTCGCCCCACCGATACGCGCGGCTGCGCGCATGATCGTGCGACAGATACCCCCAGCACGAGCCGTCCGCCGAGTAGTCCTCGCGCACCGTGCCCCACTGCCGCTCGCTCAGGTACGGGCCCCAGCGCTTCCAGTTCTGCTCGCGCGCCGCATCCTCGCGCAGACGTACATCCTCCGCCGTCTGCGATCCGTGAGACTGCGCTGCGCCGTTGCTCATGATCCGGGGCTCCACTTCCACCGCCGCGAGACGTCCCGCTCGACCATTCTTACGCATGACACGCTCCCTTGCCGACCTCGCCCGGTCGGAACGGGCACACCCCCGGCACAAGACGCATCCCGACCACCGGGATCGCCCCCCGCCGGATCCAAAGCACAGCCGCCGCGGCCACGAACGCCGTCAGCGCCAAACCGAACAGCAACCCCCCATCGCCCCGAACCTCGATCCCCAGCTTCGCGACGTGCGCACCGAGTGCGCCCGTCAGCACACCCAGCGTCATCATCGCGCCGAACACCACGAGCCGCGGCGTCAGCAGCATCGCCGCCGCCACCAGCTCCGACACGCCCGCCGCGTACCGCCCCCACGGCTCCACGCCCAGCGTCTCGAAGATGTAGACCGACTCCTCGGCGCCTGTGAATTTGAAGAACAACGTCTGCGCCAGAATCCCCGCCGCCAGGACCTGCAGCGACCACGACGCCGCCGTCATCGCCTTCGCGCGATTCATCGCCCGTCTCCTTCAGTCTTGGTGACAAACTCCACCGCGTGGCCGTCCGGATCACGCGCCAGCACGCCCGCGTCGAACCCCAGCGCGTCATCCGGCACATCAATGAACCCCGGCGAGAGCAAGTCCGCACGCTCCGCGCGCAGCGTCCGCTCCACCGCCTCGAGGTCATCGACGACCAGCCGCGTCCGCCACTGCGCCAAGTCGCACGCGCACGTCGAGGCGTCGGCGCTCCGTCCGTCCGACGGCGAAAGATACTCGAGCAGCTCCACCCCCGGCCCGCGCTCCGCGCGCAGCGCCGTGATCCGCAGGCGCGCGCCGAACACGCCGTTCAGCCGCTCCTGCTCCGGCCCATGGTTCTCGCTCTCGCCCGCGATCCGCATCCCGAGCGCATCGCGATAGAACCGAAGCGCCCGCTCCGTGTCGCGCACCACGATCGCCGTGTGATCGATCCCGAGAAAGAGCCGCTCGCTCTTCTCCTGCCAGCGCGCATCCCCCTTCCCTTCCGGGTACGCGATCACCTCCAGCACGTGCCCCTCCGGATCCTTGAAATAGAACGCCTCGATCCCGCCGGCGTTCACGTTCCAATCCGGCAGCCGCTGCGGCCCCGAGCTCGCATGCCTCACATCGGCCCCGCGCAGCCGCGCATACGCCGCGTCCATGTCGCTCACCACGATCGCGATGTGCTGAAACCACTGGTCGTTGCTGCGAGAGTCCTCTGGAATCCCCATTCCCTGCGGCGCCAGGCACTCCGTCAGCCACACCTCTTCCTGCCCGAGTCGCAATCGCGCCGAGCGCATCCGCAGCGCGAACACGCCGCGCAGCCGCTCCCACTCCTCCCCCGCCGCCTCGACCTCCGACACCAGCTCAAAGTCGAGCACCCCCGTGTAGAACGCCACCGCGCGATCGAGATCGCCCACGGTGATCTCCACCGCCGCGACCTCCGACACCGGCCCTCCGCGCGCCGACGTCGCCGAAACGACCAGCCACGCCGCGATCACCGCGCCGACAATGCCTCGCGCCCTTCGCATCGCAGTTCCTTTAGCTCAGCCGCGTCACCAGGTGGTCCCCCACCCGCAGCGCGTTCGCCATGATCGTCAGCGCCGGATTGATCGCGCTGCTCGAAGGAAAGAACGAACCATCGACGACATACAGGTTGTCCACATCGTGCGTGCGGCAATCCGTGTCCAGCACGCTCGTCCGCGCATCGCGCCCGAACCGCATCGTGCCGCACTGGTGCGCCACGCCCGCGAGCGGGATCTTCTTGCCGAGATACACATGGCTCGGCAGCAGACGCCCCTCCTCGCAACCGACGCGCCCCAACATCCCTTTGAGCGCCGCGATCAATCGCCGATGCGGCTCGAGGTTGTTCTCTCGATACTTCAGGATGATCCGACCCTCCCCGTCCACCATCACCCGGTTCTCCGGATCCGGCAGGTCCTCGCTCGTCAGCCAGAAGTCGATCGAGTGCGACGCCATCACCGTCAGCGCCGCCCGCGGCGTCATCGGCGGCGCACCCGCCGCCAGCATCTCCGCGTCGCTCTTGCCCAGCATCGAGATGTGCCCCATCGGATGCTCGAACTCGCTCGACCCGAAGTAGAAGTCATTGAGCGCGAGCGTTTTCTGAAACACCGTCGGGTTCGGCCGCTTTGAGATCGCCAGCAACGCCGAGTTGTTGTGGCACATGTAGTGCCGCCCCACCATGCCCGACGAGTTCGCCAATCCCTGCGGATGCCTGTCCGACTTCGAACGCAGCAGGAGCGCCGCCGAGTTGATGGCGCCGCACGACACGACGATGACCTCGCCCGTGTACGTCTCCTCCCGCCCACCGCGCTCCACCACCACGCCCGTCGCGCGCCGACCGTCCGCGCTCGTCTCGATCCGCACCGCCTTCGCGCCCGTCACCAGCCACACGCGCCCCGACGCCACCGCCGGCCGCACGCACATCGTCTCCGCGTCCGCCTTCGCCTGCACCAGGCAGGGAAAACCATCGCACGTCTCGCAACGGATGCACGCGCTCTGCGCACGATCCCGATCATGCAGTCGAACCCCCAGCGGCACATGGAACGGCCTCAGCCCGAGCTTTGCGAAGTCGTCCGCCAGCTCCTGGATCCGCGGCTCATGCCCCACCGCCTCGAACGGATACGGCTCGCGCTCCGGCGGATCCGTCGGATCCACGCCGCGCTCGCCCCGCACCTCGTAGAGCCGCTCCGCTTGCAGGTAATACGGCGCCAGCTCCTCGTACGAGATCGGCCACGCCGGCGACATGCCCCCGTGATGCCGCAGCGCGCCGAAGTCTTCCTTCCTCATTCGAAAGAGAGCCGCGCCGTACACCTTCGTGTTCCCGCCCACCCAGTAGTTGGTCCCCGGATGAAACGTCTTCCCGTTCCCATCCACCCACTCGTCGTGCGCCTTGTAGCGCCCCTCAAGGATCACCTGATTCGAGTCCCAGTTCTCCTTCTCCCGCGGCAGGAACTCGCCGCGCTCGAGCAGCAGCACGCGCTTCCCGCCCTGCGCCAGCCGGTGCGCCAGCGTTCCGCCGCCCGCCCCCGAGCCCACGATGACCACGTCGTACCGCTCGCTCGTCATGGAACTCGCTCCGATTCGGCGTTGTCCCCGGACTCCAGCCCACGAAGGTCGCCACGCGCCGCGCGCAGCTCGTCGTGCCGACACTCAAAGATGCACGTTCCGCCCTCCGGGTGACGCCACTTCGCGCACAGCACACGCTCGAACCCCTCGAAACGCCCGAATCCCTCCGCCGCGAGCAGCATCCCGACGAGCGGCGCCAGCGCATACACCCACCACGCGTCCCACCGGCGCGCATGCGCCGCCGACCCGAACGTCCGCGCCGGATTGATGCTCATCCCGGAGATTGGCGCCGCTACGAAGATGAACGTCGCCACCAGCCCCGCCGCCGCGAATGGCGTCCATCCCGCCAGGTCCGCATCGTTCGTCCACCACAGCGCCACGCTCATCAGCAGCGCCGCCATCGCGACCTCGACCCCCGCCGCACGCCGCACATCGCGTCTCGCGCGGCTCCGAGGCCGCGTCGCCACATACCCCACGTTCGCATGCCCCACCACCCGCGGCATCAACAATCGCACCAACCCAACCCCCGCCGCCGCGCCCACGAACTGCGCCAGCACATACATCGCCGCATCGACTTCGCCGACCTTCCCCAGTCGCCACATTGTGAACGTGAACGCCGGATTCATGTGCGCGCCCGAGCGCATCCCCATCGGCGACGTGATCAGCGCCGCCGCCGTCGCGCCCATCGCGATCCCGATGAGCAACCGGCGCACCCACGCAACCCCGATCGCCCGCCGCGCCGGCGAGCCCGGGTGCTCCAGCAGCGCGACGAAACCACACGCGCTCACCATGAACAGCCCCAGACACCCCGCCTCGCAGGCGTACTCGATCCAATGCATGCGCTGGTTTCCTCAACCCCTCTCCCCCCGGGGGAGAGGGCAGGGTGAGGGGGAGTTTGTTGGCGAGACGGAATCCCGCTTATCCGAACGCCACCACGTTCTTGATCCCCTCCGGGCTCAGCAGAAACTCCCGCGCCCGATCGATCGGCTTGCGACCCGTGATCAGCGCGTGCACCGCCTCCGGCCACTTCTTCATGAACACGCCCAGATCGCGCACCGCCGCCTCGAACGCATCGCGCCCCGCGTTCACCGTCCCCATCACCACCTGATTCTTCAGCACCAGGTTGCGCATGATGAGATCCGTGTCCACCTCGATCGGCGCCTTCCGCCCCGGCACACCCGTGAACACGAAGAGCGCATTGGGCCCGAGCCGACTCAGCACCTCGAAGCTCAGCTTCGAAGCGCCCGTCGCCTCGTACACCACGTCGATCGCCCCCACCGTGCGCGCCATCGACTCCACGTCGTGCGTCACCGCCGACACGTACCCCGCGCCGATCGAGCGCACCAGGTCCGCCTTGTGCGACCGCGCCTCCTCGCGCGAGTACACCACCGTGCGGAACCCGCCCGCGGCGAACGCCATGGCGCCAAGAAGCCCCACCGGCCCCGCGCCGAGGATCACCGCCGTGTGGCAGTGCCCGCCCGTCTTGCCGTCCTCGAGGTCGCACGCCCACGGCAGACGCTGCTGCACCTGCCACACCTGGAGCAGCGCCTTCTCCGCGATCGTCAACGGCTCGACCAGCACTGCCACGTCGCGCAGCGCCCGCGGCACGCGCACCATGAACCGGCCCTCGTCCACCACCTCCTCCGTCATGTACCCGTGACGACCCTTGATCCCGCGCTCCGTGAACTCGCCCGTGAAGCAGAAGTCCTGCCGCTCTGCGCGGCACGCGGCGCATTTCGCCACGCCGCACGGACGACGCACCGTCGGAATCACCAGGTCCCCGACGCCGAGCCCCGACTTCTCCCCCGCCTCGATCACCTCGCCCAATCCCTCGTGACCGATCACCAGCCGGCGCTCGCCGTCCGGCGGCGTCCCGTACGCGAACGAACAGATCTCCTTGTCCGTCCCGCACACCCCGACCTCCAGCATGCGGATACGAACATCCTCCGCACGCTCGAGCCGCGGCGCCTCGATCTCCACCACCTCGACCAACCGATCCGACGGACTGACAGCCACGGCCTTCATCAGAAAGTCCTTTCGCAAGGCCCGGAAATGCTCCCGGCGCCAATTCAGGGTGTGATCAGCAACGTCGCTGTCCGATGCCGCATCTCAACCACCGGTTGCATGCCCACACCGGGCAGGCCCAAGGCTGGTCACCATGCACATCGAGATGAACAGGGCCATGACGCCCCCGCTACCCTCCAAGCGCATGTCCGCGCCGCGCCCGACGATCCACGAGCAGCTCTCCGCCACGGACGAAGCCGCGCTCGTCGAACGCCTCAAACGTGGCGAAGACGACGCCTTCGAGACCATGATCCGGCTCTACGGCCCGCGCCTCCTCGCCGTCGCGCGACGAATCCTCCACAACAACGAAGACGACGCGCAGGACGCGCTCCAGGACGCACTCCTCGCCGCGGCACGAAAGATCGACACCTTCCACGCCGACGCGCGACTCTCCACCTGGCTCCACCGCGTCACCGTCAACGCCGCGCTCATGAAGCTGCGCACGCGCCGACGCCGCCCCGAGATCTCGATCGACGCCCTCCTCCCGCGATTCAAAGAGGACGGCCACCAGATCGACCCGCCCGCCCCCTGGGACCTCGCGCCCGACGCGCCCCTCCGTAGCGCCGAGACCGCGGCCGCCGTCCGCGCCGCCATCCACGAATTGCCCGACGCCTACCGAACCGTTCTCCTCCTCCGCGACATCGAAGGCCTCGACACCGCGGAGTCCGCCGAAGCCCTCGGCATCTCCGAGAACGCCGTCAAGACCCGTCTGCACCGCGCCCGACAGGCGCTCCGAACCCTGCTCGAACAACGCCTGCCCGAGATCCGTTCATGAACTGCCGCGAATGCAACGAGTTCCTCCTCGACTACACCGAGGGCCGCCTCCCCGAGGCCGAGCGCGCGGAGTTCGAGCGCCATCTCTCCCACTGCCCGGCGTGCGTCAACTACATGCGCCAGTACAACGACACCATCGCCATGTCCCGCGCCGCCCTCAAGGCCGCCGACAAGAACGAACCCATCCCGGGCGAACTCGTCCACGCCATCATGGCCGCCAAACGAGCCGGCCAGTAAGCGACCTCTTCAGAAGCCGCTTCTGAGGAGTCTTCGACGAAGAAGCGGATCGCGCTGACCCCCTCCCAATCTCTGCGCTCTCTGCGCGCTCCGCGTCCTCCACATTCTTCCCCCTCCCTCTTCGCGTTCTTCGCGCTCACTCCGCTTCCGAGCCCCCCGCTACCATGAGCGCATGACCGCCCTCGCCATCGCGCTCGGCGTCCTCCTCCTCTTCGCCGCGATCGCCGCCGCATGGCTCGCCGCCCAGCGCGCCTCCCTCCAACGCGCCCTCCGCGACCGCGACGACGCCCTCTCCCGTCTCAACGACTCCCTTTCCACCTCCACGCGCGAGGCCAACGACCACCGCGCGCAGGCCGCCGCACTCGCCGAGCGCATCAAGGGCCTCGAGCACCGCCTCACCGAAGACGCCGAACGCAACAGCGAACGCCTTAAGCAACTCCAGGAGACCTTCGACGCCCTCGCCAGCCGCGCACTCGACGCCTCCACCAAGCGCTTCCTCGAACTCGCCCAGCAACGCTTCGCCACGCAGCAGAAGGAAGCCGGCGCCGACCTCGAACTCCGCAAGAAGGCCGTCGAAGACCTCGTCAAACCCATCGCCGACACCCTCAAGAAGACCGACGAAAAGCTCGCGGCCATCGAGAAGGAACGCGCCCAGCACCACGCCTCACTCGTCGAGAACATCCGCAACCTCCGCGAAGCCGGCGACTCCCTCCGCATGCGCACCGACGACCTCGTCAATGCGCTCCGCAAACCCCAGGTCCGCGGCGCCTACGGCGAGATGATCCTCGAACGCGTCGTCGAACTCGCCGGCATGCGCTCCTACTGCCACTTCTCCGCTCAGGAATCCAAACGCGACTCCAGCGACAACCTCCTCCGCCCCGACATGGTCGTGCGCCTCCCCAACGAGCGCTGCATCGTCATCGACGCCAAGACCAACATCGAGGCCTACCTCGAAGCCGTCCACGCCCGCGATCCGAACGAAGCCGACGCCCACCTCGACCGCTTCGCGCGACACGTCGCCGACCAGGCGGACAAGCTCGCGAAGAAGGACTACACCGCGATCGTCGAGGGCTCGCCCGAGTTCGTCGTCATGTTCATTCCGGGGGATCAGTTCATCGACGCCGCGCTCGAGCGCAAGCCCGACCTCCTCGAGTACGCCGCGCAGCGCAATGTCATCCTCGCGAGCCCGTCCACGCTCATCGGCCTCCTCCGCGCCGTCCACGTCGGCTGGCGCGAGAAGCAGCTCTCCGACTCCGCCGAAGAACTCTTCAACCTCGGCCGCACCCTCCACGAACGCATCGCCGTCGCCCTCGACCACGCGATGAAGGTCGGCCAGGGCATCGAGACCGCGCGCAAGGCGTGGAACAACTTCGTCGGCTCCGTCTCCTCACGACTCCTCCCCGCCATCCGCACCTTCGAAGACCGCGGCGCCCACTCGACCAAAGAGCTCCCCACCCTCCCCACCCTCGAAGGCGAAACCCGCGACACCCCCCAGATCGAAACCCGCCCAATCGATCCCCACGCAACCCCTCTCCCCCCGGGGGAGAGGTCGCAGACTCGCCGTGGCGAGGCAGGGTGAGGGGGCCGCGCTGCGCGTGAGACGCGCGCGTAAGCAAGCGTGCTCCCCGCACGCTCACTCCACCTCGTCCATCTCCCAGTGTCCGTCGCGCTCGAATTCCGCGGCGGTCTTCACGCGTCTTCGCACGGGATTGCATTCGTACGGATCAAACTGTTCCGACGCGACTTCCGTCTCCAGGTACGGCGCATCGGCCGGAAAGCGAAGCGAGTACGGCCGAGGGTCATCCGCATCGAGCAACTGATACTCAAATGGACGCGTCGATACGGGTTCAATGCCGCCCCCCGCGCCGAACGCCTCCGCAAGCGAGCTCGGCCACCGTCCCTCGCGCGCATGCCACGCTTCAAGCTCGAGCATCAGCAGCGTGGCCGAGGTCGATGCAGCCAACCGATCAAGCTGCCTGCGGAGCCCGTTGAACGATCCCGGCGACATCATCACGAAGTCGCGGACATCGGCCGGCAACTCGAACGGTCCGCCGAAGGCGTGGGCAGCGCCCTGATAGGCCTCGCCCGAAAGCGCCTTGCGGCTCTCGGCACGAGCAGCATCGAGCGCTTCCTCCATGTCTCGCCAGGACGGCTTCCCCATCGACCTCACATTGCTGAGCCGCTCTAAGACAGTTGGTGGCGCATCAACCGGACCACCCCTGAAGGCGAACGCGTCTTCCATCCGGTCGTATCGCCAAGTGAGAAACACTCCGTGTGTTCCGAACATCGCCCTGGCGAACTGTGCGCTGTAGATCGCCTCACCTTCGAGCAACAAGTCGGTTCGGCCCATTGGCCACTGCTCTTCGACAATGCCCTGGTGCAATGCAGCGCACACCTCGGACGGGATGTCGAACTCGTTGACGAGCCGCGACAGTTCAAGCAGCGCAATGCCCTGCATCGACATCCCGATCATCCACTCGATCATGAGAACCTGTCGTGACGAGCGTTCACCGAGCCGCATCGCCGTGCGCATTCGGTGCACAACCTCGCTCCAGTCGCCGGTGATCGCGGCCTCACGCATCGCCACAAGGTTCCATTGCCCGAGACATCGAATCGGCCGGAACGTCGACATGGGAATGTCGATCTCGCGCGTCGGCTCATCCGCCGCATTGGTCAGGACATCGCCATCCCATCGGTAGGGAACAAAGTATCGATCGTGCGCCATGGCCTGATCCAGGTGCGGCAACAACCAGCGGCACTGCTCAAACGCCGCCCGATGTGCGGCGACCCGTGGATCGTCCCACGCGTTGTTCAGCAACTCGGTCGCATCCGTCATCGGTGCGCGAGCCAGCAACCATCGTTCATTTCCATACTCGCGGGCGCTCGTCAGCCCGCAGTCGTCCCTCAGAAACTCCCGCATCACCTCCCAACCATTCTCGCCCTCCGGCTGCCCCTCCATCGCCAGCGCATTGAGCCGCGCCAGCGCCGCGTGATCAGGCCCCCGCGCCTCCGCCATCACATACGGCCACACCGCCCACACCAACGCCCCCACCACCACCAACACCACAACCCCCAGCGTCGCCAGCGTCCGCCGAATGCCCCCACGCTTCGACGCCCGCGCCCTCTCACTCATCAACGCCGCCTCCCATCATCTCGCTCATCAGCGGCCCCGTTTGCCGCACCGGATTGATCTCCCACGGATCGAAGCGCTGCCCGTCGCTCTCCTCGATGTACGCCGCGCCCGCCGGGAACCGCAGCGAGTACGCCCGCCCCTCCTCCTCGACCAGCCGATACTCGAACACGCGCTCCGAGATCGGATCGGTCGCCTCCTCCTGCGTCATCGCCTCGACAAGCGTCGCCGGCCACCGCCCCTCGCGCGCATGAAACCGCTCGAGCCGCAGCATCACCCCCGTCGCCGCCGCCTCGGCGGTGATCCGGCGCGTGGTCGTTCGAACAATCGCCATGACCTCGCGCTGCGCTTTGCGCATCATCGCCACCATTGCCGCGTCCTCCCCCGCATTGGCGAGCGCACTGGCGGCGATCGACTCGCCCAACTCCACCTGCGCCATGTCGAGCCACGGCGCCGCGTGCAAGTCGAGGTCGCCAAGCATCGCGACGCAGGCGACGTCCGGCACGTCCATCTCGTTCAGGAGCGATCGCATCTCCTGATGCGACACACCCTCGATGGACAGGCCCACAATCCATTCCATCAACGTCAGTTGCCGCGACATCCGCTCCGCCAACGCAAGGCCGGTCTCGAATCGCTGCGCCGCTTCCGTCCAATCCCCGAGCTCCGCCGCCCGCCGCATCGCCGCGGCGTTGATGGCGCCGAGCAGCTTGAACGACGTGAAGTGCTCCTGCATCGTCGACAAAGCCCGCCCGCGCCGATCCGGAACGTCGGTCAGCGTCTTGCCATCCCATCGGTACGGCACGAAGAACCGTTCCGCCGACATCGCCTCATCCAGCGCCGGCAACAACACCAGCGCTTCCTCGAGCGCCGCCCGATGCTGCGCCAAACGAGGATCATCCCATTCGTTCTGCAGAAGCTCCGACGGATGAAGGTCCATGCGGTGAACCTGCTTCCACGCGTCACCGATGTCCGCCGCCGGGATCGAGCCCCGCGGCACGCCCGACTGCATCAGGAACGACCGAAGTCCGTCCCACCCGTTTACCCCCGACGGCTGACTCGCGGCCAGCGCGCCATTCAACCGGTCCAGCGCCGTCGGCTCACCCGCGCTGGACACCCCACCGAAGAGCGTCAAAGCACCCAGCGCCAGAATCGCCCGCCTCACCCCTCGACGCACCGACATCTTCACTCCCAGTACAGATGTGTTCATCCAATCAACATATCACCAACAACCAACCCCTCTCCCCCCGGGGGAGAGGCAGGGTGAGGGGGCTCCTATCCACACCGCGGCCCAAACCCACCGCAGTCCGCCACCCACCCATCTCCCCCCTCTTTCCCCTCCGCGCCCTCTGTGACCTCTGTGTTCTCCCCCTCTTCAACTTCGCGTCCCTTCGCGCTTCCGCCATGGCGGATCTTCGACTTCGCGTTCACTCCTATTTGCAGCCAAGCCCATACATCCCCAGCAACAAATTCAAATCCCCAAAGTCCACCCGCCCATCACCATTGATGTTCGCGCGGTTCCCCAGCAGGTTCTGCCCGAACACCCCCAGCAGCAGATTCAAATCCGCGAACCCGATCATCCCATCCTGGTTCACATCCTCCGGGCACGCCGTGGACGCCAGCGGATCGATCTGCCGCGCATCGCCCAGCGTCGGCAGCGTGTTCCCGAACCACACCACCGCCTCGCCCGAGTCATTGAAATCCCCATCGCTGTTCCCATCCGTCAGCAGCACCACCTGGTCCGCGCTCGCATCCGTGATCAGCAGCCGGCCATCCGCCAGCGCCACCACATCAATCAGCGTGAACCCGGCCGCGGCGTTCTCGTACACGATCGCCGCCTCACCCGCGTCCTGCGCATCGCCATCGTTGTTCACATCGGCGATCCGCACGATCTGATCCACGCCCCCGCTCGCCACCTGCTGCGTGTACCACGCCCGCGCCCGCACCGGATCACGCTCGAGCGCAAATCCCGCCAGCGGCGTCACGCCCGAAGCGCCCGTCGCATCCCAGAACGCCGCGAACTCCCCCGCATCATCCGCGCGCCCGTTGTTGTTCGCATCCACGAACCGGTACACGCCGTGCAGACCGCTCGATGAGTTCCGCAGGTACCCCGCGCCGCTCGCATCAAACGCCAGCTCCTGCGGCGAATACGCCCCGTTCCCCGAACCGAACACCGGCGACCCCACATACTCCGTCACCTCGCCCGCATCCTGCGCATCGCCGTCGTTGTTCAGATCGATCACGCGATACACGCCATCGTTCCCGAACGCGTTCCCCGCGTTCACCACGTGCAGCCGACCGAGCGGATCGAACGCCGCGCCCGTCGGGAACGCGAACGACACCCCCGACAGGTTCGCCGCGTCCGCGTACACCGCGCTCTCCCCCGCATCCTGCGCATCGCCGTCGGCGTTGTGATCGCGCATCACGTACACCAGCCGGTTCACCTGATCCCCCATCGCCGCGCTGCCGTTTGCCGCCGTCGCCAGCGTGCTCGGATTCATCGGCGCGAGCGTCCCCGCCGCGTTCGCCCCGCTGAACCACTCCACCACCTCCCCGCCCTCGCCCGCATCCTCCACCATCCCGCTCTCGTCCGCATCGCCCATCGCGTAGATCACATCGTTCGTGCGATCGTTCACGACGAACCGCCCCGCCACCGGCGCCGCGGCGTCCGCCGTCGAGATGCGCACGTTGTCCATCCCCAGGTCCCACGCCTGGAAGATGAAGAAGAACGTCGGATCGCCGTAGAAGAAACTCACCATCGCGACATCGCTGATCAGCGCATCCCAATCCCCCATCGCCGGCGAGTTCGGCCCCACCGCGATGTACTGCCAACCCGGAGGCGGCGTCGGACCCGCCACCTGCGACGGCACATCAAAGTCGAACGACTTCCACCCCTCGCCCACCAGCGGCACGTTCGATGCGCCGATCTGATACATCCCCCAGTCGTCGTTGAAGTCCACCGGCGTCCCGTTGTCGCTCCAGAGAATCAACGTCAGCGGCCGGCCATCCGCCGAGAAATCGACGTCGAACAGAATCAGATCCACGCCGATCGACGTCGCCTGCGCCGCGCGCAAGTCACCCGTCCACGGATTCACCGCGTTGAACGGATGCCGCGGCTGCGGCGCAAACGTGTCCAGAAAGTCCACGTGATGAAACGCGCCCGGATTCCCACCCGTCGGCTCCGTCACCCCGGGAGGGCCGAACGTCCACGCGAACGGATTCCCCGTCGAGAAGTCCTCCACGACCTGCGGCCGCGCCTCCGCCACCCCCGCGCCACCCACCAACACCATCACACCAACAACCCCACCCATCCCGCGCATCGCATTCCGCCGCATGTCGTCTCTCCTTCTCGAATCCCCCGCAAACCCCACCACCTTACCCCCGCGGGAGTGGATTCCAAAGACCAAACTTCGCTCCGGCGGCGTTGGCGTTCGCCCCATCGCACCTGCGAAAGAGCCCCGACCGGAAGGGAGGGCGCCCCACGCGCCATCAGTCTTACCGACACCCGAGTCCGCATCTCGATTCTCCGAGCCCCCGGCAACCCGATCCCTCGCCCCCGCGTAACCCCTGATGTCCGGCGCGCAGCCCTCGCGCCCGACCGTGTGGGAATCCGGGGTGGTCTGGCGCCCAGCGCGCATCCGTGGTCGGAGCAGACACATGAGCGTTCGTCACGCATCGGTCGTTGTCGCCGCACTTCTCGCCGCGATGCAAACGCAGACTCGAGCGCCGGCGCAGTCGGCGCAGATCGAGATTCGCGCATTGACCAATGTCGAGGGACCGCTCGGTCCGGGACTCGGCCCCGGCGTGGTGTTCGAGAGTCTGGGATCGGCGGGGCGCGACGAAAGCGGACGTATCGCGTTTCGCGCCGGGATCGATTGGGGCGTCGGCCTGCCATACGACGACGCCATCTTCCTGGACGACGCCAAGGGCCGTCGAGTGGTGGAGCGCGCCAGCGATGGCCCGCTCGGTTTCCTCTGGCTTCGCCACTTCGACACGCAACTGCTCATCACGGAGCGACTGGTGTGGAACGATCCAGTCATCCTCGGCAGCCGCGCGGTGTACCGGGCGTGGTTCAGCGACGGGACGTCAGCCATCGTGGCCGAGGAGGGAGCGACGCCTCCCGGAGCGCCCCCGGGGTTCGTGATGCTGAACATCAATCTCGCTGTCAACGGCGTCGGCGAAATCCTCGTGCAGTCGGATCTCGAAAACTTCTCGACGTACGAGTCACGGAGAGACTTCGGGGTCTGGGAGTACACGGCGGCCGGGCTGACGCCGGTGATGCTCGCGGGCGCCGCGGTGGAGACCACGGCGATCGAGGGCACGGCGTCGAGGATCTACAGCGTGTCGCTGAACGACCTCGGCCGGAGACTCATCAGCCTCGAAGTCACGCCCGAGTATGGATCAGATCGAACCTGCTTCTTCGAACTCCATGGCGATGGCGGCCTCACGCCGATCGTCATCGAGGGCCAACCTATCCCCGGCGATCCCAACGGCACGCCATTCACGTCGGGCGGCGCATCGTCGCAGGGAAACTACGAACACTTCATGGTGTACGCCGGAATTCAATGTCCCGGCGCTTGTCTGTATTACGGGGCGTTCGAGCGGCGCGACGGCCAGCTACGCGAGATCGCGCGCAGCCTTGACCCGGCGCCTGGGTTTCCTGGCTGGTTCATCAACTTCTACCCGACCACCAACTCACATGGCGACATCGTCATGACGACGTCCATGTCGCATACCCCCGGCGACGTCGGCCTCCATCGCGCGCTCTGGCGAGTCGATGGCGACCAGCTCACACTGCTTCTCAAGTATGGCGACGCGCTGCCGTCGACGCCGCCGGGCTACAGCATCAAGTACTTCGGGAGCTGCAGAGTCCTGGAATCGCGCGACATCCTCGTCAGCGCGCGGCTCCAGAACGCCGCGGGCGACGAGTTCGGCGGGCAGTGGCTGATGGACCCCGTCGGCAACATTTCACTGGTCATAAGAAGCGGTCAACCAGTCGAAGTCGGGCCGAACGACATTCGCATCGCCGATTCGTCCTACGTGCTGCCCAACGAAACCGACGGGGTCAGCGTCACCACGCTGCACTTTGCGGACGGGTCAGAAGCGATCGCCGAAGTCAGGGTGCAGATCCTCTGCGCCGGCGACGTCAACGGCGACAACACCGCCAACATGGCCGACCTTGTGCCCATCCTCGACGCCTTCAACACCGCGCACACCGATCCGAACTACAACCTCTCCGCCGACTTGAACCGCGACGCACGCGTCGACTTCACCGACCTCAACATCATCCTCGCACACTTCAACCAGTCCTGCCGCTGACCGCCGCGTGTGCCACGATTGTCCCGGCGCGCCGGGACAGTCGTGGTGAATGCGCCCAGGGCCAATCCCCACGACTGACCGGAGGAACCGGTCAATCATGCCACCCAACCCCATCGCCCCTTCCCCTCCGCGCACTCTGCGACCTCTGCGTCCTCTGCGTTCTCCCGTCTTCCTGCCTTTCCCCTTCGCGTCCCTTCGTGTTTCCGCCACGGCGGATCTTCGACTTCGCGTTCACTCTCCCTTCCCGAAGAATGTGACCCCAAAGGACACATCTGTGCGCAGATTCGTGGTCATGCGCGCGATTTCCCTTGCACCGCCCAAAGCGCGCCGTACCTTCCCGCGCATGCACACCACGCCCAGCACAACCGACGACCACGATCTCGAATCGCTCCCCCCGGACCTGCGAGCAAAGATCGACGCCCTCGAGCGTCAGCGCGCCCGCATGTTCCGCGCACAGGCGCAGCTCAACGCCATCCAGGCGCTCTCGCACATGATGATGAACCCGGAAGTCTCCCGCGAAGCCCAGTGCGACGCCGCCATCACCCTCATCCAGATGTGGCGCCGACGCACACACACCGGTCGCCGTGCCGACCAGTGCGCCACCCCATCCAACCCCTCCGCGTCCTCTGCGCGCTCTGCGAACTCTGCGTTCTCCCCTCTTCCGCTTTCCTCCCCTTCGTGATCTTCGCGTCCCTTCGCGTTCACTCCCCCGTCTTCACGCCGCGCACGTCGCCCGCGAAGCCAACCGCCGACGCATCCGCTCCAACCCACGCAGCTCCCACGTGTGCACCGTGTTGAGCCCCACGTTCATCGCCGCCGCCGCGGCCTTGTACGTCAAGCCCTGACACACCAGCAGCCGAACCGCGTCCGCATGCTTCGCCGAAAGCGAATCCAGCGCCGCCTGCAACGATCGGTCCTCGACCGGGCCTGGGTCATCGGTCTGCGGCGGCGCCTCGCCCGGTCCGTCCTGCGCCGCTCTCAAACACGCCATCGCTTCCGCCGCGCGCTTGCTCTTGCGCGCCTGACGACGCAGGATGTTCCGCGCCACCGCGATCAAGTACCCCGCGGAAAGCTCGCGGTTCTCGATGTTCGGCAGCGCCATCAGGCGCAGGAAGACTTCCTGGGCAACATCCTCGGCGACGTCCCGCGAGCCCCACCGGCTCACGTAGCGGACGATGATGTCGTAGTGCCGTTGGGCCAGATGCTCCACGCACTCTGCCCCGGCGTCCGGATCAACGCGGTCCATCGCGGTCATGGCGATACCCCTTGTCGTACGGCGCGCAACTGCGCTTTCGTGATTTCGCCCGACCACCTTGATCGAGCCCACCTGAACCCGAGCGAACGAGTCATCGTCCGCCCAGCGCCGCCACCCCAAAGGTCTCGCGCCAACTCCAGCGCAAGCACTCGTCACCACATCACTTCACCCGCCCGCCGCGACGCGTCCCACCGCGCGCAACGAACGATCCCATCAACCATCCATGAACTTCTTCGTCGGACCCCTTCGCGCTCCGCGCTGCAGCGCCGGGCGGCACGAATGCCTGGCGGAGGTCCGCGCCGTCGAACGAATCACCGACGGCCGCAGGCCCGCCAGACTAGCACACTCGCGCACCATGTCCAGATCTTCCTTCATCCATTCCGGGATCTCCACGAGCGCCGCGAGCTCCGTCGCATCGAGACCCGATGCACGCGCATACGCGACGAAGGACGCCACAACAAGGGCCCTTCGTGGGTTGCCCAGTTCCGGATAACGATCTCGCAACGCCTCCACGCGGCCCGTCGTTCGCGCAACGTATGCGCCCCAACGCTCCGCCTGAAGATCCCCCGCCGCGCGAAGCCACCCCAGCGCCGTATCCACCTCACGCGCCTCGTTCGAAAACCCGCCCTCTTGCCCCACGTCGTTCCCAACAGGAATACGACCACGCACCGCCCACCTCCCGATGTGTCGGCAACCACACTCGTTCGGCGCACAGCCCACCGCCGCGCGCCCAGACCACCCTTGGGCGCGCACGCAGCCCTCCACCCTGTCGTCTCTCTCGCCCGCTCCCCACCCCAATCGTCGGACGCCACCTTCCGGTCACGCCCGACGAAGGAACCGATGGAGCCCCTCATGCCGCGCCGCGAGTCCCGTGGGCCAGGATCGCGAGTCTCGAACGGCGCGGCCGTTGCTTGGCCCTGCCTGCCGCGTCCTTGCGGCGTCTACCACCCAAACATCCCTGTAAGTCCCGAAGGCACATCCCTTTGCCCTCGGCGTCCACTTCCTTGCGAACGCAAACTAGAAAACGCATTCATGAAGGGATTTTGTCCCACCCAATCTGGCTATTTTCCCGGATTTTGCACCGCTTACGGATGAAAAAACGGCGATCGACACCGTTCAACCACCGAAACCGGTCACCCCACGCGGCTGCCTCACGACAGGAAATGCACCGCCGTCCGACAGCTTCTCCCCGAAGAAACCCCACGCCGCGAACCCATCGTCCGACGCCGGCTCGAGCAGGTACACGACCAGGTTCCCCAGCCGCTGATCCGCCGGCACGCGCCACCATCCCCGCCCGATCCGCAGCTCCGTGCGCCGCGTCTCGACCACGTCCACGCGCTTCATCGACCGCCCCTGGAACTCGCGCCCATCCTCGACGCGCACCGTTGATTCCTCGACCTCGACATCCCGCTCGATGCGCATCTCCTCCATCTCGATCCCGTGTGCGCGCAGCGTGTCGATCACGTCGTCGAAGCCCGGCGGCACGAAGTACGCCGCGGGCCGCGACACCGTCAGCGTCGGCGCGAAGCGCCCGAAGTGACGCACCGTGTAGTCCTTCTCGACGCCCGTGGACTCCGTTCCCCCGCCCTCGCGCGGCCGCTCCTGCCAGCCCTTCACCACGACCGGCGACTCGAACGCCGCGTAGTCAAAGCGAATCCCGATCTCGTCCGGCTCGCCGCGCTGCGCCGCCCGCGACGCCTCCTCCACCACGCTCAGCAGCGCCACGCGCTCTTCCGCGGCGAACATCAGGCACTCCCGCACGAACTCCATCGTCGACAGCACCCGATCCTTGAACGGCGCGTACGAGTACGCCTCCGTCAGGATCGACACCACCCCCACCAGCCCGTGATACCCGCCGCCGTAGCGCGGATGCCACGGATACGTCCGCCACTCCGTGTGCTGCGCATCGAAGTCGCCGTACCAGAACGTGTCGTACCCCGTCCGCTCGCGCACGCGGCGCGAGACCTCCGGCAGCATCACGTCGCGCGTCCACTCCCGCGGCCCCGCGGCGCCCGCCGGGCACTGCGACGCGCCGAACGTCAGCACGTACCGATGCAGCGAGCCGTTCGTCGTGTGCGTGTCGATCACGACGTGCGGCCGCCACACGTTCATCAGCCGCACCATCGCCCGCGTCTCGGGCGCATCGAGCTTCATGTAGTCGCGATTCAGATCCAGACCCTGCGCGTTCGGCCTCACCCCCACCATCCGCGGCCCGACCTGCCCCGGCCGATGCCGCTCCACCAACCCGAACCGCTCGTTCCCGTCCGCGTTGTAGATCGGCGCGACGAGCAGCACCGTGTTCTCGAGGATCGCCCGCGCCCAGGGCGCATACGGCTCGCGCACGATCTCGCGCACGAGCATCGGCAATGCTTCCTTGCCGCAGACCTCGCCGGCATGGATGTTCCCGAACGCGAGCACGACGACCTTCCCCGACGCGAACGCCTCCGCCGGGCGCGTCACCGGCGGGTCGGAGAGGATGAGCATCGGGATGTCGCGACCCTCGCCCGTCCGCCCCATCGACGTCCGGCGCAGCAGGCGCGAGCCGGGGAGCGCGCTCGGGTCCGCGAGCGCATCCATGAGCGCGACGGTCTCGGCATAGGTCGCCGTACGTGTGTAGTCGGACCGCTCGGCGATGGTGAGCGTCCGATCGGGCGGGGAGGAACAGCCGGAGAGCGAGGCGAGACAGAACGAGCCGATCGCGACAAGCCCGTGGCGCAGCATCCCTGCTCCGAACATGGTCATGCTCCGTTACATCACCTTGACGCCGAACTTCTGCAGCAGTCCATCGAACTGATCGAGGTCGTAGAAGTGGATGACGACGCGACCCTTCTTGCCGCTGCGGTCGGTGTGCAGGCGCACCTTGGTGCCGAGCGTCTCGGAGATGTCGCGTTCGAGCGAGCGGAGGTTGGCCTGCGCTTCGTGCGCCGCCTGCGCGGCCGCGGATTGAGGCGCCGCGGGCTTGCCCTTCGCGAGCGCACCGAGCGCCGTCACCATCGCGCTCTCGAGGCGGCGCACGCTCCATCCGCCGCGGACCGCCTGCTCCGCGAGGTCGATGCGCGGCTGGCCCGGCATCATCGCGAGGAGCGCCTTCGCATGGCCCGCGCTCAGCTTGCCGTTCTCGACGTGCGCGATGATCGGCGGCTCGAGTTCGGCGAGGCGCATCATGTTCGCGACGGTGGAGCGATCGAGGCCGGTGCGTGCGGCCACCTCGCGCTGCGTGAGACTGAACTGCTCGCAGAGCCGCTGCAGGCCGCGGGCGCGGTCCATCGGGTTGAGATCCTCGCGCTGGAGGTTCTCGACGAGCGCCCATTCCGCGGCCTCCTGGTCCGACAGCTCCGCGACGATCGCGGGGATCGATTCGAGCTCGAGCTTCTGGGCCGCACGCCAGCGGCGCTCGCCGGCGATCAGCTCGTAGCCGGCGCCGTTCGGCGCCTTGCGCACGACGATCGGCTGCATCATGCCGGCGACGCGGATCGATTCCGCGAGCATGCTGATCGTGGCTTCGTCGAAGGTCCGGCGCGGCTGCCAGGGATTGGCGCGCAGCGCGGTCAGCGCGACGGTGATGAACCGATTGCCGTGCGCGCTTGGTGCAGGGGTTTCGTGGCGCGCGGGCGCGTGTGTTTCGCGCGGCGTGTCGTGCGCTCCGCTGCCGTTGGTGGGCGCGGTGCGGGGCACGTCGATGGCGACGGGGGGCGAGTCGTTGAGGAGGGCGCTGAGGCCGCGGCCCAGGCGCCGGCCCTTGGTGTTCGTCCCGCTGCTCATCGCTTGTTCTCCCTTCTAAAAACCGAACGATCGAGTGTCTCTCTCGGTGGAGCGGCCGCCAAGAGGAAAGTCAGGTATTTGTTTGGTATTTGGACGCCATCCTTATATAGTGCGTCCGCGAGTAGGTACACTAGGTCTTGAGCCATGACCAAGCCGCCCGATCATATCGAGATCATTGCGCGTGGGGTATGGGTGCATGATGGATCGGTTCTTCTGTGCCGGAATGTGCAGAAGGGCTATCGGTACTTGCCGGGCGGGCATGTGGAGTCCGGAGAGGCGGCCGCGGATGCGCTGGCGCGGGAGTTCCTCGAGGAAACGGGCCAGGTGGTGAAGGTGGGTGGTTTGCTGGCGGTGGCGGAGGTCCGTTTCGAGATGCGGGGCAAGCGTCATCACGAGGTGAACCTGGTGTTCCACGTGGAACACCCCCACCACTCCGGAGCGGCGAGGGGTGCGCTCCCGGACGTGCGGTCGATGGAGGCCGATATCGCCTTCGACTGGATTGCGTCCGGCGAGCTGCCGACGTCCGATCTGAGGCCGGGCGTTGTTTTCGGGTGGTTGACGGAGCATCTGGCAGAGACGGACCCGGCCGCAAAGCCTGATTGCGCAACGCCTTGGCGCGTCGCATGGCTCTCGTCGGCTGAATAGCCCCCTCGCAGGTTGCCGAATTCTGGTGCGCGTGGTCCGCCGAGGCGTACGGGCGGATGTTCCACGTGGAACACATGGGGCCGGGGTCGCCGGGGCGACCCTCCTGGAATCCCGACCGGAATCGGCGTCGTTGAGCGAGAGATGAACCAGAGCCAGTCGCTACAGATCCAGCCGGCGGAGCTGATGGATCGCCTGCTTCAGGCGGAGCGGCGGCTGTCGGACTTCCAGCGCGAGACCGAGCACCTGCAGCGGCTTGCCACGATCGGCACGCTCGCGGCGGGGGTGGCGCACGAGATCAACAACGCGCTCACGCCGCTGCACAGCTACGCGCAGCTTGCCTCCGCGGCGCCGGACGACGAGGTTCTTCGTGGTCAGGTGATTCAGAAGGCGATCAGCGCGATCGAGCGGGTCACGCAGATCACGGATTCGATCCTGGGCTTTGCGCGACCGGAGTTCGCGGGTTCCACGGGGAACGCGGAGGTCGCGGCGTGCATCGACGAGGTGTTCAACTGCCTGGCGAAGCCGGTCGGCCGCGACTCGATCGAGACGGTAGTGGAGGCGCCGCTCGGCTGCCGCGTGGCGATGCGGCCGGTGGCGCTGCAGCAGGTGCTGACGAACCTGGTGATGAATGCGCGGTCGGCCATGGCCGCGGGCGGCGGCCGCCTGACGATCCGGGCCGAGTGTTCCACGTGGAACACCCCTCCGGAAGACGCCGCTGGGACATCTGCTTCCGGGGGCCGGCGGGTCCGGATCTGGGTGGAGGACACGGGTCCTGGGATCGCGGAGGGGGTTCGGGCGCGGTTGTTCGAGCCGTTCGTGACGTCGCGTGGTGAGGATGAGGGGAATGGGTTGGGGCTGGCGGTGTGCCGCAGACTGGTGCAGGAGGCCGGCGGTCGCATCTGGCTCGAGCCGTCGGAGGGTGGACTGGGGGCTCGATTCGTGGTGGAGCTGTTCGAGGGCTGAGAGTGTTCCTCGTGGAACATGCAGTGTTCCACGTGGAACTCACCTGTTTTGGGGATGTTGAGTGAGTGTTCACTAATAAGAGTGAACGCGAAGGACACGAAGGGACGCGAAGGGGAGAGGGGGAGAACACAGAGGGCACAGAGGTCACAGAGGGGGGAAGGCAGAACGCAGAGAACGCGGAGCGCGCAGAGCGCGCAGAGGGGTGGAGTTTGGGTGGCACACTGCGGCGTTTCGCCGCGGTGTGTGTGGGGGGTCGGCCCTGGGCGCATCCTTCGCGGGCGATTCGTTTCGGCGCGGATTGTTCGGAGTGAACGCGAAGGACACGAAGGGCGCGAAGAATGAAGAGGGGAGAACACAGAGGTCACAGAGGGCGCGGAGGGGGGAAAGGCAGAACGCGGAGCATGCAGATCTCCGAAAGTCCCGAAGGGATCCCGGCGCGCCGGGATAGCCACGGGTGGAGGTCGCGCTAGCGACCGGAACCCGTGGTCAGAGTTCATTGCGGTCTAAACCCCGGAGGGGTGGCAGGGCATCAGCGCATCGTGCGGCGACGCGAGGTCAGAGGCGCGAGCGCGATCAGTGTGAGGAACATCGCGCTTGGCGCTGGAATGATGGACGCGAGGCGGATGCCGTACCGATGTGGTGCGGGCGCACCGCTCGTGAACCAGTCGATCAGATCGTCGGTGGCGAACTGCGTGCTATTGGCCTCCGAGCCGAGCACGAAGCGACGCCCGGTGTGCAGTTCATCGCTCCCCGGGAAGAACGCTGTGACGGTCTCGGTCCACTCGCGCACGCCGCCCGATGTGTCGAGCACGCCCCATGGGGCGGCAATGTCGTTGTAGATCCCGACGGGAAGAAACTTCTCGTCCGGGCCCGGCAGAAAATTTCCGGCGCTGGTCTGGCCGCCGTTCTCCGGAAGTCCCGGAGTGAGCGGTTCGCTTTGGCCTCCTTTGCGCAGCCAGTACCCCTCGGCGACTTCGCCATATCGGTTTGGGTCGTAGTGCGCGGCTTTCACCCATTCATCGACGCTGGGAATCCAGAATCGGGCGCCGGGTGAACGTGTGGCCTGGTCGGTGTATCCGTCCGTCAGG
>JBGTSD010000011.1:0-54020 GCA_041940385.1 Phycisphaerales bacterium | reverse complement strand
GGCTACGGCTTCCTCTCCGAGAACGCCCACTTCGCCGAGGTCTGCCGCGACTGCAAGATCGAGTTCATCGGCCCCTCGCCCGAAGCGATGGCGCTCCTCGGCGACAAGGTCTCCTGCAAGAGGATGGCGCGCGACAACAAGGTCCCGATCTTCCCCGGCTCCGACGGCGCCATCACCGACGAACCCACCGCCGTTAAGGTCGCCGCCAAGATCGGCTACCCCGTCATCATCAAGGCCTCCGCCGGCGGCGGCGGCCGCGGCATGCGCGTCGCCCACAACGAAGCCGCCCTCAAGTCCGGCTTGAAACAAGCCGCCAACGAGGCCGAGGCCGCCTTCGGCAACGGCGCCGTCTACATCGAGAAGTTCCTCGAGTCCGCGCGCCACGTCGAAGTCCAGGTCATCGGCGACAAGCACGGCAACGCCGTCCACCTCTGGGAGCGCGACTGCTCCACCCAGCGCCGCCACCAGAAGCTCATCGAAGAGTCGCCCGCGCCCGGCGTCGATCCCAAGAAAATCGAGGAAGTCTGCAAGGCCGCCGCGCGCCTCATCAAGGGCGCCAAGTACGCCGGCGCCGCGACCGTCGAATTCCTCATGGACGAGCGCCAGAACTTCTACATGCTGGAAGTGAACACGCGCCTCCAGGTCGAGCACCCTGTCACCGAAATGGTCACCGGCGTCGACCTCGTCAAGACCCAGGTCATGGTCGCCAGCGGTCAGCCGCTGCCCTTCAAGCAGCGCGACATCCGCAAGGAAGGCGCGGCCATCGAGTGCCGCATCAACGCCGAAGACCCCGCGCGCAACTTCGCGCCCTCCCCGGGCAACATCACCCGCTTCGAAGCCCCCGGCGGCCCCGGCGTGCGCCTCGACAGCCACGTCGTCGCCGGCTATCGCGTCCCGCCCAACTACGACTCCATGATCGGCAAGCTCATCGTCCACGCCCCCGACCGCGCGCAAGCCATCGCCCGCATGGACCGCGCCCTCAGCGAGATGGTCATCGAACCCATCAAGACGACCATCCCCCTCCACCAGCAACTCATGCGCAACAGCGCCTTCCAGCAAGGCGGCATGGACATCCACTTCCTCGAGCGCCTGCTGAAGGCGTAAACCGGAAGCCGCCTCTGAAGAGTCCTCGACGAAGAGGCGGATCGACCAGCGCCGGCCGCACATCGAGTGGAATTTGGATGAGCACATCTCCACGACGAATGCGACGAGCGGCGGGCGCCGCCGCCATCGTCTTGTGCTTGTTCGCACTAGCAATCGCGTGGAGATCGTCCTCGCCGCAATCGCTCACGAGCCGAGCACGGCATCTCATCAAGACCGGTAAAGTCTACACCTTCGACCTCCCCATGCTCGTCGAACAATTCGGGCCGCCGGACCAAGATGGCTATTTCCGCGAGTGGGATCATGCCTTCATTCTCGGTCCTGACGAAGGGTCGTATTTTGGGATCGACTCTTCATGGCTGATCGTGCGACTGGGCGACGATGGCAAGGTGCGTGAAGCGCAGCTGGCCACAGACTGAAGCCAATCAAGAATGGCTAGCTTGGGCGGAGCTCACACGACATTTCGATCGTTCCATGCGCGGCCCGACAAGAGCGCTGGCAGACCGGCCCCCCACTCGTTTTGATTGATTCCCCGCCGCAACGCGGCGCAGGCACATAGCCGGGGGCGCAAGCCCCCGGATGCCCGCGCGTATCCCGTCTGCGCCGCGCAGCGGTGCGGGCGGCATCGAACGTCCAATTGAGTTCTCATTCTGCCTGCACCGCTGCGCGGCGCCCGATCTCCTCGCGCACCCGCTCCGGGGCTCGCGCCCCCGGCTACGTGCCTCCACCACTTCGTGGCACGAGATCATCAACCCCCCGCCCCCACCACCAACTCCAACATCCCCCTCCACTCCCCGTACCGATACTCGAGCCGCTCCGCCTCGTGCAGCGCCCGCACATCCCGCAGCGCCGCCTCGCTGAGTTCCCGCTGCCACACCTGCGCCGAGCGATCACAGAAATACACGCGGCACCCCACCGGCCTCACCTCGCGCGCGCCGCACAGGTTCCCCACCTGGAACGGACACCCGCCGCGCTCCCGCGCCGCCGCGATGCCCTCCATCGTCGCCGCGCCCGAATCGCGCATCCCAAGCACGCACCACGCCGCCTCGAGCCCCGTGACGTACAGCCGGTGCCCCGTCTTCTCAAAGTTGCAGCACCGCCCCGACGCCCAGCACACCGGCCCGCGACGCGTCACATCGTCCGCGATGTGCGCATAGATCCCCTCGAGGGCCTCGACCACATCCGCGCGCTCCACTGCGCGCAACCACTCCCGCGCCGCCGCGATATCTCCCGGATCAAACCTTCCGGGGGCGGGGCCGGGGGCGGGGGTCATCGAGACGGCCCGCCGCTCGGCGTATCGCGCTCCTGAAGCTCACGCTGAATCCGGATCTCCTCGATCCGCACCACCGGCCCGCGCCCGATCCCCTCGCAACCCCGCGCCGTCCGCTTCCACGTGTTCTCGCTCTTCAGGTTCTCCGGCCACCACGGGAACGTGCGGCACTGCAGCGGCCTCGCCTCGTACAACCCGCACACCGCCTTCCCCGGCATCGACTCGCGATCCAAGAACACGCAGTCCATCCCGTGCTCCGTCTCGCGCTCGTTCAGCGAAAGCCCCTCCGGAACCTTGTGCACGTACCGCACCATGAACTCACCGACCTCCATCCCCACCTTCGCCGCCGCAGCCTTGATTTCTTCCCTCGAAATCAAGACATACCCCTCCGGCCCCGTGCAGCAGTTGCCGCACAGGGTGCATTCAAATCGAAGACCATCGGCGTACCACTCCCGAGCCATCGCCCCATCCTACCCCGCCCCCTCCGAGCCGCCGGCTTCCAGCCGGCGCGCGGCATGCGAGACGCGCCCGTCAGGAAGCGTGCTCTCTCCCCCGGTTGCAACCCTGGCGCCGCCCGCGGCCAGTCCGCGCGCATGACATCAACTCTGCGCACAGACCTGTCCTTTCCAGGCGCATAACAACAAATCTGCGCACAAACGCGGTCATCCAAACCCCACCAAATAGGTGAGTTCCACGTGGAACACTCACATCGCTCGCGCTCTTCCGAACCCCGAGCGCCAGCGAGCGGGCCCTTGCACGTTTAAGCGTCCCAACCCACTCGCTCGCGCTCGGGGCTCGGCGAAGGGATCGCCCCTCCTCCCCTTCGCGTCCCTTCGCGTCCTTCGTGTTCACTCCCCCCAGACCCACACCGCGGCGAAGCGCCGCAGTGTGCCACCCAACCCATTCCCATCTCTGCGTCCTCTGCGCGCTCCGCGGCCTCTGCGTTCACTCCCCCCGAGTGTTCCACGTGGAACACTCCCACTACCATCCACCCATGCCCGCCACCACCAGGATCGGCCTCATCGCCGGACAAGGTCGGCTGCCGATCATCGTCGCCGAGGGCATGAAGGCCCGCGGCCTCGAGGTCATGGGCCTCGGCCTCCTCGGCCAGTTCGACCCCGCCGTCCCCCGTCTCTGCGACAGGTTCGTCCAGGCGCCGCCCCTGCGCGTCGGCGAGTGGGTCCGCAAGCTTCGCCGCATGGACGTCGCCGACGCCGTCATGGTCGGGCGCGTGGACAAGGCCGCGCTGATGCACGACCCCTGGCGCGTCTTCCGCCAGCTCCCGGACCTCACCACCATCCGCCTCTGGTACGGCCGGCTCCGCCACGACCGCCGCTCCCCCGCCGTCCTCGCCGCGCTGGCTGATACGCTGGAGCAAGGAGGCGTGCGGCTCATCGATTCCACGACCCACATCCCGGACCACCTCGCCACCCCCGGCGCGATGACCCGGCGCCAGCCCACCGCCGCCGAGCTGGCCGACGTCCGCTTCGGCTGGCCCATCCTCCGCCAGATCCTGACCCTTCACGTCGGTCAGGCCATCGCCGTCCGCGAGCAGGATGTCGTCGCCGTCGAGGCCGTCGAGGGCACCGACCGCATGATCGAGCGCGCCGGCGCCCTCTGCCGCCGCGGCGGGTGGACCCTCCTCAAAGGCGCCGGCCACGACCACGACCGGCGCGCCGACGTCCCCACCGTCGGCGTCGAGACCATCCGCAACCTCCACGCCGCCGGCGCCCGCTGCGTCGCGCTCGCCGCCGGCGACGTGATCCTCGTGGACAAACCCGCGACGCTCGCCGAGGCGGACCGGCTCGGCATGGCGGTCGTCGGCGTCGGCCGCGACGGCGCCGTCGGCTGACGATCACCCCGAACGGGGTTCGCGCGCGAGGCGCCATTGGTCGGGGGTGGGCGCGGGGGGTGTGTGAATATCTTGTGCTTCTGCGCCGCGCACTTTGACAATCCGCGCGACGTTGCCGATACTCTCCCCCGACAACCTGATCGATCCGCATGCCGTACCTGTAATGGGGCGGATGCCGGGCGTGTCGCCCGGTCTGGGTCGAAGTGAAGGTGTCGCACGGAGGCCTCGCGATAGCGAGGTCAACCACCATGGCAGGCCCTCAGAAGCCCGCGCCGGGTAAGCCCGGCAAGCCCGGCAAGTAATTGCCGCGCGAGCCGAGGCTGAATAAGCCAAGGTTTAGCCCCCGTGTGCGAAACGCCCACGGGGGTTTTCGTTTTTGCACAATGCGCGCGATGGAATCCCACTCCTACGTCGGCCGCGGCGGACTGAAACTCGCGCACGCGCTCGACGAGTTCCACGTGGACCCGCGCGCCCTCGTCTGCGCCGATCTCGGCTGCAACGTCGGCGGCTTTACCGACTGCCTGCTGCAACGCGCCGCGGCGCAGGTCTACGCCGTGGACACCGGCTACGGCGCGCTGGCCTACAAGCTGCGCACCGACGAGCGCGTCGTCGTGATGGAGCGCGTCAACGCGCTCCACGTCGAGCCGCCGGCGCGTGTGGATCTGGTCGTCATCGACCTCGGCTGGACGCCGCAGCGCCTCGCGATCCCCGCGGCCCTCAATTGGCTCAAACCCGACGGGCGCATCATCACGCTCATCAAGCCGCATTACGAGGTCGGCAAGGATGAGGCGAAGTCGCTCCTGGTCGGCGGCGTGCTGCCCGACGACGTCGCCGAGCGGATCGCGACGGAGACCGCCGCGAAAGCTGGGGAATGGGGCACGAAACTGCTCGGTCTCACGCGCTCGCCGGTGCGCGGCGGAGCGGGCAAGAAGAACAAGGCCGGCAACGCCGAATGGCTCGCGCTGCTGGCGCCGATCGCGTGATCAGCGCCGCGTATTGAAGGGGCGCTCGGTCGGGTGCGCGGTGCGCCAGCAGGCGTCGAGCAGCGGGCGCAGGCCCTGGTGCGTCGCGCCGCTCAGGGGCAGCACGTCGGTGTCGGGCGCGAGCTTGAGCTCCGAGCGCAGCGTCAGAACTGCCTGCTCGCGCGCCGCGTCGTCGGGGAGCAGGTCCATCTTGTTGAGGACGATGATCTCCGGCTTCTCGGCGAGCGCGCTGGAGTACGCCGCGAGTTCGCGCCGGATGATCGCGTAGTTCTGCGCGGGCGTGGACTCGTCCGGCGGCGCGACGTCGAGGAGGTGGACGAGCACGCGGGTGCGCTCGATGTGGCGCAGGAAGTCGTGCCCCAGACCGACGCCCTCCGCCGCGCCCTCGATGAGGCCCGGGATGTCCGCGACGACGAGGCGCCGCTCGGCATCAAGCTCCGCAATCCCGAGCTGCGGCGCCAGCGTGGTGAACGGATAGTCCGCCACCTTCGGGCGTGCGCGCGTCAGCGCCGAGAGCAACGTCGACTTGCCGGCGTTGGGCATGCCGACCAGGCCGATGTCCGCGATCAGCTTCAGTTCCAGACGCAGCGTGACGTCCTCGCCGGGCTCTCCGGGCGTGGACTGGCGCGGCGTCTGGTTCAGCGGGCCCTTGAAGTGCGTGTTGCCCCAGCCGCCCTTGCCGCCGTGCGCGATGACGTGCGTCTGTCCGGGCGCGAGGTCCACAAGCAACTCGGCGGTCTTGTCGTCGAAGATCAGCGTGCCGGGCGGGAGGTGGAGCGTGGTGTCTCCGCCGTCGGCGCCGGTGCAGTCGCGCCCGCCGCCGGGCTCGCCGTTCTGCGCGGACCAGTGGTGCTGGCTCTTGAAGTCGAGCAGGGTCTGGACGTTCTCGTCGCCGACGACGATGACGTCGCCGCCCTTGCCGCCGTTGCCGCCGTCGGGGCCGCCCTTGGGGACGTACTTCTCGCGCCGGAAGGACACGCAGCCGTGCCCGCCGTTGCCCGCTTTGACATGGATGATGGCTCGGTCAGCGAACATGGCGCAAGAAAAACGAGCGGCTGCCCGCTCGTTGGTGGTGGTCGAGGGTCACGCGATCAGGCCGTCTTCAGATAGAAGGGGCGCGGCGTCGCGGGATCAGCGGGATCGACGTGGACCTTGCGGCCCTGGAAGACGACCTTGCCATCGCAGAGCGCGAAGAGCGAGTCGTCCTTGGCGCGGGCGACCATGTAGCCCGGCTGGAACGGCGTGCCGCGCTGCCGGACGATGATCGCGCCGGACTTGGCGAAGGCGCCGCCGGTCAGCTTGATGCCGAGGTACTGGGGATTGGAGTCACGACCGTTCTTGGTCGAGCCCTGACCCTTCTTATGTGCCATGGCGACGATCTCCGAGAGGCGGGCGAAACGCCCGGCCAGTTGCTGCAAGGGGACTTTTGGGGGCGGGGAGTCTACCCGGGCCTCAGCGGAGAATCCAGCGGGCGACGGACCGCTCAAGGGGGCGATTTCCACGGCCGGCGAGGTCGCCGGGGGTCGGATGGACCAGCATCATGGTCTTGCGGAGGACGACCTCCTCCGGCTGGCCGCCTTCGGACGACGCCGCGGGCTTGACGATGCGCCGGGTCTCGCCGCTGAATCCGCCGCAGTACACGACGACCTCGTCGACCTTGAGGTTCTCGGCGGGCCAGACGACCAGGCCTTCACGGGCGTTCTCCTCGCCGCGGCTGAGGTTGCCGATGACGGAGATCTGGTCGAGGAGGAGCGGGTTGTTGAGGCGGGTCAGGAGGGTGTCGGTGACCTGCAGGGGAACGTCCTGGCCGGCGCGGCGGCTGGCGCCGTCGTCGGTGCAGAGCTCGAAGATCGGAGCGAAATAGAGGTCCTCGTTGGTGTTGTTGGCGACCTTGTAGGTCATGTAGTAGAAGGCGCGGGGGCCGACGCCCTCGACATCCACGGTGCCGATGCGCAGCGGGCCGGGCTCGAGATCAAGCTCCCAGCGCGTGGGGACGGCGGAGGGCTCCGGCGCGGCGAGGGCGACGGGAGCGGGAGCGAAGATGGTCGCGGCCGCGAGCGTGGCGACGGCGAGGATGGTCGGGAGAATGGCGCGCAACGGGGACTCCTCTCGGCAGGTCGGGCGGGGTAGTCTAAGGACGCTGTACGGACCGTCAACGAAGGCGGCTCCGGCCGTCCCCGAACTGGGCCCCGAATGGCGAAAAGAGCCCGGGATGGGGCCATCGGAAGGGATTCCCGTGACCGCCGCACCCAAGGCGCCGATGAACGCGAGCCCCGCCATCGTGCGGGTGACGCCGGCGCTGCACGTGCCGGCCGCGGCGGCGCTGGTTGGGCGGGGGCGCGCGGACGCGGAGACGACCGGGCGCCGATTCCTGGAAGCAGCCGCGAATCACGGCATCGATCTTCGGAACATGTGGGCGAGCGTCGAGCCGGACGGCCGCGGCGTGCGCCAGGTGTGTCTCGCGGTGCCGGGCTCGGGGCGTACGGCGACGGTGTTCACCTCGACACCTGGCACGAGCGCGCAGGTGGATGAGCTGGCGCGGGTGATCGAGCGCACGTGCGATGCGATCGATGGATCGTGCTTGGCGCAGGCGCTGCTCGAGCCGGTGGAGACGCTGGCGATGCAGGCGTTCGCGCGGGCGAAGTTCGAGCGGCTGGCGGACCTTGCGTACTTGCGCCGGCCGACGCCGTCGGTGGCCGCGGCGAAGCGCGCGCCGGCGCCGACGATGCCCGAGGGGATTCGTCTTCGCTCGCTGGCGCAGGGCGAGGCGGAGACGCTGGGCGATGCGCTCGATCGCACGTACACGGACACGCTGGATTGTCCGCGTCTGTGCGAGCTGCGCACGACGGACGAGGTGCTGGACAGCCACCGCGCGGCGGGCTCGTTCGATCCGGACCTGTGGTGGGTGATCGAGCAGCAGTCGAGCGATGGCTCATGGCGCGCCGAGGGCGTGATGCTGCTCACGCCGTGCCCGTCGCAGGGGCACATCGAACTGGTGTATCTCGGGCTCTCGCCCGCGGCGCGCGGCAAGGGCATCTCGCGGCCCGCGCTCGAGCACGGGCTGAACCAGTGCGCGATCAAGACGCGCGGCGCGCTGCGCGCGGTGACGTGCGCGGTCGATCGGCAGAACACGCCGGCGCTGCGGCTCTATGAGAAGATGGGATTCCGCGAGTTCGCGGCGCGCGTGGCGTACGTCCAGCGGACCGGAGACGCATCAGCCCCAGAGCGTCTCGCCCCCTGAGCCGGCCTGATCCGGCGCATCGCTGGGCTCGGTCGGACGGATGCACTCCGGGCCTTCGTGCGCCGGGCTGTTGACGTAGGACGAGATGGTGTAGGCCTCGAGATTGTCCGACGGCACGGGGCGGAGCAGGTGGCGGATGTCGTCGGGGTCGGACACGTCGGGATCGAGCCAGAGTTCGAAGTCCAGTGGCCGGAGGATCACCGGCATGCGGTTGTGGATGTCGCGCACGAGGACGTTGGGCTCGGTGGTGAGGATCGTGAAGCTCTCGAGGAGCGGCGCATCGGGCCGATCAGGATCGCGCCATTCCTCCCACAGTCCGGCGAAGGCGATCGGCGAGCGATCGACGGGGCGGATGTAGAACGGCTGCTTCCGCTTGTCCTCGCGCCGCCATTCGTAGAAGCCGCTCGCGGGGATGATGCAGCGGCGCTTTCGAAACGCCTGGCGGAACGCGGCGCGGCCGGAGGCGGTTTCCGATCGTGCGTTGATGAGGCGCGAGCCGATCGACGGGTCCTTCGCCCAGAAGGGCACGAGGCCCCAGTGGAGCAGTTCGGCTTCGCGCTGGCCGTCGACGACGCGGAAGGCGAGCGCATCCTGCGTCGGCGCGATGTTGAATCGCGGGCGCACGGAGGGCGCATCCGAGAGTTCGAAGAAGGTCGCGAGGACCTCGGGGAGCGTGAGCAGGGCGAAGCGGCCGCACATGTCCTGACGTTCCGAGAAGGCGCTGTCTGGAGCGTACGCCATCGGCGGAACGCCCGCAGGACTGCACCGGAAGCGTCCGGAAACCACTGCGACGACCGAATCGGCGGCCGTACAGTTGGAGGAATCCACGCCGCACGCATGCGAAGAGGAGCCCGGCTTGGCGCACGAACTGATCGTCGCGATGCACGTGAAGGACGCGGCCGGCTACCAGCGGTACCGCGACGCGATGCGCCCGATCCTGGAGCGTTACGGCGGCGGATTCCGGCATGACTTCGTGGTGTCCGAGGCGTTGCGAACGGACGCGGCGCACCCGGTGACGCGGATCTTCGCGATCTACTTCCGTGATCGCGCCGCCAAGGACGCGTTCTTTGCCGACCCGGAGTATCTGCAGGTGAAGGCGGCGCATCTCGAGGAGAGCGTCGGCGGGTCCACGATCGTCGCGGCGCATGATCGGGACTAGACGGATTCTCGCGGCACGGTTCACAGGAGAGGCGCAGGCATGGCGACGCACACGGCGACGGTTCTCTGGGAGCGGAAGGGCGCAGCGTTCACGGACAACAAGTACTCGCGCGGGCATCGGTGGATCTTCGACGGGGGCGTCGAGGTCCCGGCGTCGTCGGCGCCGAGCGTTGTGCCGGCGCCGCTGTCGGTGGCGGAGGCCGTCGATCCGGAGGAGGCGTTCGCCGCGGCGCTGTCGTCGTGCCACATGCTGTTCTTCCTGGCGTTCGCGGCGAAGAAGGGCTTCGTCGTCGAGCGCTATCGCGACGAAGCGGTCGCGGAAATGGGCAAGAACGCTGCGGGGCGGACGATGGTGGCGAGGGTGACGCTGCGGCCGCGGATCGAATGGGCGGGCGAGAAGCGCCCGACGGCGGAGGACCTGGATGCGCTGCACCATGCCTCGCACGAGCACTGCTTCATTGCGAACTCGGTGGCATGCGAGGTTGTGGTGGAGCCACCGCCCCACGCCCGCCCGACCTGAGATCGTGGCGCACTCCGGCGGTCGATTCCGCGGAGATGTGGACGGGCCGCGTCGGCTCGCGCGTCCGGGCAGATGTTGATGGTCGGTGACTCTGAAATCGAGGAGTGCTGTCGATGCGAGCGACTGGGTTGTGCGTGGCGATCGCGGCGGCGCTGACGCTGTCGGCGGCCTCGATGGCCGGCGAGCCGGCGGGTCAGAACGGGGGCGTCCAGCGCGGCGTTCCTTATGAAGTTCTGGCGGCGCCGGACGACGCCGCGTCCTATTTCGCGCGGCTCGGCGGAGCACCGAGCGGCGTGTGGCTCGAGGGCGATGTGCTGCACATGGCGCATGTCTCGCCGGAGGGGCCGGTGCAGGTGACGGGCGGGCTGCAGCTTCCGCTGGAGCGCGTCGGCAGTTCGGACCTCTGGCTCGTGCGGCTGCGCTGGGACTGCTGGGCGGATGCGTTCGTCAGCTACACGTTCATCGGTCCGGGCGGTCCGGGGCGGCCGGCGTTCGATGTCTGGCGCGGCGCGGAGGCGCCGGAGCTTCCGACGCGCGACGGCACGCTCGCGCGCGTGGAGCAGATCGAGATGAAGAGTGAGGCGCTCGGTGAGACGCGGCATATGACCGTGGCGCTGCCGCCGGGCGAGCACGCGGAACTGGCGGCAATCGTCATGGCGGACGGACAGGCCGCGGCGTCGTGGGCGAGCGTGCTGTTCCCGCTCATGGAGCGCGGCGCGATGCGCCCGGCGGCGATCGTCGGGATTCACAGCGTGCACTATCGCGGCGAGCCCGGGGCGGCGTACGACCCAACGCTCGACATTCGCGCACGGGAGTACATCGAGTCGAACGATCCGGAGCGTTTCGAAAGGCACCTGCGCTGGGTCACGGACGAGGCGCTGCCGCTCGTGGCGGAGCGCTTCGGCGTGTCGCTGCGGCGCGAGGACCTGGTGGTGGCGGGGTATTCGAACGGGGGCTCGTTCGCCGCGGCGGCTGGTCTGCGAAGACCCGATGTCTTCGGCGGCGTACTCGCGCTCTCGGTGGGTGTGTCGCCCGAGGGCGAGCGCCCGGAGGGTGAGCTGCCGCGGATTCGGGCGGCGGCAGGCGCGCTGGAGCCGGCGTTTCTCCGGGCGTCGTCGCACGTCGTGGACGTCGTGCGCGGCTGGGGCGGCGATGCGACGCTGCGCACGTACCAGGCGGGGCACGACTTCCTGATGTGGGAGATGGCGGCGGCGGCGCTGGCGCCTGAGCTGTTGCCGCCGGACTGATCGGCGCGGAGAGCGGCAACGACAAAGCTCCGCGAACGGAGGGCTCGCGGGGCTTCCTCGGTGAGGAGCGCGGCGCACGTGGCCGCGTGGGTTGATGGGTCAGTCGCAGCGCCGGGAGCGTGCGCCGTCGAGGCGATGGCGGTGGGTTTCGCGTCGGGTCGGTCGGCGTTCGACGTGCGGCGGATGTCGGTGGGCGTTGTTTCGCATCACATGTTCCCGCCGGAGACGTAGAACACTTCGCCGGAGATCCATGACGCATCGCTCGAGGCGAGGAGCGAGACGAGCGGCGCGATGTCCTGAGGCTGGCCGATGCGCCCGACGGGGGTCTGCGCTTCGACCTGTGCGCGGAAGTCGCTCTTGTCGAAGCCGGCGGTGCGGACGCCTTCGGTCTCGACCATGCCGGGGTTAACGGAGTTCACGCGGATGCCTCGGGGACCGAGCTCGTTGGCGAGCGCGCGGGTGAGGGTGTCCACGGCGCCCTTGGTGGCGGCGTAGACGGAGGCGGTGGCCGGGCCGCTGCGCGCGGCGACGGAGGAGATGTTGATGATGGAGCCGCCGGACTTGCCGAAGCGCTTGGCGGCTTCCTTGGTCGAGAGGACGAGGCCGAGGACGTTGATGTTGAAGTGACGATGGAAGTGCTCGGCGTCGACTTCCTCGAGGGGACGGAACTCGTAGACGCCGGCGTTGTTGACGAGGATGTCGAGGCGGCCGAAGGCCCTGTCGGCGTCCTGGAAGAGGCGCTTGATGTCGGCTTCCTTGGAGAGGTCGGCCTGAGAGGCGACGGCGCGTCCGCCGCTGCGGGTGATGTCGGCGACGACGCGCTCGGCGCCGGCCTTGTCGGAGGCGTAGTTGACGACGACGGCGGCGCCGTGGCGTGCGAGGTCGCGGGCGATCTCGGCGCCGATGCCCTTGGAGGCCCCGGTGACGAGGGCGACCTTGTTCTCGAGCTTGCGGGACATGTCTTCTGGCCTTTCCGCGGCATCTGTACCGCTGGGTACAAAAGTAGAATTGGGTTTCCCCGGGGTCAAGGGCCGATGTACCATTCGGTACGGAATTCCCATGACCCCCGGACCCGGCCGCCCACGATCGTTCGACCCCGACCAGGCGCTTGACGCTGCGCTCAAGGTGTTCTGGCGCAAGGGGTACGAGGGCGCGACGCTGCCGGAGCTGACGAGGGCGATGGGGATCAACAAGCCGAGTCTGTACGCGGCGTTCGGGAACAAGGAATCGCTCTACAAGAAGGCGATCGAGCGGTACGTGCGGGGTCCGGCGGCGCACGTGCAGGCGGCGCTCGACGCGCCGACGGCGCGCGAGGTGGCGGAGCGGATGCTATACGGCGCGGTGGATTTGATCGCGCCGGCGCGCGGGCCGCGCGGGTGTTTTCTCGTGCAGAGCGCGCTGGCGTGCGGCGACGATGCGGACTGTGCGCGGCGCGCGGCGATGAAGACGCGGGCCGAGGGCGAGAAGCTGATCCGTGCGCGGCTCGAGCGCGCGCAGGACGAGGGAGACCTGGCGCGGAGCGCGGATCCCGAGGCGCTGGCGCGGTTCTTGTCGGCGGTGACGTACGGCCTGTCGGTGCAGGCGGCGGGCGGCGCGTCGCGCGAGGAGCTGCGCGCGGTGGTGGAGGTGGCGCTGGGGACGTGGCCAATCTAGCGCATCGCGCCGTCGCCCAGGGCAATTGTTGCAAGTCTACTTTTGTGAATCAGGTACATCACCCAGGTCGCCGTTACATGGCTCGCACGATAGCGGAGAAGCACTGTCGCTTGTATTCGTCTTGCGGAATTCGTGTTGCATCCAGCCAAACCGCCGATTCACGCGAAGCAAATCCAAGCCATGCCACACCCGGGCTGCAAGCTCAGAGGCGTCTTCTCGACTCCAACCATGGTCCTCTCGCAGATACCGAGCCAACTCGTCGGGATTGACGTCTGCCGCATATCGAGACACCGAACAGATGAAGTAGTTCAATCGCTCATCATCCGCAGGGTGGCCGCTGTGGGGATATCCTGCGAGATACCGCTCAAACGCGAGGCGAGCTTGTGTAGCAGGGATCACATAGGGTAATCCGCCAGCGTCGCTGGTCGCATTCACTTGGATTGCAATCCGCCCTGATCGAGCGAATGTGCGGACGTCTCGCACGAATCGCTTAACAGCAGCATTGGTGGCTTGCATATCGTGTTTAGTGCCGGATTGATAGAGAACGGTGACGAGCCGCGTAGTCTCATGCCGGGGGGGCCGTCTCGATCGACGTCTCTTCCCCACTTGACGAACAGAGCCTTGCTGCTGTTGAGAGCTTACGAACCCCAATTGGACCTTATCGCCCATCGCAGAATCTGAGAGTTCAATCACGACATCGGGCTTCAGAGTGTCTTTATTCGGCTCCTCGACAAAACGAATCAGCGTCCATTCCTCCATCGTTTCCGCAAACTGACGTAATACCTCCCGAATCTGGACGCCATCGCCGCGTGGCCGAAGCAGTACTTCAATGTGCCGTCTCATAGGTCGTTAGATCGTACAGTCATCCAACTCGTGAACAGCGTACAGGGATACTTGCGGCTCAACCCACTCCTACGACCGCGCGTCGTCCAGACGGGACTGCGTCTTGAATCAACAAAACCCGACGTAGCTTCTGCACGCAGGCCAGATCGCTAGGGCGATCAATGAGGCAGGGATGAGCGGCGCATATTACTTCCGCTGCGAGCAATGAGTCAGGTCGCGATCATCGCGGACAGGCCACAAACCGCCTAGTCGATTCGATGGTCACTATCGGGTCAGCCGGCATTCCTAACGGGCACGGAGTTCGACGAGGACGCCGTCGGCGGGCTTGGTCGAGACGCCGGCGCGGGCGGGGTTCTCGGTGTGGACGGCGCGGAGTTCGAAGAGCTTGACGACGGCGCCGACGACGAGCGCGACCTCCATCTGCCCGAGGTTCTTGCCGGGGCAGAAGCGCGGGCCGTGTCCGAAGCCGAAGTGGAGCCACTCGCGGGCGCCGTGGTCCTTGGCGCCGCGGCCGATCCAGCGGTCGGGGACGAATCGGTCCGCCGGGTGACCGGTGACGGCGACGCCCCAGTGGTCCTCGTGCCGGTTGGCGTGCCAGACGTCGAGGAGGATGTGCGTTCCGGCGGGCATGCAGAGCGTGGCGCCGGAGTCGGTGCGGACTTCGGTGTCGATGGTGGCGCGGCGCGGATGGAAGTAGAGCGCGGGGGTGAGGCGGAGCGTTTCGTTGAGGACGGCGCCGAGGAATTCGAGGCGCTGCAGGGAATCGGGGCTGTAGTCGGCAACGTCGCGGACCTCGTCGTAGAGGCGCTGCTGCGACGCGGGATCGCGCGCGAGATGGGCGAGCGCCCAGCTTGCGTAGGAGGTCGTGGCTTCGAGCGCGCCGGCGAGAAAGACGCGGATGTTGGGGCGGAGCGCTTCGTCGGTGGCCTCGGAGCGGAAGTGCTTCCACATGCCACCGGCGCGTCGGCGGGGTTCGATGACCTGGGTGGTGAGGTCTTCGAAGATCGCGGCGGCGTCGCGGGCGCGGGCCACGCCGCCGACCCAGCGCGGGAGCCGGTGGAGCGGGCAGCCGGCCTTGGTCATGACGGTGTCGCGGACGATGTGGTCGATGACCTCGTCCATCGCGGGGACGTCGCGCGAGCGGATGTGCTCGGGGCATACGTCGGCGCCGAAGAAGCTGTTGACCAGCATGTCGAGCATGACGGCCTTGATCTCGGGCTCGAGCTGGACGCGGAGTTCGCTGGCGCCGCGCTCGCGGACCTTGGCGCGCATGAGTTCGAGGCGTTCGAGGGCGATGCGCCGGAAGGTCTGTTCGAAGCCGGTGAAGACTTCGGGCTGGAAGAGCGTCGAGCGGGCGAAGGGCGGCGCGGCGAGCTGCTTCTGGGCGCGCCAGGTGGCGCCGTTGGCGTAGAGGAGGGTCTCTTCGCCGGTGGCGCGGGCGATGCCGCCGGTCGGGAGCGTGTCGCGGTCGAACTGGCCGGGCTTGTCGCCGGTGGCCATGGAGATGGAGCGGATGAGCGCGGGCTCACGCGTCACGAGGACGGGCGCGAAACCGGGGACATCGAGATAGCGGGAGTGGCGCGGACCGGAGTCGGCCTCGGCGTCGGCGCCGTGGAAATACGTCTCGAGGATGCGGAGCGGCTCGCGGTAGTTCCACGGGTGCGGGAAGGGCAGCGCGGGGCGTCCGGAGAACGGCGCGAGGAGCGGGACTCGCCCGGGGCGCACGGACCCCTCGAAGGGGCTCTGACGCAGGAGCTGGCGCGGCAATCGACGCAGGCGTGAGGACTTGCGGGCGCCGCGGGGATGCTGCGGCGGCGATGCGAGCGTCGGATCACCCCCCGATGAGGCGCCCAGTGTGGACATGCCGATGCATCGTACCGCAAGGACGCGGCGGCGCTGCGGCGCCCGGGACATCCCCCGCGGCGTCAGCCGGAGCGACGATGGAACCCCCGGTTCCGGCACAAGATGCGGAGCGTGTGAAGACTTCGCCGAAGAACAGTGGATGCAATCGGATCGTGCCGAGGCCGAAGATAATCGGTTGGCGAGCTCGCTCGGCGCCGCCACGGAGTCCGCACGCGCGAGTATACTGCCGCCCCATCGCCCCCTTGCTCCGACCATGGCCCGATGCGCTGCGGTCGAACTCGAAGCCAGGCCGGAGCCGTGCATGCCTGACGATGCCATGTTGCAGACCGAACTCGCCGGCGCCTCGATGAGCGCAGAGTCGGTGATCCAGAGTGGATGCGAAGGCGCAAGCCCGGTGAAGCGATCGCCGGGGAAGCGGAAGCTCGCGATCGTGAACCTGTGCGCGGTGCTGCTGCCGCCGATGGGCCTGATCGGGGCGATCGTGCTGCTCTGGGGCGTGGCGTTCAGTTGGCTGTACCTGCTCCTCATGGCGGGGATGGGTCTGATTTCGGCGATCGGCATCACGGTGGGCTATCACCGGCTGTGCACGCACAAGTCGTTCACGACGCCGGGGTGGCTGCGGTACCTGTTCGCCGCGGCGGGGTCGATGGCGGTGCAGGGCCCGGTGATCCAGTGGTGCGCGGAGCATCGGAAGCACCATCAGCATTCGGACAAGGAGGATGATCCGCACTCGCCGCATGTCTCGGAGAACGGGGCTTGGGGCGAGGGGATCATCGCGACGTTGCGCGGGGCGTTTCACGCGCACGTGGGTTGGATTCTGTCGCGCCGTCGCGACGAGCTGAACAAGTACTCGAAGGATCTTCGCGCGGATCGCGCGCTGGTGCTGGCGGACCGGCATTTTGCGCTGTGGGTGTTCGCGGGACTGATCTTCCCGGCGGTGGTCGCGGGTCTGGTCACGATGTCGTGGTGGGGTCTGCTGCTGGGGTTCCTGTGGGGCGGGCTGGTGCGCGTGCTCGTGGTGCATCACATCACCTGGAGCGTGAACTCGGTGTGCCACCTCTGGGGCACGCAGCCGTTCGGCAGCCACGACGAGAGCCGCAACAACGCGCTGGTCGCGCTGCTGGCGATCGGCGAGGGCTGGCACAACAACCACCACGCCTTCCCGGCGAGCGCTCGCCACGGGCTGCGCTGGTGGGAGATCGACGGCAGCTACCTGATCATCCGGGCTCTGGCGCTCGTCGGGCTCGCCCGCAACGTGCGCGTGCCGAGCCGCGATCGGGTGCAGAGCCGGCTGGTGCAGCGGCGCGGCGCTCGAGCGGCGTAACGCGCTCTTCGCACGCGCTCAGCAACTGAATCCGGACCAGCCGGGCGTTCTCGCCGCCTGCTTGATCCAGTTAGTCATCTGCTTCTCGTCGAATGCGCCATCCTCGAAGATGTGCAGGTAACGCGTGCCTTCGTTCTTCGATTCGACGGGCGGCATGGGCTTCAGCGATGTTCCGTTGAAGAACGCGACCTTGACGTACTTCGTGATGCAGTGGAACGAGAGAAACCAGCCGTTCTTCTCGGTTCCGTAGAAAGGCGAGTTCCAGCGCACCGCCTTCCGGACATCCGGGAGCGTCCGCACGATGAGTTCGTCGAGTCGGCGGCCGACGTCCTGCTTCCAGCCGGGCATGGCGGCGATGTAGGCCTGCACCGCTTCGTCGCCGTCGGCCTTGGCGATCTGGGGATTGCCGCCGGAGAGGAGTTTGGGCTGCGTCGTCTTCCCGGCGACGGGCTTCTTCGGGGCCTTCGCGGGGTTGCGGGCGACCTTCGCGGCCCGTTGAGAAGTCTTCTTCGCCATGGCAGTGCGCTCCGATTCGTGACCCTTCGCGCCCCGTGATGCGTCGTTGACGCTGGTCGGCGCAGGGCAGCGTTGTACGATCTTTGCATGCCCCAGATCAAGACGTTTCTGACGTTCGATCACCAGGCCGAGGAGGCCGCGCGGTTCTACACGTCGGTCTTTCCGAACTCGAGGATCACACGGATCACCCGCTACCCGGACCTTGGGTCGCAGTTCCCCATCAAGGCGGGGACGGTGATGACGGTGGACTTCACGCTGGACGGGCGTGAGTTCACGGCGCTGAACGGCGGGCCTCAGTTCACGTTCAGTCAGGGCATATCAATCGCCGCGCTCTGCGACTTGCAGGACGAGGTGGACGCCTATTGGGACAAGTTCGTCGCGGCAGGAGGAACGCCGATGGCGTGCGGGTGGATCACGGACCACTTCGGTGTGTCGTGGCAGATCGATCCGAAGCGGCTGATCGAGATGATCTCCGATCCAGACCCGGCGAAGGCCGCCAAGGCGATGCAGGCGATGATGACGATGGTCAAGATCGACAGCGAACAACTGGAGCGGGCGTGGTCCGACTAGCTTGCCCCGTGGCGTGGAAGGGTCGATCGGGATGCAGGCGGCTCTACCCGGCCGATCAGACAGCGGCCGCCGCCGCCGCCGCACGCTGATGCTTGACATGGGCCAGGAGCATCTCCTCGGCGTTCCCGGACGCCTTGCAGATGACCTTCTCCTTCGGATGGGTCACCTGCGATCTTCCGGTGAGCTTGCCGTCCTTCTTTGAATCGCCGACGTGGCCGGCCGCGTTGCAGTAGACGAACACGATGTCGTTCTCGAACGCCCGGGTCGTGCAGAGCGAATCGATGAGCAGGACCTCGTCCTTGGCGACGGACCTGCGACGCTCCGCTTCTCTCGACAGCGACCAGTAGGTCGGGGAGATCACCAGTTCGGCGCCCTGCCGGCTCATCTCCGCGAAGAGCAGAGGGAACGCGATGTCCCAGCACACCGTGAGGCCAACCAGCCCGTGGGCGGTTGGAAAGACCGAGGCCGCGGCGCCGGGGGTGATGAAGGCGCGCTCCGTCTCCCAGAGATTCACCTTGCGGTACGTGCCGGCGACGCTCCCGTCGCTGTTGATGTAGTGGACCGCGTTGAAGCGCGCATCGCCCTCCTGGATCGTCCACGACCCGGGCACGATGTCGATGCCGTGCTTGACGGCGAGCGATTGAAAGTGCGCCAGATACGTCGGGGCATATCCGACGAAGTTGACCTGCCCTTCCAGCGGGCCGGTCACGGCGTCCTCCGGGAACACCACGAGCTGGGCGCCGCGCGACGCGGCCTTGGCGACGAACTGCTCCATGCGCGCGAGATTGGCCTCCGGATCGGACGGCGCGATGTCGAGCTGAACGAGGGCGAGCTGCAGGTCCATCAGTCTTACCTCTTCTGACAGAAACCGATATCGCGGCTTCAGGAGTTCGATCGCATGTAGACCGACGAAGCCGTCGAGCTCAGGACGCACTGGCCTCGGGAAGCGTCGACGAGGAGCGGCGTGATCGCGTCGACGGGATCGTCCTTGACGATGTAGCCGGTCGCGCCCTCGCGCAGGGCGCGATCGATGAGATCGGTCTGCGCGTGCCCGCTGAACATCACGACCCGCAGCGACGGGCGCAGCGAGACCATCTCCTGCAGCGCGGCGAAGCAATCGGCGCCGGGGATCTCGACGTCCAGCAGCACCACGTCGGGCTTCAGCTCGGCGACGCGCTCCACCGCCTCGGCGGGGTCGCCGCACCAGCCGAGCCAGCGGATAAGGCCGGAGCGCTTGAAGTATCGCTCCAGAGCCTGCGCGGCGAGGACGTTGTCGTCGACCATGAAGAGTCCGGGGATGTGTGCTGCGTCGTTCATGGCTTACCGTGTGGGATCATCGGGCGCCCCCGCCTGGATGGCGCGGGCGATGGCGTCTCGGAGCGCGCCGGGGCTCGGCGAGCGATCGAGAAGAACTGTTCGGACGCTCTCGTGCTGCGGACGGTCGCCGTTGGTCGTGCCCGGCGCGTGATGGTTCTCGCGATGGTCGTCGAGGATGATGAGCCGACCGCGCGGGTGCTGCTCCAGGTAGTCGCGCACCAGCGCGGGGTCCGGCTGTTCGGCGATCCAGAGCGAGACATCGGGGACGGACGCCTCCAGATGGCGAACGGACTTGAACGCAAGCTGCCCCAGGAACATCAGCGCGAGCGACGCATCGCGATCGCCCTTGATGGAGACGGCCGCGGTGCGCGGTCCGAGCACGTTCGGCGCCGCGTCGGGCGCCGTGGCGGTCAGCGTGAGCGTGAACGTCGCGCCTTCGCCGGGGGCCGAGCGCACCGCGACCGTGCCGCCCGCGGACTCGACGATGCCCCTGATCAATCCCAGTCCCATGCCGGTGGCGATCGCGCGTCCCTTGGTCGAGAAGTAGGGCTCGAAGCAGCGGGCGACTACTTCGGGCGCCATGCCCGGCCCGTCGTCCTCGACGCTCAGTCGAACCACCGCTGCGCCGGCGGCGTTGGTTCCCGCCCGCGCGGAGATGCGGATGGTTCCGGAGGACTGATGCGCCATCGCTTCGCCGGCGTTCTGCACGAGGTTGAAGACCGCCTGCGCGAGCCGGTGGCGGGGGATGTTCACGCCCAGGCCGCTCGGCACGTCGCATTCCAGCCGGATCTGCCGCGGGAGCGCGGCGCGCCAGACCTGGAATGACTCGGCGCACCAGGCCTCGAGGTCCGCCGCGGGTGTTGAGGCGCCCTCGCGATCGGGGTCCATGGCCATGAGGCGCATGCCGGCGGAGAGGTTGCTGAGGTGATCGAGCGACTTGGCGATGGCGGCGAAGTCTTCGCGGGCTTCTGCCGCGGTGCAGGCGGACTCGAGCGTCTGCAGCCGGGCGCGGATGGGCAGCGTGAGATTCGCGATGTCGTGGCCGAGGCCCGCGGCGAGCGTGCCGAGCGCGGCCAATCGTTCGGCGCTGTGCAGCGCGGCGGTGGATTCGGCGAGCTCGGCGGTGCGCTGCTCGACGGCGGACTGCAAATCCTCGCGATGGCGTGCGAGCTCGGCGGCGGTCGCCTCACGCTCGGCGAGCACGCGGCGCAGGCGATGCTGGCGTTCGCGGGCGCGCAGCGCGACGGCGGCGGCGTTGAGCAGCGTCGTGCGGCGGAGCGGCCGCTCGAGGATGGAGATGTTGCCGACGGGTTCGAGCGCGCGGGCGTGTTCCCAGGCGCCGATCTCGCTGGACCCCGGCGTCGCCAGAAGGATGATGGGGACGTCCGACCATTCGGCCTGAGATTCGAGCGCACGGACCAGCAACGCCCCCGCATCGCCTGATTGGGTCAGCGCTTCCTGCGCGAGAATGATCGCCGCCGGCTCCGACGCCAGAGCGCCCGCGAGTGCGGCGACGTCCTCGCACGCCAGCGTTCGGAAGCCGCCCTGATCCAGCACGTGGCTGACCGCGGCGGCGTCGCCGTCGGTCGGAGTCAGCAGCAGGATGGTCGCGGCGGGAATCGCCACGGAACCGGCGGGCATCGCTCACTCCTTCGCCGGATTGGAATCCTGGGGCTGCGGAATGCCCGAGAGCACGCCGCGGAATTGGCGCAGCGGCTCGCCGACCTTGACGCCGCTGGGCGGGCCGATCGTGAGGGCGCGAATGGACGGCTCGTGCGCGCCGCCGCGGCGCTTGAAGACGGAGATCGCCTTGCGGATCTCTCCCTCGTGCTCGAAGTATCGGAACAGGATCACCGTGTCGGCGAGATAGCTGGCGTCCACCGGCTGCTTCATGGCGGCGCCGGTGAGACCGTGCTGGCTGATGACCATCATGACCGCCACGCCGCGGGCTGCGGCGTAGGCCAGCAGCTCGTGCAGGTGCAGCATCAGATGCTTCTCGTCCGGCATCGCGTTGAGATAGCCGTTGAGACTGTCGATCATGATGATCTGGACGTTCTCTTCTTCGACGGCTCGACGAACCTCGTAGGCGAACTGTCCGGGAGAGATATCCGCGGCGTCCACGGTGCTGAGCGTGATGGTTCCGGACTTTTCGAGGGGCTCGAGGTCCAGGCCAACGCCGCGGGCGCGCGTGCGCAGCATCGACGCGCTCTCGTCGAACATGTAGATTCTGGTCTTCTCGCCTCGGGCCGCGGCGCTGGACGCGAACTTGAGCGCAACGGTGGACTTGCCGGATCCCGCGGGGCCCATGAGGAGCGTTCCGGAGCCGCGATCGATGCCGCCGCCGAGGAGTTCGTCGAGCTCGGGCACGCCGCTCGAGATCACCCCGCCGTCGCGCTGCGGGTGTTCGGAGGCGACCAGCCGCGGGTAGACATGGATTCCGCCGGTTCGGATGGCGAAGTCGTGGAATCCTTCGCGATAGCCGACGCCTCGGAGTTTGAGGACCTCAAGCCGGCGCTTGGCCGCGCCGTAGCTGGCCGAGCTTCGGAAGAGGGAGATGACGCCGTGGGCGAGACTCTGGATCTGCAGGTCGTCGCGCGTGTCGGTGCGATCGTCGATGAGGAGCGCGGTGCAGCCGAGCGCCGCCACGCGGCTCTTGAGGCCGAAGAGCTGCCGGCGATAGCGGAGGGAGTCGCCCGCGAGCAGTCGGAGCTCGGAGAGGGAGTCGAAGACCAGTCGCCGGGGGCGCACCCGGTCGAGGACCTGGTGCACGCGCTTGACGACCGCGGAGAGCTCCGTTTCCGAGGGATGGAAGACCGTTCCCGCGCGCTCGCCTTCGAGCGCCTTCTGCACCGCATCGAACTCGAAGATCTCGATCCCCTTGAGCGACCAGGCGTGCGAACGGGCGACGGCCTCGATCTCGCCGTGCGACTCGGAGAAGGTGATGTAGAGGCACGGCTCGCCGCGGCGCACGCCCTCCAGCAGGAACTGGAGGCCGAGCGTGGTCTTGCCCACGCCGGGATCACCCTGGATCAGATAGAGGCGCTCGGTCGGCAGGCCGCCGCCGAGCGTGTGGTCCAGGGCGGGGATGCCGGTGGATGCCAGCGTGGTGTCCATGCATGGTCTTTCGACAGCGATCGTGGCCGAGTTGCAGCGATGCGAGAGTGCCGGATGTGGAGGCCGGCGAGACGTTCATCGCCGGAACCTGTGCGATCGCCTGCGCTCGGTTCGAACGAGCGACGGTGCTGCAGTGTACCGCGGCCGTCGGTTCCGACGACCAAAAATGACGGGTTCTGCAGGGCGCGAACGTGCAATTTCGGGATCGGTGCGCGGCGGCGACGCGCGCGCACGAATTGTGTGAAAGCCGACTCATGCAGGCGTCATCTGCAGTTCATCGCGCGAGCGCGCTCGACCTGCGTTAGAGCCGGATGCTGGACTTGTTCGCCTTGATGTAGGCAAAGTGTCGGGCGGTGACAGGTTCGGGGTACTTTAAGAACTGAGAGTCGCACCTGTTCAGGATGCGCGCACGCGCCTGATCGTTGCGACGAAGGACCGTGCGAATGCCGCGAACGGAGATGATCGGCAGACCCAGCGCGGCGATCGCGTCTTTGCAGATGTCCGCCGTTTCAGGGCAGCCGATCCGCCGCAATGCTGAAACGATGCCGGGCGCCAACTCCGGCGCGACGGAGAAGAAGTAGCGGAAGCCCTCGAAACCCACGCAGACCTCGAACGACTCGATCGCCCGGACTGTCCACTCCTCAATGGAAAGACTCTGCTCTCCCTCTCGTTGCGCCTTCAGACAGACGGCGTCATGGATCGCCATGACAATTGTGTGGTAACGGTGCGTCGACTCCAGCGCGAGGAGTTCATCAACCGACTCGCCCGAGTACCGCTTCAGGATCTTGAGGTCTGATCGCACAGTCCCCTCGGCTTCGTCGTGAACGCGCTCGCCCGAGCGAGCGCGGCTGAGAATACGTGGCGATAGGACCGGCCGCGGCGATTGCTGCAGCGCGACGCGGCGTTCACCGATCGCCGAAACGCGACGCTCTCGATTGTCCCGTGTTGTGCTCTTGAAAGCGGCGGTCGAGGTCACTGCACGAGCCGGTGGAGAACCGGCCGGTGACCTCGCTGCGGAGCACGGAAACCCAGAAGGCGCGCCAGATCGGGGTGACCGTATACCAACAGAGTTTCTCTCGAAGGGCGGCGGGGTCCCAGCCTCGCTCCTGGAGCCGGTCTGCGGGTAGGCGGCTGATTCCAGCTGCCGCCAATACCCTTGTGGCATGAATCAATCGGAGAGCATCGGCCACGCAGACCCCTCCATCTCGCCCGCGACCTGGCTCATCTCCGGTGGCCGTCCTGCAGATGTCGGAGAGCCCCTCAACACGCCGCTCATGCCAGCGTCGAATTTCACGTTGGGCTCGACCCGCGCGTATGCCCGTGACGACGCAACTGCGGCATGGGAGGCGTTCGAAACCGTGGTGGGTGGTCTTGAGGGCGGCATGGCGGTCGCATTTGCGTCCGGAATGGCTGCGGCGGCGGCGTTGATCGGGACGCTCAGCGTGGGAGCGACGATCGTGTTGCCGACCGACTGCTACGCCGGAGTCGTGGGGTTGGTCGAGCAGGGCGTCGCAAGGCGCGGCTGGAAGTGCCTCCGGCTGCCGGTCATCGACACTCAGGCGTGGCTCGTTCAAGCGCAGACTGCAGACGTGATCTGGCTCGAGTCGCCCACCAATCCGATGCTCGATGTCGCTGATTTGCCCCGTATCTGCGGAGCGCAGCGCAAGCCGGGGTCTCTCCTGGTGGTGGACAACACCATCGCGACGCCGTTGAACCAACAACCTCTTTCTTTGGGGGCCGACGCCGTCCTGCACTCCGCCACCAAGTACATGGGCGGGCACTCAGACCTTCTGGCGGGTGTCGCGGTTGCGCGAGCTTCGGTCCTGGCGCACGAGCTGCGAAAGGCGCGAGAACTGTCCGGTGGAACGCCCGGCACGTTGGAGATGTTCCTCGCTCTTCGCGGGCTCCGCACCATGTCGCTCCGCCTGGCGGCGAGTCAGGCAAACGCACTGACGATCGCGAAGAGATTGAGCGAGCATCGGCGGGTGCATTCGGTTCGTCACCCCGGATTGCCGTCGCATCCCGCACACAAGCTCGCTGCAACATTCATGCGCGCCTTCAGTGGAGTGGTGACCTTCCAGGTTGAGGGCGACGCCGCCCGGGCGGACGCCGTGTGCAGGTCGCTGAAGATCGTCCGACACGCGACGAGTCTCGGAGCGGTGGAATCAACGATCGAACGGCGCGCAGCGGTCCCCGGTCAGGAGCACCTTCCGCCGGGACTTCTGAGGATGAGCGTTGGCTGCGAAGACGTGGAAGATCTCTGGCGCGACTTGGAGCAAGCGCTCGACACATCACGTTCGTAAGTTCCGCCGCGGCGGCCGCGCTACCAAGCTGCGGCGTTCACAGATCGATTCAGTTCATCGCGACCGGCGCCGGTCATGAAGAACAGCTCGCGGCGGACGGCGTCGGCCTTTGTCGGCTGCGGCTCTTTGTCGACAAGTGTCCAAGGGACACCGTGGCGGGTCGCCTTCGACTGTCCTGTGTTGTGCTCGTGAACGCGGCGGTCGAGGTCACTGCACGAGCCGGTGGAGAACCGGCCGGTGACCTCGCTGCGAAGCACGGAAACCCAGAAGTCCGCCAAATCGGGGTGATAGGATTTGAACCTACGACCTTCTCGTCCCGAACGAGACGCGCTACCAAGCTGCGCTACACCCCGTCTTCAAACTGTGGCCCCATCGTAGCCCATCGGCCCTGGGGACGCCACGAATGTCGGCTCGATCCGACCGGGCCTGAATGGGCGCAACAGGATTCGAACCTGTGACCCCCGCCATGTGACGACGGTGCTCTAGCCAGCTGAGCTATGCGCCCTCGCGACGGCCCTGGGGACGTCGGGGGTCGGGATGATATCGCGGCGCCGCACCCTCGGCGAACCCCTCCACGAAACAGGCCCGGCGGCGGGGCCGGGCCTGCGGCGTCATCGCGATGGCGGGGTCCGCTCAGGGGCAATTCTGGCCGAAACTGCCGAGGACGAGGTTCAGGTCGGCGAAGTCGGTCACGCCGTCGCCGTTGACGTCGCCGCTGGGGTCGGGTGTGCCGAAGGCGCCGAGGACCAGATTGAGGTCGGCGAAGTCCACGATGGCGTCGCCGTTCAGGTCCGCGGTGCAGGCGCCGAGGCCGCTCGTGACCTGTACGAGGTAGAGGCCCGACTCGCCGCTCGAGAATCGGACCTCGACGATGAGTTCGCCGTTGTCGGTGATGCCCTCGCCGACCTCGAACGACGCGACCTGACGGACGTCGCCGCCGACATCGACGAAGGACTTGGTGACGATAAGCGGCGCACCGGCGCCGTCGGGCGTCATGGCAAAGAGGCCGCGGACGATCTGCTGCGACGCATCGCGGAAGAAGCCGACGAACGCGACGGCGCCGTCGGGGAAGAGGATCGCTTCGCGGATGGCGCGGTTGTTGTTGGAGAAGCGCGGCAGGAAGTTGAGCCCGGGCATGCCGGGCACGGGGCCGGTCTCGTAGCCGAGCGATTCGAAGCCGTTTCCGCGATCGACCCAGACGCCGAAGAGCTCGAACGTGAGATCGTTGTTCTGCTCGACGAAGGCGCGGACCATGATGTCGCCGCGATCGTTGGGCACGTGCTCGCTGAACGCGAAGAAGTGGTGATTGGGAACGCCGGGCGCGGGATCGCCGGGGACGGAGAAGGCCACCGCGCGCTGGCGGCCCCGGAGGATCAGCGAGGGCGCGGACTCGCCTCGATTCCAGCGCCAGATGGTCGGGACGCGCGGCGGGTCGCCGGGGATATCGACCCAGGGCGAGAAGAGGAAGTCGCCGCGGGCGTTGGTGCGCGGACCGGCGAGCGGCGTGAATGCCGTCTGGCTTGCGCCGCCGCCGAAGAACGTGGCGCCGGGGGCGAAGAGCGGGATGTACTTCGATGGGATCGCGTCGCCCTCGCGTGCGAGCAGCGAGCGTGCATCGCCGTCGTCGAAGAAGAGTCCTTCATCGTTGTCGTTGGTGATGCCGGGGCCACGCGTGAGCCCGGTGAGCGCGATGGACTCCGACGGGCCGATGGAGACGGCGCCGATCGTGCCCTGGAGGATGTTGCCGGCCGATTCGCCGAAGACGGCGCCGGGGCCGAATTCCGGCGCGTCGGCGCCGACGACGATGATGGGCTCGATGAGGCCGTCGCGCTCGCGCCAGAGGCCTTCCGGACGCAGCTCTCCTTCGGGGCCGTTGCGTACGCCGCTGAAGAGGAAGCGGGAGATGACGCCGCGGCCGATGGACGAGGGCGACTGCGCTTCGCCGCCGGGATTCAGATCGGGCAGCGTGTCGCCGTCGAAGGCGATGGTCTCGAGCGGTCCGTTTCCATTGACGCCGAAGACCCCGGCGGGCGAATTGAAGGGATTGTCGCCGACGACGGCGCCGAGAGTGATTCGTCCGTTGCGAATCCGCGGCGTCACGGGAGGAAGCAGAAAGTCCGACTGGAAGACGCCCTGACCGTTCGGCCCCGGATCGCCGAGGCGCGCGATGAGGTCGATCGAACCATCGGTGCGCACGCGGAACCATGCGGAGGGCGCCGGTGGCGGCGGAAGAGCCCCGCTGCCGACGAAGCCGTGCAGCGTGACGACGCCGTCGTGATCGACGCTTGCGGGAACATCGGCCGGGCCGCCGAAGACGACCTCGGTGGAAGGATGCGTGCCGATGTCGAGGAGATGCACGCCGGGCCCGAACGCAGGGACGGCGTCGCCGACCTCGATGACGGGGCGGACCGAAATTGGTGTTCCCGCCTGCGCACTCGCGGCGCCGGCGAGCATGACCAGCGCTGCGGCGGCGAGTCTGCCGCGGCGTTGCCGCGTTGGTATTTGCTGCGTTGTCACAGGCTTCCTTTCGTGCTTGGCTGCACGCTCGCGCCGGCCTTCACGGGCCGGGCGACCAGCAGAGGGTGCACCAGAGCCAACCACGACGACCCACGCATTGTTCCCCGTCCACGCGTGCGAGCATCACGGATTCAGCGGGGAATAGTCGCGACGCGATGCGCGTTGCGGCGAATGAGTCCAATGAAAACAGGCCCGGCGCGGGGCCGGGCCTGTGAAAGGTCGGGATGAGGATGTCGCGATCAGTCGCGTCGACGGCGAAGGCCGACGAGCAGCGAGATCGCCAGGAGCGTCGCGCCGCCGGGCGCGGGGACGTTCGCGGGCGCGAAGGTGTTGAAGAAGGAGACGACGAGGTTCAGGTCCTCGAAGTCGACATCGCCGTCCTCGTCCGCATCGCCGGGCAGACCCATGCCGGTCATGTTGAAGAACGAGACGACGAGGTTGAGGTCTTCGAAGTTGATGACGTTGTCACGGTTGACGTCGGCGACGTGGCGCACGCCGATGTCGTAGGAGTCGGGTGTCGCCTCGTGCCACCAGCGGAGGAGCGGGTCGGCGAGGGAGTCGAAGCTGAAGACCGCGAAGTCATCGACGACGGAGCCGTAGTTGATGATCGACCAGCTATCGCCCCAGTCGGGGGTGAAGCCGCCGCCGAGGACGACGGCGAGCTTGCCGTCGAGCGCGGCCTGGCCGGTGATGTTGACGCGGTCGAACTGGTTGAGCGCGAGGCCTTCGATCTCGAAGTGCATCGTGGATCCGCCGCGGTTGAAGTAGTCGCCGTCGATGTCGGCGACGCCGACGCTGGTCCCGGGGTTGAATTCGCCGCGGTTGTCGACGTTGACGGCGATGTTGAAGGCGCCGAAGAGGTCGCCGTTGTTGCGGAGCGTGCCGGCGCCGGTCATGACGGCGGTGGACGCGATGGTGGTGTCGCCGCCGACGGCGAGCGTGGAGTTGATGACGGTATTGGAGGCGCCGCCGAAGTTCACGATGTCCGCCTGGACGGTCGAGATGGCGGAGTTGACGTTCATCTGACCGTTCTGGTTGAGCTGATCGAGGATCAGCGTGCCGCCTGTCATGTTGATCGTGCCGTTGTTGAACATGTTGATGGAATCGAACAGCATGGCGCGTGCGGCGCCGACGTTGATCGTGCCGTCGAAGGCGTAGCTGCCGAGGGCGTTGACGACGCGCAGGTTGCCGTCCACGGCGGAGAGCACGCCCATCTCGGGAGATCCCGTGCCGTCGATGTCGGGGGCTGCCGAGCTATTGATGGTGAGCTGGCCGCCCATGGCCTCGATCTCGCCGTTGTTGAGGACGCGGGCGGTGATAAGGCCGAAGCCGGTGATGAGGTCGATGTTGTCCACCGTTTCGCCGGCGAGCGTGCCGCCCATCAGGTGGATCGTGCCGCCGTTGGTCCACTGGTTGGCGGTGTTGTTGACGGTGAGCGAGCCGCCGTCGCCGATGTTGATGAGCCCGTCGAACTGATCGTTGCCAACGTCCAGAGCGCCGACGTTGAGGGTGAAGTCGACGTTGGGATTGATGGTGGTCGTGGAGAGCCCGCCGCCGTCCCAGTCGTAGACGCCGACGGAGATCGTGGTGTCGGCGGAGACGGTCGCGTCGCCGATCTGCACGAGTCGCCCGGCGCCGGTGTACGCGCCGCCAGCATAGGTCGTATCGCCGTTGAGATTCAGGATGTCGTTGATGCTGGCGACGGAGACGGTCGAGGAGCTCAGGAACTGGATATTGGACGTGATCGTGTTGGAGAGATTGGAGTCGATATCGCCGTTGACGCCCATGTCGCTGCCGGAGATGACGGAGCCGCCGTCCATGGTCAGGAGGCCGTCCATCCGCCAGAGCGCGTCGGTGTTGACGGCCAGGTCCGAGCCGGCGTTCAGGTTGATCGTGCCGTTGTAGAGGTTGTTGCCGTCGTCGATCTCGTTCGAGTTGATGGTGAACAGCGAGCCGCCGTTGACGTTGGTGACTTCGTTGCCGGAAAAGCCGTCCCAGTCGAAGCGGTCGACGTCGATGGTCGTGTGCGCGGCGATGGTGAGCGTGTTGTCGAGCTGGAGCTCGCCCGCGCCGGTGTAGGAGCCGCCGTTCATCGTCGTGGCGCCGTTGAGCTCGAGGACGCCGCCGTTCGCGATCGTCGTCTGCGCGGTGCTGCTGAAGATCGTCGGCGCGTTGATGTGCGCAACGCCGGATGCCTGAATGTCGCCGCTGATCGTCGCGGTGGCGCCGGCGAGCACGGCCGCGTCGGAGGCGGTTGACCCGCCGTTGAGATCGAGCAGACCATCGGGGAGCGTCAGGATGCCGTTGTCGAGCTCCCAGGCGTCGGAGAACGTCATCGTGCGCCCGGCGCCGATGATGAGGTCGCCGTTCAGCGCATCGTTCACGGCGCCGTTGATCGTCAGGTCGCCGAAGGTGGCCTCGAGGATGCCGTTGCCGGATCCGCCGTCGAGGTCGAGCAGGCCATCGGCGCCCTGGATCGTCAGGCCGGCGCCGGTCGCGAAGATGCGGCCGTCGTTGACCAGGTCGGAGCCGGCGACGTCGACGACGCCGTTGCCGTAGATCTCGGCGCCGGCCTCGATCACTGCGCCGCCGTTGAGATCGACGAGGCCGCCGGTCATGAAGACCTGGGCCTGGTCGAGCACGGACAGGAGGCCCGCAACCTGGAGCTCGCCGCCGGCGCCGACGATGAAGTCGGAGTCAAGTCCGGTGACGATGGCGTCGCCGAAGACATTCAGCGTGCCGCCGTTCTGGATGCTGATGTTGCCGGCCTCGGAGACGAACACGTCATTGGCAAAGCCGCTCGAGGTCAGCACGGCGGTGCGCGAAACACGGACGTAGACATCGTCGAGCGACCCGGGCGCAGCGCCGCCGATCCATGCGATGCCGGTCGTCCAGTTGGCGTTGTTCGAGACCCACTCCTTGCGAGGCACATCGAGGAGCGTCCAGTTGGCGCCGGACGCGGAGGAGAGGATGTCCGTGATCCCCGGTCCATTGCGCACGCCCGTGCCGACGCTCGGGAACATCTGGCAGACCGAGCACTCGAGGTGCGCGATGTTGTTGCCGGGCGCGATCTCTGCGGCGAGGGTCTGGCCCCCGGTGAACGCCGTGTTGAAGTCGTAGTCGCCATCGGCCGTCTCGGCCTGGGTGGCGGTGTTCGCGGCGGACATGCCGAGCGCGTGGCAGATCTCGTGCAGGGCGACGGAGAGAAGGTCGAAGCCGAATCGCGCGTCGGCCGGGGCGCTGGCGAGCGCGGCGCCGGTGTAGCCGACCTCGAAGGTGTCGTGCGCCGTGCCGTTGAACCAGTTCGCCTGCTGGGTCCCGGTCAGATCGCGCCACAGCGTCTGCTGCATGTTGAATTCGTTGTCGTCGAAGGGCGTGGTGTCGAAGAACCAGCGCCGGGCGCCGCCGTCCTGGGTGTCGAAGCGGATGTTGCCCTCGGTCTCGCGCCCGCCGGACTGGCTGACGAGGCTGTGGACGCCGAGATTGCCGGGGTCGAGATCGTCCCACCAGTAGTTGATGTCGAGGGTGAAGTTGGTCTCGATGATGTCTTCCCAGATGTCCGCCGCGGCCTGCATGACCGCGTGCAGTTCGTTGGTCCGATTGACGCCGAATGGATCGATGAACTGGTCCGTGGCGCCGGCGTTGAAGTTGAGGTTGATGGTGAGGCCCGATGCCTGCGAGGCGAGCCCTGCCCCTGCAGCCAATGCGGCAGCGCGCGACAACGCGCGTACGCGGTGCGACTTCATGTCCCGTTCTCCTTCTCTTGGTCGGGGCGCAAGGCGCCCGGCCGTTCCCTGTCCATCCGCTTCGGCCGCGCAGCGTCGCTGTGCCGTGCGAGCGCCTCGAACGCCGCCGATTACGATTGACCAGTACCTATAAACGCCGATAGGGTCAAGGAAAAATCGCGGATCGATTGCATCGGAGCGCTCGCCGGTCATCGGCTAAGATGACGCAAACACCCGGAGCGCAAAGGTCCGCGCTCCACTCGCGCCGAGCCGCGCAACCGAGGTCGTCATGAGCCAGAAGAATGTCAGGATCGCCGTGGTGCTCTCCGGCTGCGGCGTGCAGGACGGGAGCGAGATCCACGAGGCCGTCAGCGTGCTGGTGCACCTGAGTCGGCACGGCGCGTCGGTGCGATGCTTCGCGCCGGACAAGGAACAGGCCGTCGCGTTCAATCACTTCACCGGCGAGGTCGAGCCGCGCCGTCAGCGGAACATGCTGCACGAATCGGCGCGGATCGCGCGCGGCGGCGCGAGCGAATCACCGGGCAGCGAGCCGCTGGCGGATCTGGACGCCGCGGAGTACGACGCGGTGATCTTCCCCGGCGGCTTCGGCGCGGCGCGGAACCTGTGCACCTTCGCGGTGGACGGGGCGGCGTGCGACATCGAGCGCGACGTCGAGCGGGTGATCCGGACGTTCCACGCGGCGGGCAAGCCGATCGGCATGTGCTGCATCGCGCCGGTGCTCGCGGCGAAGGTGCTCGGCAAGGTTAACGGCTGCACGCTCACGCTCGGCGCCGAGGGCGATGCGCCGAAGGCCGTGCGCGAGCTCGGCGCGACGCACAAGGTCTGCGGGGCCCGCGACGTCTGCGTGGACGAGGCCAATCGGCTGATCACGACGCCCGCATACATGCTCGACGCGCCGCTCTTCGACATCTACACCGGCATCGGCAAGATGGTGGACGAGGTGCTGGCCCGGGTCGGCTCGGGCTCGCCCGTCGCCGGACGCGCCTGAACAGCCGTCTGGAACGGCATCCCCCCCTCGACTACCCTCCGGGATGGTGTCGATGCGCTCCTCTCTCGCCCTGATTCCAGGTCAACTCGGCGCTCTCCGGTGGATCGGCGTCCTCGCCCTCGCGACGGCGACGGCGGTCCTCGGCGCGTGCGGCAGCAAGGAGCCCACCCGGGCCCGGGCCGAGGCGCGCCCCCTCGTCATCCGCGACATTCCCGACGCCCTCCGGGGCATCATCGGGTCCGAGACGACGCTCCGCGGCGGGGACCCGATCATCGTCTCCGGCATCGGCATCGTCGTCGGGCTCAATGGCACCGGCTCCAATGACGTGCCGGACACGGTCCGGGCATGGCTTGAGCGGGAGATGAGTCTCCGCGGCGTCGGCCAGGAGACCTTCGGCATGGGGAACGTGTCCCCGTCCGAACTGATCAACAGCCCCAACACCGCCGTCGTCGAGGTCTACGCGTCGGTCTCCCCGGGCGCCCCGCGCGGCGGCCGGTTCGATGTCCTGATCCGGGCGCTGACGGGCACCTCGACCACCAGTCTCGAAGGTGGACGACTCTGGACCACCGACCTTCGCCCCGGGCCGCCGGAGGTGACGGGCCCCACCGCTCGCACGCTCGCGCAGGCGTCCGGGCCGGTCTACATCAATCCGTTCGTCGATCCCGCCCGCCCCGAGGAGATGGGCGTTGACCTGAGGACCGGCCGGGTGCTCAACGGCGGCCTGATGACCGAGCCCCTCGAGCTGCTGCTGGTGCTCGACAACCCGTCGCACCTGCGGTCGCGGGCGATCACCTCGGCGATCAACTCGAAATTCCCGCGTGGGTCGCAGGACCGCAACGACACGGCCCGCGGGCGAAACGACGAGATGGTGGCGCTGACGATCCCCTACGCGTGGAAGGACCGCTCGCAGGAGTTCATGCAGCTCATCAATCACACGCGGGTGGATCCGACGCTGCCGGAGGTCTGGGCGGCCCGGTACATCGAGGCGTTGAAGGAGCAGCCGGCGCTGAGCGCGTCGCTGGGCTGGTGCCTGCAGGCGCTGGGCCAGCAGGCGATTCCGGAGCTGCGGAAGATGTACGACTATGCGGAGCCGATTCCGCGCTTCGCCGCGCTCCGGGCGGGCGCCCGCCTGAGCGATCCGCTCTCGGCCGGCCCGCTGAAGGAGATCGCCCGGAACGGTCCGCTGGCGGTGCGTCCGGACGCGATGGCGCTCCTGGGCGACCTGCCGCCGGACCCGTCGATCAACGTCACGCTGCGCGAGCTGCTCGACGTGGAGGAGGTCCCGAGCCGGGTCGCGGCGTACGAGGCGCTGGTGAAGCGGGGCGACCCGCACATCCGCCGGCGCGTGGTCGAGGGCAAGTTCCTGCTCGACGAGGTGTCGTGCGCGAACCCCATGATCTACGTCGTGCAGAGCGGCGAGCCCCGGATCGCGATCTTCGGGCAGGAGCTCAGGATCGAGCGTCCGGCGCTGGTCTTCGCCTGGTCGGACCGCCTGATCCTGGCCTCCGATTCGCCCACGGACCCGCTGCGGCTCATGTACAAGGACTACCGCACGACCAACGTCACCCGGGCGACCGTGGATGATCGGATCTCACGGCTCGTGGAGTATTTCGGCCGGACCGATACGCCCGAGACCCCGGGCGCAGGCATCGGCCTCAGCTACTCCGAGGTCGTCGGCGCCCTGTACGAGCTGACCGAACGCCGGAACGCCATTGCGGCGGCGTTCATCGGCGAGCAGGATCGTCTGCAGGCGGAGCTTCTCTCGGCGGCGGAGTCGTCGATCGGCGCCGATCGTCCGGAGCTGTCGGACGGGTCCACGCCGGCGCCGGTGAACGTGCCCGAGGCGCCGGTGGTGGCGGTCCCGGAGTCCACCCGGCCGGAGACGCCGCCGACCGAATCTGTTGAAACAACTCCTGCCAAGCGTGATCGACCGAGTTATGTTGTGCCGATCCCGCCTTCCTCGTCGAGCGGCAAAAAGCCGGCCGACGGGACCTGACGGCGGGGGGATGGACACATCGCCGGGCAACGTCCGGCGCGGGCTTGACGCTTCATGGACGAAGCGGCCGCGGGACATGCGGCCCACGCAGGAGCGCGACACGGAGGTCTTCAGCGCATGCGGCTCGCCAGACTGACGCTTTCAGGATTCAAATCGTTCGCGGATCGCACGGAGTTCACCTTCGATGCGCCCATCACGGGCATCGTCGGTCCGAACGGCTGCGGCAAGTCGAACGTCGTGGACGCCATCAAGTGGGTGCTGGGCGAACGCTCCGCCAAGAGTTTGCGCGGCAAGGAGATGGAGGACGTCATCTTCGCCGGCAGCGCCGGGCGCAAGCCGATGGGCATGGCCAGCGTCGTGCTGACGTTCGACAACCCCGTCATGGCCGAGACGCCCGCAGCGGCGGAGACGGCGCCGACGGAGATCGAGGTCGATCTCGGCGACGAAGGCGCCGAAGCGCGCGCGGACGAGGCCGACGATTCGATCATCCGGCGCCATCACGGCGGCCCTCAGCGCGCGCTGCCGATCGACACCGAGACGGTGGACATCGAGCGTCGGCTGCACCGCGACGGGACGAGCGAGTACCTGATCAACGGTCGCAAGGCGCGGCTGCGCGACATCCGCGAGCTGTTCCTCGACACCGGCGTGGGCGCCGACGCGTACTCGATCATCGAGCAGGGCAAGGTCGATGCGATGCTTCTGGCGTCGCCGGTCGAGCGGCGGACGATCTTCGAGGAGGCCGCGGGCGTCGCGAAGTTCCGCGCGCGTCGCGTCGAGGCGCTGCGCAAGCTGGAGCGGGCGGAGAACAACCTGATCCGCGTGCGCGAGCAGCTCGAGAGCACCGAACGCCGGCTGCGGATCGTGAAGGGCCAGGCGGCGAAGGCGCGACAGTTTCTCGACCTCGATGCGCAACTGCGCGAGCACAAGACGTCGCTGGCGTTCGAGCAGTACCACGACCTGCGCGAGCGGCTGGATGGATTGACCTCGCGCCTCGCGAGTCTCGAGGCGTCGCGCCGCGACGCGGCCGAGCAACTCGCGGAGCTCGAGGACGCCAAGCAACAGGCCGACGCCGAGCGTCATGAATTGCTCTCGGCGCGCCAGGAGGCCGTCGCGGACCGAACCCGCGCCGTGCACGAGGGCGAGGCGGCCACGCAGCGCGTGGGGATGCTCGAGCGCAGTCTCGCGGACGCCCGGCAGCAGGCCGCGGCGGACGAGGCGCGCGCGGCGGAACTGGCCCAGCGGATCGAGGCCCTCGCCGAGCAGGCGTCGGAACGCCGCGCGGAGGTCGAATCGCTCGACGCGGCGGTGCAGGCGGCTGAGGCGGAGCTGGAACGCGCCGGCGAGGAGCGCAAGCGGCTCCAGACCGAACTGGCCGGCAAGCGGTCGGACCTCGACGCGGCCCGTGCGGCGCTCTCGGAGTTGTCGCGCCGCCGCTCGGCGCTCGCGGCGGAAGCCGAGGGCGAGCGGCGCCGGATCGAGTCGCTCCAGGAGCAGGCGTCGCGCTTCGCGTCGCGCCTTCTCACGGTGACCGATGCGCTCCGGACGGTGGAAGAAGACGCCGACGCCGCCGAGCGCGCCGTCGCCGAGCGCACGCAGCGCCTGACGGCGATCGAGTCGCAGGCGGGCGAGCTGGACGCGGCGTCCGCGTCGCTCTCGGGCGAGCAGCGGGAGCTTTCGGAGCGTCTGGCGGAGCTCGAGCAGGAGCACGCGCGCATGGACAGCCGGCGCGCGACGCTGCACGAAATGATCGAGTCGCGCGTCGGCCTCGGCGACGCGGCCCGCGAGGCGCTCGAACGCGCCGAGGCGGGCGAAGAGGGGCACGAGTCCATCGTCGGCCCGCTGGCCGATCTCCTACGCGTCGACGGCAGGCACGCGCTCATCGTCGAGGCGGCTCTCGGCGGCGCGCTGCAGGCGATTGTTGTGCGATCCGCCGCGGAACTTCGGACGGGGTCGATCGTCCGCGCCCTGCGCGGCCGAGTCACGTTTCTTTCGCTCGAGGACGAGGGTGAGACCGTCGCCGCTTCGCCGGATGACCCGACGCTCGTGCGGGCCGTGGACTTCGTGGACGTGGATCAACGCGCCGGCGCGCTGGTGCGCCGGCTGCTGAGCGGCACGATCGTCGTGGACACGCTGACGGACGCGATGCGCGAGCGCGCCCAGCGGCCGGACGTGCGTTTCGTCACCCGCGCCGGCGAGGTGCTGGAGCCCGATGGACGCGTGATCGCCGGTCCGCTCTCGACCGAGGAGTCGGGGCGAGGTCTGCTGCAGCGCCGATCGGAGATGGTCGAGCTGGAGACGGTCCTCTCGGCGCTGACAGGAAACATCGACGACGCCCGCTCGCGGCTGGAGCAACTGGACGCCCGGGCCGCGGCGCTGGACGCCGATCGGTCCGAGCTTCGCGCGGAGACGGCGGAGCAGCGTCGGCAGATCGCCGCGGAAGAAGCGCGGCGTGACCGGCTGGGCGTCGAGCGCGACCGTCTGGCGCGCGAGCGTCAGGCGATCGAGGAGGAATCGGAGGAGGCCCAGAGCCACATCCGGGCGCTCACGCAGGACCGCGAGGCGGTGCTGGCGAAGGCCGAGAGTCTCGGGAGGCTCGAGCAGGAGCAGACCGCGGCGTTGCGCGACCTGGAGACGGGCGTCGCGGACCTTAGCGCGGGCGTCGAGCGCGCGAACGAGGCGTTCATGGGGGCGAAGGTCGTCTCCGGCCAGAAGGCCGAGCAGGCCGTCGCCGTCCGGCGCGAAGTGCGTCAGCTCGAGCTGGCGATCGAGGAGGCGGAGCGTCAGTCGCGTCAGGCGGCCGAGGCGGCCAGCCATAGGCGGCAGCGCGTCGCGGATCACGAGCAGTCGCTGCGCGAGGCGCACGAGCAGATCGAGTCGTCGAAGGTCGCGGCGGAGGAAGCCGCGGCCCGGGCCGCCGAGCTCGAGACGTCGCTCAACGAGGCGACCGAGCTGGCCCGCGAGATGGGCGAGAAGGCGCTGCTGGCGCGGGAGAAGGCGCAGCACATCGAGCGGGACTGGAACAGTCTCGAGATGTCGCGCCGCGAGCTCGAGGTCCGGCGCGAGACGCTCGAGGAGCGGACGCAGCAGGAGATCGAGCTGGATCTTTCCGCCCGCTACGTCGTGTGGCGCGGCGGGCTCGACGAGAGCCGCGAGCCGATGGACCAGGAGGCCGTGGGCGCCGAGATCGAGCGCCTGCGCGTCGAGATCAAGCGCCTGGGCAACGTGAACCTCGACTCGATCGAGGAGGAGACCCAGCTCGAGGCGCGCAACGAGGACCTGGCGCAGCAGGTCGCGGACATCGATCAGGCCCGGGCGGCGCTCGAGGCGCTGATCCAGAAGCTGAGCGATGTGAGCCGCGACCGGTTCAAGGAAGTCTTCGAGCGCATCCAGGGTCACTTCGGCGGGGCGGACGGGATGTTCCGCCGGCTGTTCGGCGGCGGGCGCGCGGAAGTGCGTCTCATGCCGCACCCGGAGACGGGCGAGATCGACTGGCTCGAATCGGGCGTCGAGGTCATCGCCAAGCCGCCGGGCAAGGAGCCGCGCAGCATCACCCAGCTCTCGGGCGGCGAGAAGACGATGACGGCCGTGGCGCTCCTGATGTCCATCTTCGAGAGCAAGCCCTCGCCGTTCTGCGTGCTGGACGAAGTGGACGCGGCCCTCGACGAGAGCAACGTCGAGCGCTTCTGCTCCATCCTCCACCGATTCCTCGACTCCAGCCACTTCATCGTCATCACCCACAACAAGCGCACCATGCACCACGCCAACCAGCTCTACGGCGTGACGATGCAGGAGCGCGGCGTGTCGCGCCGGGTGAGCGTGAAGTTTGACGAGGTCGGCGAGGGCGGGTCGATCCGCGTCACGGCGGACACGTCGGGCGACGAGGAGCCCGAGGCGGAGCCGAAGCCCGACGGCGCGAAGCCGTCCCGATCGCTGCGCAAGGCGCTGGCGGGGATGCGCGAGGAGCAGGCCGAGACGGTCGAGACCGAGTGAGCGTCAGCGCGAGCCGGCGCCGCGAGGGTTCGGCGGGATCAGCAGGCGCATGCCGGGCCGCAGGTCCTGCGGCCGTGAGATGAGCGTGCGGTTGGCGTCGAGGATGATCTCCCACAGCGCGGTCGTGCCGTAGTAGGTCTTGGAGATCTCGCCGAGCGTGTCGCCGGAGCGGACGATGTACTCGACGGGCTTGGCGGCGACGTCGATCGTCGGCGCGTCCTCGGTGGGAAGACCCTGGACATTGCGCGGGTCGATGGGGATGCGCAGCTCGACGCCGGGACGGAGCTTCTCCGGGTCCACGCGCGGATTGGCGCGGCCGATGACCGACCAGAGGGCCGAGTCGCCGTAGCGGGCCCTCGCGATCGACTGGAACGTCTCGCCGGCGCGGACGGTGTGGGTCGCGAACTGCGGCGCGATGACGCCGGTGGGCTGCTGCGCGGGGCGCTCGGCGACCTGCGGCGGAGGGGGCTGATCGGTCGGGATCGGGCGCTGGATCGGCGCGGGCTCGGCGCTCGTGGAGACGGGCGCCGGCTCGTCAGCGAACGTGATGGCCGGCTCGCGCTCGACGGGCCAGAGCCAGTACACGGCGATCCAGAGCCCCGCGAGGAGCCCCGCGCCCAGCGCCAGACGTTCCTTGCCGCTCCGCATGGCTCGCCTCCCGGGCGGAGGCCCGGACGGGATCAGGTGGTGGCGAGGGCCGCGCTACCTGCGGCCTTGGACTCGCCTTCACGATACATCGGCTTCCCGGGCGGCGGTCTTCGGCTCCAGACGATGGGAGCGGAGATGCCGATCGAGGAATAGGTGCCCGCGAGGACGCCGACGAAGATGGCGTACGCGAAGCCGCGGATCGACTCACCGGCGAAGATGTAGAGGATGAGGCAGGAGAGCAGCGTCGTGCCGCTGGTGATGATGGTTCGGCTGAAGGTCTGGTTGAGGGAGAGGTTGACGACCTCGCGCGAGGCGTAGGCCAGCTTGCCGCGGTTCTCGCGGATGCGGTCCATCACGACGATCGTGTCGTTCAGCGAGTAGCCCAGGACGGTCAGGATCGCGGCGACCATCGCCAGGTCGATCTTGAAGGGCTGAAGCCCGATGGTCGCGGCGACGCCCGGCGCCAGCTCGTAGACCACCTCCGCCACAGCGACGAGGCCGACGGCGATGAGCGCGTCGTGCACGTCCGCCACGACGGCGGCGAGGCTGTAGCGCATCGAGCCGAACCGCACCCACACGTAGATCAGAATGCCGACGACGCTGAGGATCACGGACACCGCGGCCTGGGCGGCGAAGTCCCGCGCGATGGCCGGGCTGAAGTTCTGCACGCCCGCGAGCGTGCTGCCCTTCTCGAGGGCGTCGGTGGTCAGCGCGATCTCGCGTTCGGCGATCTCGGTGCGCCAGCGGCCCTCGTCGTCAAAGAACGAGAGCGCCGGGTCCGTCGCCACCACCGCGAACGAACGCACGGCGGTCGGATCGCCATCGAGGATGACGGTCTGGTGCGATCGCGTGAGCGAGTCGCTGTAGTCCGGCTGCGCGCCCATCTGCTCGAGGCGGCCCTCGATGTCGGCGAGCGGAACGGCGGGGTCCACCCCGTCGACCACGACGACGACGCCGCCGATGGCGTCGGAGACGTCATCGCGCACGTTCGGGCGGCCGATGTTTTCGCCGAGCACGGAGGAGGTGATGGGCTGCGAGACGACGGAGCCCAGCGACAGCGGCGGGCGCGCGTCGAGGACGTCGGCGAAGGCGTCGATCAGCGTCTCGGAGACCAGGTCGGCGTTGGTGACGACGGTCTTGATGAGGAAGGTGCTCGACGTCACCTGATCGGCGTCGGGGTTCACGGCGATGATGTCGGCCGTGAGCATCTTCGAGAGCTCGGAGCCCACGGGCGCCGCCTGGGCAGCGGTGCGGACGCGCTCTTCGACCTCGGCGCGGGTTAGCTTGAGGGGCTCTCCCTCGAGGGGGCCGTCGCCGTCGGGATCGTCGCTGCGGAGCTGGAGCGTGACGGCGGTTCCGCCGCGGAACTCGTTGTCGAACATCTCCGAGCCCTGGACGAACATGACGCTCACGCCGAGGATGACGAGCCCGGCGGAGAGGGCGTAGAAGAAGTAGCGGAGGCCGATCCAGTCGATGCGGGGCTCGAGCGCGCGGCCGAGGGCGGGGATGGCCGTCGGCAGCATGCTGAGCCGCTTGACTTTGATGCCCTCGCCGAGGACGTTCAGCGCGATGCGGGTGAAGACCAGCGCGGAGAAGAGCGTCGTCACGATGCCGATGCCGAGGACGACCGCGAAGCCCTTGATCTCGGTCGTGCCCGTCCAGTAGAGGACCAGCGCGACGATCAGGGTCGTGATGTTGCCGTCGACGATGGCGGAGAGGGCTCGCTGGTAGCCGATGCGGATCGCGGCCTTGACGTTCTGTCCGGCGATGAGTTCTTCGCGGATGCGCTCGTAGATGAGCACGCTGGAGTCCACCGCCATGCCGAAGGTCAGCACGACGCCGGCGATGCCGGGCATGGTGAACGCGGCGCGACCGATGGCCATGAGCGCGAGCAGCAGGAGCGCGGTCGAGGCCAGCGCACCCACGGCGATGGCGCCGCAGGTGAAGTAGTACAGCACCATCAGCACGGCGATCGCGATGAACGCGTACGAGCCGGCGAGCACACCCTTGCGGAGATTGTCGGCGCCGAGTTCCGGTCCGGTGACGCTGCGGCTGATGGGCTCGGGCGAGAGCTTCGCGGCGAGCGAGCCGGCTTGCAGCGTCTGGGTGATGTATTGGATGTCCTTGCGGGTGAAGACGCCCTGGATGATGCCCTGCGAGGTGATCTGGCTGTTGAGGTTGGGCGCGGTGTAGACCTTGTCGTCCAGCAGCACGGCCATCGAGCGGCTGACATTGGCGCCGGTCAGATCGCCGAGCAGTCGGGCGCCGAGGGCGTCCATGCGGAAGCCGATGCCCGGGCGGCCGAGCTGGTCGGGCTGCTCGAATGCGGCGGAGACGCGCCACGAGCCCTCGGCCTCGGTGAGGCGCAGGCCGGGCGTGTCGTAGAGGAGCATGTAGTAGAGGCCGTCGCGCTCTTCGACGATGTAGCGACGGCCCGCGAAGAACCCGGCGGGATCTGCCTGGAGCTCGCGAAGCTGCTGGACGTTGTCGTACCAGGCCTCGACATCCTCGAGCTGGTACCAGCGCGTATCGATCGAGCGCACGGCGCGCGGGCCGCGCTCCCGGAGTTCGGCGCGGAGACGTTCCTCGTCCTGGATGGCGCCGGGCTCGGGGACGATGCGGAAGGACAGCACGCCGGCGCCGCGCAGGAGGCGGATGAGGTCGGCCGGGTCGTCGAGGCCGGTGCGCTCGGCCTCGTAGCGCTCCCAGGCGGCGAGCGCGGCGTCGATGGCCGGGGCGGCGTCGGCGTGCGTCTCCTTGAGTCGCTCGACGGCGCGCATGCGCGGCGAGGGCAGGACGACGGGCTGACCGGTGTCGCGGTCCGGGATGCTGCGCGTGGTGTTCGAGAGCTCGATCGCGCGCCGGACCTCGTCGGTGCTGACGGCGGACGCGAGCGCGGCGTTGCGCGCCTCGTCGTACGCGATCTCGGCGTCGGCGGCGGTCTGGACGAGCCGGTCGATGATCGCGGCGTCGGCCTGGGCCCGCTCGGCCTCGGTGTACGCCTGGCGCGCCTGGCGGGCCTCGTCGGAGCGGGCCGCGGCATTGCGCAGGAGCTGGAGCCGGCTCTCGCTGCCGTCGGCGAGTTTCTCGAGCTCGGTCAGGCGTTCGGACGACGGGAGACGCATGACGCGCTCGAGTTCGGACGGCGCGATGGTGCGCGAGCCGACGGCTTCCAGCGCTTCGTCGAATTCACGACGAAGCTGGCGAACGCGGTCGCTCGGCAGCGGCATCGAGATCTCGATGCGGTTGTCGCCCTGCGCGACCATCGAGATATCGAGGGCGCCGGTCGGATTGACGCGGCGCTTGAGGACTTCGATCGTCTGGTCGAGAACGCTGGAGGCGTTCTCGGTGGCGTCGATCTCGACCGCATAGACGAGACTGGCGCCGCCGGCGAGGTCCTTGCCGCGCGCCAGCTTCTCGGAGGGCGGGATGATCGCCAGGACGGCGAGCGCCAGCAGGGCGACGAGGAGGACGACGTTTCGGATCAGTCGGGTCATGGGGTGGGCGATCGGGTCGGGAAGGGCTTGGTTGGTTCGTGGAGCGGCGTCAGACCTGCGCGGGCTCGGGGGCCGGCTTCTCTTCCGCGCTGGAGCGCTTCAGGACGCTCTGCACGGAGTTGCGGGTGACGCGGATCTTGGTGTTCGTGGACTCGTCCACCTTGAGGATGACCTCGTCGTCGCGCACCTCGGCGACGGCGCCGATGATGCCGCCGATGGTCACGACGCGATCGTGGCGGCGGAGGCCGGAGAGCATCTCGGCGCGGCGCTTCTTTTCCTTGCGCCCGGCGAAGACCTGCATGAGGATCATCACGCCGAGCATCGCCGCGAGAATGAAGATGAACTGACCGCCGAAGGGCGAGGGTGGCGGCGCCTGTCCGCCGCCGCCGAGCGGCTGGGAGGACTCGCCGGTGACGCCGCCGCCATCGGTGCGTCCGGCGACCGGGGGCGCGGCGTCGGTCTGGGCGAGGAAGAACGTGGTGGTGGGATCGAAGGTGTTCATCGTCATGAGGCGTTCGGGGGAGAGGTGCTGGAGCGAGCGCCGGAGCGGGCGATCGCGTCGGCCGTTTGCCGCGACCCTTGCTGCGGGCCCGACGGCGCCGGATTTCAGGGTTCGTCTTGCCGTGCTTCTGCCGCCCGGCCGGGCTGCTCGTCCCGGGATCGGGCCAAAACCGGCCATCGCCGGGTCAGGGAGGACCACGCATCATCCCGGATCGCGGCCCGGATGTCCAACATGAGCCGCTGGAAGTGCCTGAGGTTGTGCAGGGTGACCAGGATCGGCCCCAGCATCTCGTCCGCCATGAAGAGGTGACGGATGTAGGCCCGGCCGAAGGGTCGGCCGTCCGGCGTGGCCCAGCCGTGGATGCTCGGGCTGCAGGCGAGACAATCGCAGGTCGCGTCGATCGGGGCGGGGTCCTCGGCGAACGACGCGTTGCGGAGCCGGATCTGGCCGGCGGGGGTGAAGGCCGTGGCGTTGCGACCGTTCCGAGTCGGCAGGACGCAATCAAACATGTCCACGCCGGATCGGACGGCCGCGACGAGGTCGCGCTCGTAGCCGACGCCCATGAGGTAGCGGGGCTTGTTCTCGGGAAGGCGCGGGGCGCTGTGCTCGACGACGCGGACAATCTCGTCGTGCCCCTCCCCCACCGCGACGCCGCCGATGGCGTAGCCGGGAAGGTCGATGGCGCAGACACGGTCGATGCACCAGTCGCGGCGGGCGAGGTCCGTGCCGCCCTGCACGATGCCGAAGAGGGATTGGTCGTTCGGGCGCGCGTGCGCCGCGGCGCAGCGCTCCAGCCAGCGGATGGTCCGCTCGTTGGCGATCTCGAGGCGCTGGTCGTGGTTGTAGCCCTGACGCCCGGCGTCGCGTTTCGCGGCGAGGCGCAGGCGCGCCTGGTTGAGCGTCGCGGGATCGACGCTCGGCGGGCAATCGTCGAACGCCATGATGATGTCGGCGCCGAGCTTGTTCTGCGTGTCGATCGCGCGCTCCGGCGTGAGTTCGACCATCGAGCCATCGACGATCGACTTGAACACCACGGAGTCGTCCGTCACGCGGTTGGTGTCGGCGAGGGAATAGGCCTGATAGCCGCCGGAGTCGGTGAGGATCGGGCCCGGCCAGCCCATGAAGGCATGCAGGCCGCCCTGGCGCTCGATCAGTTCCGGCCCGGGGCGCAGAAGGAGATGCAGCGTGTTGCCGAGCACGACCTGCGCGCCGGTCGCGGCGACGAGGTTCGGCAGGATGCCCTTTATGGTCGCCTTGGTGCCGACCGGCATGAACGCCGGCGTGTCGAAGGCGCCGTGGCGCGTCGTGACCTTGCCGACGCGGGCGTGGCAGGTGGCGGAGCGGGCCAGGATCTCGAAGGACAGCGCGCTCATCGCCTAGCGCTTCGACTCCGACGCCTTGCGCAGGATCTCACGCTCCCGCGCCGAGAGACTCTGCAGGCCGTCGGTCGAGACTTTCGCGAGGATGCGGTCGATCTCGCCGTCGCTCGGGCCCGAGGCGCGCGCCGGTGGAGCGCCGCCGCGCTTCGCTCTCGATTTCTTCGATGGACCGAGGACATCGAAGAAGTCGGCGAGGTGGTGCGGCCTCCGGATGAGGATGAAGCCGGCGATCGCGCCGCCCAGGTGCGCCGCGTCGCCGCCGGCGTTGTTGCCCTGCATGAGCAGATTGATCGCGGCGAGCGCGACGTAGCCGTAGGCCAGCGTGCGCAGGCGGATGGTGAAGGGCAGGAAGAGGAGCTGCATCGGCGCGTGGGGCTCGTAGAACGCCGCGGCCATCAGGACGCCGAACACGCCCGCCGAGGCGCCGATGAGCGGCGTGCGCGGGTCGTCGGGCAGGACGCCCGGCACCGACGCGACGAAGCTGCCGAGCAGGTTCAGCAGGAGGTACAGGACGGCGCCGAAGATGCCGCAGGCCAGGTAGAACGCGGCGTAGCGCTTGCTGCCGAGGCGTCGTTCGACCAGTTCGCCGAAGAGCCAGAGGGCGAACATGTTGAAGAACAGATGGATCCAGTTGGCGTGGAGGAACTGGAAGGTGACGAAGCGCCAGGCCTCGAGGCCGAACTGGATCTGGTCACGCCCGTCGGGCAGCGTGATGACCATGAAGAACGCCTTGGCGGTCGAAAAGTGGCCCCATTCGTAGATGAACGTGCCGAGTCCGGGCGCAATCGACGCGAGCACGAACACCGCGACATTGACGACGATGAGCCAGGTGTTGAACGACCATCCGTGGAGCCGGTTGAAGCCCGAGGGGGGACGTCGGTCGCGGACGTATTCGCGGTCGTAGATGCCCATGGGCGGGGTCGCGTCCTGCCTGCGAATGGCTCCGGCCCGGCCGACCATGGCCCGGGCCGCGCGTTCGGTGGAGTGGTTCGAGAAACGGCGGGGACGATGTTACTCCGCCGGGCGGGAGACGGTTCTAGACGTCTCTTCGGCGTTCGGTGGCCCGCTTGAGCGTCTTCTTTTCGCCCGCCGTCAGGCTGCCCATCCCGTCGGAGGCGATCTTCGCCAGGATGCGATCCAGTTCGGCCTGCTCCTGCTGCTCGCGCTCCTGGCGCTTGCGTTGGCTGCGCGAGGGGCCGCGCTCGCGCCGTGCCGCCTCGCGCTCGGCCTGTTCGAGGGACATCCGCACGACGTCGCCGAGTTCATCCGCGGCGCGGAGCCGGCGGCGCTCGTACCAGCAGATCATCCCGCTGAAGAGGCCGATGCCTGCGAGCATCAGGTGCGAACCGACGATGCCGACGACGATCAGCACGCCCGCGCCGACCATGCCGACGACGCACGCGACGTCCATCGAGGCGTGGAAGCCCATCCGTCGCCAAAGGATTGCCTGCACGACGCGCCCGCCGTCCAGCGGGAACATCGGCGCCAGCAGGTTGAAGCCGAGGATCACGATGTTGACGTAATGCACGATCCAGAGGGCCGCGGTCCAGTAGCTCGCGGCGACGGCGAGCGAGATCGTGGGCTTGAGGGGGTTGAAGATGATCTCGTCGCCGAGCCCGGCGAGGGCGAGCGCGGCGGAGGTGATCGGCAGCAGGACGACATTCACCGCCGGGCCGCCAAGCGCCGTCACGAGGTGGGCGCGCCACTCGTGAGGTGGGTTGCACATGGCGAGGCCGCCGAGGGGCCACATGAGGATCTCGTCCGCCTCGCCGCCGACACGCCTGCAGGCGATGCAGTGGCCGAACTCGTGCAGCAGCACGATGACGAAGAGCGCCCCCATCAGGATCGCGGTGTACCCGATGCCGAGCGAATCCCTGGCGATCGAGGTCAGAAGCTGCGCAATGACGAAGATGATGAAGAGCAGGTGAAGGCGCACGCGGATCGCGGCGACCGTGCCGATGGTGAGCGCCCAGCCGAGCGGGTTCTCCGAGTCGCCGAAGATGCGTCCGAGCACGCGCCGGAAGTCGCCGCCGCCCGAGGATCGTCCGATGGAGCCGCGCGGGCTCAACGTCCGCCTCCCAGGAGGCCCTTGCGCTGGGCAAGGAGGATGGCGAGGATTGACTTGGCGTCGGTGAGGTCCCCCGAATCGATCATCGCCATCGCCTTCGTGAGCGGCACAGGGACGACCTCGATCTGTTCGTCGTCGTCGAGATCCTGCCCGGCGAGGGTGAGACCGGTCGCCAGGAAGGCGTGCATGCGCTCGTCGGTCAGGCCGGGGGTGGTGTAGAACCAGCCGAGGGGCTCGATCTTCGTGGCGCGGTAGCCGGTCTCCTCGGTGAGTTCGCGGGCGGCGCAGACGTGGGGCGGCTCCTTGGGATCGAGCGTCCCCGCGGGGCATTCGAGGAGCCAATCGCCGGTGGCGATCCGAAAATTGCGAATCAGGACGATCCGATCGCCATCGAGCAGCGGCACGATCACGACCGCGCCGGGGTGCCGCACCACCTCGCGCGTGATGGGTTTCCCGCCCGGGCCGGGGTGTGTGACGACTTCGAAGTCGAACCGGCGGCCACGATGAATGAGTCTTCGCTCGCCGAGGTCGGCCATCGAGGCGATGATAGGGCTGTGCCGCACGATCCACATCCCGCCTCGGCCGCCGACACATCCCTCGCCCCGGTGGACGCGGAGCGTCCGATCGTCCAGTTCGAGGACGTCCACAAGTCCTTCGGCGATCAGGTGGTGCTGCGCGGCGTGTCGCTGGAGCTTCGCCCCGGCGAGACGACCGTGATCATGGGTCCGTCCGGCGCGGGCAAGTCGGTGCTCCTCAAGCACATCGTCGGGCTGCTGCGTCCGGATCGCGGGCGCATCCTCTTCCGCGGCGCCCGGGTGGACAATGTCTCGGAGCGCCGGCTGCGGGATATTCGCCGTCACATCGGGTTCCTCTTCCAGCTCTCGGCGCTCTTCGATTCCATGAACGTCGAGGAGAACGTGGCGTTCCCCCTCGCCGAGCACACCGATCTTCCGCCGGAGGATCGCCGGGCGCGGGTGAAGGAGGCGCTGCGCACGGTCGGGCTCGACGGTGTGCAGCACAAGATGCCCTCGGAGCTGTCCGGCGGGCAGAAGAAGCGCGTCGCGCTGGCGCGGGCGATCATCCTGAGGCCGGACCTCGTGCTCTACGACGAGCCGACGACGGGGCTCGATCCCATCCGATCGGACGGGATCAACGAGCTGATCATCAAGCTGCGGCGAAATCTCGGCGTCAGCGGCGTGGTGGTGACGCACGATCTGGTAAGCGCCCGGCGCGTCGCCGACCGTGCGGTGGTGCTTTACGATGGGCGGATCGTCGCGGACGGGCCGTTCGATCAGATCGCCAAGTCCGATCACCCCTACGTGCAGCGGTTCCTGAGCGGGCGGTACGATCCATTGCTTGATGAAGTGGCCGCGCCCGCCGGCGGCGCACGGGAGGTCGATTCTTGAACGCACGGATCCGGGATTTCATGATCGGACTGACGGCGATCCTCGGCCTCGTCGGCCTGGCGATCACGCTGTTCCTGATCGGCGACGTGCAGACGCGCAAGACGTATCCGCTGGAGGTCCGTCTCGACACGGCGGCGGGGCTCGCGACGGTGTCGCCGGTGAATCTGAACGGCGTGAAGATCGGCACGATCAAGAAGATCGAGCCCGCGGCCAATCCCTACGAGGGCGTGGCGCTCACGATCCATGTGTACGAGGGCGTGCAGATCCCGCGCGACGTGACCGTGTCGATCGATCGGTCGTTCGTCGGCGATGCGACGCTGACGCTCTCGACGCCGCGCTCCCCGACGGGTGATGCGGGCTACTTCGTGACCGGCGAATCGATCCGCGGGCGGGCGTCGAGCATGCTGGACCAGATCGGTTCGCTGCTCGACGAGCGGCTGGCGTCGCTCGAGGGCGCGGCGAAGTCGTTCGAGCGGCTGAGCGACACGTACGTGCGCGTGGGCGAGCGGATCGAGGGGATGCTGACGCCTACACCCGGCGGGCAACCGCCGGCGGACGGCTCGCCGAACATCGCGAACACGGTGGCGCAGATCGAGCGGGCTGCAGCGGCGGTCGAGGAATGGCTCGGCGATGATCAGATGCGCGCCGATGCGCAGCGCGCCGTCAGCAAGGCGGCGACGCTGATCGATCAGACGGCGGAGGCGGTCGAGGCGTGGAGCGCGACGGCGGAGACGGTGAACACGCAGGCGACGCGCCTGGGCGACAGCGGCGCCGAGCTGGCGCGTGAAGTCGCGGCGCTCAGCGACGAGATCGGCCAGGCGGTGGGCGATGCGCGACTCATGCTCGGCAAGGTCAACGAGGGCGAGGGGACGCTTGGCCTTCTCGTGAACAACCCGGATCTCTATCGAGCCATCACGGACGCGGCGCGTCGCCTTGAGCGCGCGTTGGCCGAGGCGCAGCTCCTGGTCGAGAAGTACCGCAAGGAAGGCATCCCGATCCAGTGGTGATGGATCACCCGTGAAGAAGCCGCGCAAGACCAACCGCGACGGACGACCTCTGTTCGATCCCGCCCGCATGGCGACGCCGACGCCGCAGGAGGCGCCCGCGGCGAAGCCCTCCGACGATCGACCGCTGCGGGTCTCCGAGCTGGCCCAACGCATCGACAGCGCGCTGCGGCGCGGCGTGCCGGCGCCGGTGCGCGTCGTGGGCGAGGTCGTCGGATTCCGCGATCGCACGCACTGGTGGTTCTCCCTCTCCGACGGCGAGGCGAGCATCGCGTGCGTGATGTTCGCGTCCGCGGCTCGGAAGGTCGGGTTCGACCTGACGGACGGCGCGGAGGTCGTCGCGACGGGCTCGGTCGAGCACTACGCGCCGCAGGGGCGCACGCAGCTTTATGTCACGAAGCTGGAGCCCGTGGGCGCGGGCGCGATGGACCTGAAGCTTCAGGCGCTCTTGAAGGAACTGAAGGAACGGGGTTATTTCGACCCCGAGCGCAAGAAGCCGCTGCCGTGGTTCCCCAAACGCGTGGCCGTGATCACGTCGCGCACCGGCGCGGCGCTGCAGGACGTGCTGTCCACGATGAAGAAGCGGTGCCCGGCGGTGGAGGTCGTGGTCATCGACGTGCTGGTGCAGGGGCCCGGGGCCGTTCCGGCCGTCGTCGGCGCACTCCAGCATGTCAGCAAGAATCACGAGCGGCTGGGCGTTGACGCCGTCATCCTGACGCGCGGCGGAGGGTCGCCGGACGATCTCGCCGCGTTCAATGACCGAGCCATCGCCGACGCGCTCTTCCGATGCGCCGTCCCGGTTGTCGCGGCGATCGGGCACGAGACGGACCTGACCATCGCCGAGATGGTCGCCGATGAACGCTGCGCGACACCGACGCAGGCGGCGGTGCGCCTGACGCCGGACGGCGCCGAGGTCGCCCAGCAGCTCGACAGCGTGGCGCGCCGGCTGCGCGCGGGCGTTCGCACGGTGATGCACGAGCGCCGGCACGCCGCGGCTCAACTCGGCGAGCGCCTGGCCCGAGTTCGCCCCGAGCGCGTCTACGCGGAGCGGCGGATCGTGCTCGCCGAAGTCGAGAGTCGGCTGACCGGCGCGCTGCGGCGGCGGCGCGATCGGATCGACCTGCGGCCGCTGGAGCTTCGGCTCGATCAAGCGCTGCGGGTGGCGCTCGAGCGCCGGAAGGATCGACTGAAGGCGGCGGCTCGATCGCTGGAGGCGGTCGGCCCGGGGAGCGTCCTGGCGCGGGGGTATTCGGTGACGTTCGATCCGAAGGGCAAGGCGGTGAAGTCGCCGTCGCAGGTTCGATCGGGCGATCGCATCGTGACGCGCGTGCAGGAGGGCGAGTTCGCGTCGGTGGTCGGCGAGGACGTGTTCGAGCGTCCCGCGCCGCCGCGCCGTGAGCCGACGCGTTCCGCCCGGCGCCGACCGGACGGGACGATGGGCCTCTTCGGGGCCGACGAGGTAAGGTGATGTCGTGACCAAGCGTCCGAAGGGCAAGCCCGGCGCGGAGGCGAAGGACGGCGCAAGCGACGTGCCGTTCGAGGAGGCGCTCGCGCAGCTCGAGAAGCTGATCGATCGCATCGAGTCCGGCAAGGTCGGGCTGGAGGAGTCGATCGCGGAGTACGAGAAGGGCGCGGCGCTGCTCAAGCACTGCCGCTCGATTCTCGATCGTGCGGAGCAGCGGATCACGGAGCTGACGGCGCCGCCGGCCGAGGGTGATGGAGCCAAGCGCGCGCGATGACGCTCGCCCTCACGTTGCCGGCGTCCTGGCTGGCGATCCCGCCGATGCTGTTCGTCTTCGCGGTCGGCGCGTGCGTGGGGTCATTCATCAACGTGCTGGCGTACCGATTGCCGCGGGGCGAGGGGCTCTGGACGCCGCCGTCGCGCTGCCCGCGATGCGAGACGCGGCTGACGTGGCGCGAGAACTTCCCGATCTTCGGCTGGATCTCGCTGCGCGGGCGGTGCCGATTCTGTCGGTCGCCGATCTCGGCGCAGTACCCGCTGATCGAGGCGGCGACGGCGATCGTGTTCCTCGGGCTCTTCATGACATGGTTCCCCGGCGCCGGCGCGATTGAGATTCCCTGGTCGCGGACCAGCGGCGTGCCGGACTGGGCGCGGGCCGGGGTCAACGTGACGTGGCCGACATTGACGATCGCGCTGGTTCTCGTCGCGTCGCTGCTGGCGATGACCTTGATCGATGCGCGGACGTTCACGATCCCGCTGATCCTGCCGTGGGCGGCGACGGTGGTCGCGATGGTGCTGCATCCGCTGCACGCGCTCGTGCTGGGCGCGCTGCGGCGCGACTTTGATCGCGGATTGATCGCGGCCGCGGACTGGTCGCTGCCGATCCCGACGGGCGGGGTGCTGGGCCTGGCGGCCGGCGGGGGTGTGGGGCTGCTGCTCGCGCTCCTGATGCTGCGCATCGGCTGGATCCCGCGTTCGTTCGCGGACTTCGAGGAATGGGCGGAGGAGGCGAAGAAGGCGCCCAAGGGCGACGCGCCCCCACTCACCGAGACGGTGACGCTCCGTGCGCTCTTCGCGCGGACGCTGCTCTTCACCGGGCCGGCGGTGGCGCTCATGGTCGGCGGCTTCGTCATCGGCGAGCGGATGGGGCGGCCGATGCCCGGCATGGCGATCGGCGCGGCTCTGGGGCTTGTGATCGGCGCGTTGCTGCGCGCCGCGGTGCCTGTCGGCGAATCGGCGCCCGGCAGCACGCCGGCCGCAACGGCGAAACCCGCGTCGACGCGCCCGGCGATGCTCGGCGTCGTGGCGGATGTCCTGCCGCCGCTGGTCCTCGGCGGCGCCGGTTGGTTGATCGGCCCCGGTCAAGCGCTCTTCGGCATGGGCGTCGGCGTCGTGATGAGCGTCGCTGGCCGGCCCGTGAAGGACGATGGAGACGAGTCGGCTGAGAGCACGCCGGACTGGCTCGCCTATCCCCATGCCCGGCGGGAGATGCTCAAGGAATTGGCGTTCGTCGCGCTGCCGACGCTCTTCGCCGTCTGCGGCTGGTGGCTGCTGAGTCTTCACCCGATGGATCCGCCGCTCTGGGTCGAGGCGCTCGCGGGCTCGGTGCTGGGATATCTGGTCGGCGGCGCGGTGGTCTGGGGCGTGCGTCTGCTGGCGTCGCTGGCGTTCGGGGCGGAGGCGATGGGGCTGGGCGATGTGCACCTGATGGCCGCGGTCGGCGCGGCGCTCGGGTGGGTGGATCCGCTGCTGGCGTTTGGACTTGCGCCGCTGCTGGGACTGGGCTGGACGGTGATGGTGTTCGCCCTTCGGGGTGGACGATCGACGGCGCTGCCCTACGGGCCTCATCTGGCGGTGGCGACGATGGCGGTGATGATCGCCCGGCCTCAGATCGAATCGCTGCTGGCGGCGCTGAGCGGCGGGATGATCCGCCTGCCGTAGGGCGCCCGGCTTGACGCGGACGAAGAGGTCGGTTGCAATCGGTTCGTGCGGCCGGCCCGCCGGGCCGGTCCGTGGATGCACCAACACACAGGCCTTGATGCACGGAGGCGCTCCCATGGCATTCTCGAACCGGTCCCGCGCGTGCTGCGCGGTCATCGGCGCCGTTCTCACCTTCTCGATGGTCGGCTGCGACGATTCCAAGAAGCGCGTGGCGCTGCTGGAGTCGGAGAATCAGGAACTGCGCGGGCGCAACTCGCAGCTCGAGGCGCAGCTCGGCGAGGCAAACGCCCAGCGGGCGCTGCTCGAGGAGGAGCGCGCGAATCTCGAGTCGCAGATCTCCCAGGGCGGCTCCGGCGGCACGACGGGCTTCGAGGGCATCGAGGGCGTCACCTCCATGAACCTCATGGGCGGCGCGGTGAAGCTCGACGTCGAGGGCGACATCCTGTTCGATTCGGGCCGCGCCACGCTGCGCGACGCCGCCAAGCGGACGCTCGATCGCATCGCCAGCGTGCTGAACTCGCAGTATTCGGGTCGCATGATCCGGATCGAGGGTCACACGGACTCCGACCCCATCCGCAAGAGCGGCTGGAAGACCAACGAGCGTCTCGGCGCCGAGCGCGCCCTGGCGGTCGAGGAGTACCTCGCGACCAAGGGTGTCTCGAACAGCAACATGTACATCGCGTCGTTCGGCCCCAGCTCCCCGAAGGGGACGAAGAAGGACAGCCGGCGCGTCGAGATCCTGATCTACGCGAACTGAGCCGCGGTCGCGATCCTGAAGTCGCGTATCCTGATCCGCATGCCGAGCGCGGCCCGGTTTGACCTGCGCGCCCCGATCGACGCCGTTCCCGGTGTCGGTCCTCGCCGCGCGGGCGTGTACCGGCGGCTGGGCATCGAGACGATCGCCGACTTGATCCGTCACCTCCCGATGCGTCACGAGCAGGAGGCGGCGGAGACGCGCATCAAGGACGTGCCGCTCGGCGTGGTCGCCACGGCGCGCGGCGAGGTCACGGCGACGCGCCCGGTCTTTCGTGGCAAGAAGCGGCTCGAGGCCGTCCTGATCGACGCCACGGGCCGGCTCGACCTGGTGTGGTTCAACGGCCTCTACCTGCGCGATCGCGTGCAGCCGGGCGTGCGTCTGCGCGTGCACGGCAAGGCGCGGCAGCACGGCGGCGGCGTGCAGATGGTCAATCCGCGCCTCGAGGTGCTCCAGCCCGAGTCGCTCGAGCCGGCGCCGACCGAGGACCACCTGCGCCCCGTCTATCCCGCGACGGAGGAACTCTCCTCGCGGGAGATCGAACGCGCCGTGCGCCAGGTGCTCGACGATGCGCTCACGCAGATCGAAGATCATCTGCCCGACGCCTTCCGCCGTGAGCGCGAGCTGCCGGAGCTGCGCGAGGCGTACGCGATGATGCACCGCCCGGCGACGGAGGAGGACACCCTTGCGGCGCGGCGGCGGCTGGCGTTCGATGAGCTGCTGCTTCTGCAACTCGGCGTCCATATGAAACGGGCGCATCAGCGCCGGACGCTGAAGGCGCCGGCGCTGCGCTGGTCGCCGGAGATCGATCGGCACATCCGCGAGCGCATCCCCTTCGAGCTGACGCCGGCGCAGAACGCCGTGGTGAAGGAGGTCGTCGCCGACCTGCAGCGCCCGACGCCGGCGAACCGGCTGATCCAGGGCGATGTCGGCTCGGGCAAGACGGTGGTCGCGGTGTTCGCGATGCTCATGGCCGCGGCGTCGAAGGCGCAGGCGGCGATCATGGCCCCCACCGAGATCCTCGCCGAGCAGCACTATGCGTCGATCAGCGCGATGCTGGAGGGCTCCAAGGTCCGCACGGCGCTGCTGACGGGGGCGCTCACGACGGCGGAGCGCAACGACCTGCTGCGCCGCCTCGCCGATGGCGACATCGACATCCTCGTCGGGACGCACGCGCTGCTGACCGGCGGCGTGCGGTTCCGCTCGCTGGCCGTCGCAGTGATCGACGAGCAGCACCGCTTCGGCGT